>JAGQPR010000142.1 GCA_020426625.1 Planctomycetales bacterium
TTTGCACGCAGCTTGGCGAACAGACCTTGCTTCTTAGGTGCACAGCAAGGATCAACTTCGCAACCACAGCTTGGAGCAATTTCGCAGCCGCAGCTAGGAGCAGCTTCGCAGCAGGTTGGAGCAGCGTCACAGCAAGTTGGGGCAGGTGCGCAGCAGCTAGGAGCAACTTCGCAACCACAGCTTGGTGCAACTTCGCAGCAGCTGGAAGCCTTGCGAGCAGCGCACTTCGCACGCATCCGAGCCAAGAGGCCTTGGCGAGGAGCGGCGCATGGGTCACAGCAGGTGTCAACAACTTCGCAACCACAGCTTGGGGCGATTTCGCAACCGCAGCTCGGCATAGCAATTTCACAGCCGCAGCTAGGTGCTGTGTCGCAGCAGCTGGATGCTCGCTTGCCAAACAAGCCAGCGTTTGCACTGGTTGGAGCCAAACACAAACAGGCAGCCAACGCCAAAGAGGCAAAAAATCTTACGGACATTTGGAGTCTCCACAAATCTAGATACACGGTACTGGGTTGGGCCAATGGGCTTCACAGGTGGGGCCGATCCGACGGCGATGGCATCCATATGATTTTCGCCAGCCTGCCGCGTCAGACGCACCTTGGGCACATTGCCCGGAATTTTTCGTCCGGATCAAGTGTCGACCAACGAAAACCTCCGAGCTTACGTTTTCAGACAACTTTACCTACTGGGCAGCGATTGCCAGGTCGGATTAATTTGCCAGAATGCAATGCATGAACTATGTCGAAAAGTGCATCTGCGCCGAATATGCACGTAGTTGCCAAATTGCACATGCGGCCACCTGGTGCCATGCGGCACCTGGTGCCACTCATTCCTTGAGCTCGTGTAACTTTAGCCGATCAGCGAGCAGCGTCGTTATTTTTCCGTTGGTCCATAAGCATTGAAAGAGACTCATGAACAGGCCAGTCGTATTTGTGACGAGGCAGCTGCCGGACGTGGCGTTACAGATACTTAGCAAACATGCAGAAGTTCGCGTCCACCATGGCACACTACCGCCGACTCGCCAGGAGTTGTTGGCGGGCGCTAGCGGATGCAGCGGCATTCTTAGCCTACTGAGCGACCGAATTGATGCAGAAGTTATGGATGCGGCAGGAACCAAACTGCGCGTCATCAGCAATTTTGCGGTAGGCTATAACAACATTGATATAGACGCGGCGAAGCTCAGGAAGATCCAAGTCGGCAATACGCCTGATGTACTCACGCAGGCTACGGCGGACATGGCCGTGGCACTGGTTTTGGCGGTCGCTCGCCGCGTGCGAGAGGGTTGGCAGTCAGTCGAAAGCGGAAACTGGAAAACATGGGAGCCGCTGGGTTGGCTAGGAGTGGAGTTGGAAGGACGCACATTGGGTATCGTAGGCATGGGGCGGATTGGTGCTGCGGTGGCTCGCAAGCTGCGCGGCGGCTGGGGAATGCAAGTCCTTTATACCGCTCGCACCCCCAAGCCGACTGTCGACTGCGAACTTCAGTCACGGCATGTCAGCTTGCAACAACTGGTTGAATCTAGCGATGTCATAAGCGTACATGTACCGTTATCGGAGCAGACTAGACACCTGATTGGAAAACCGGAATTCGACTCAATGAAATCGGAAGCGATACTCGTCAACACCGCGCGGGGTGAAGTGATTGACCAAGCCGCCCTGGAAGCGGTTTTGAGCGAAGGCAAGATTTTTGGAGCTGGACTGGACGTCTGCACTCCAGAGCCGCTGCCGCCCGAAAGCGGCTTGCTCAAGCTGAACAACTGTCTCGTCGTACCTCACATAGGCAGTGCAACGCAGACGGCTCGGTCGTCGATGGCACGTCGTGCAGCGGAAAACATTGTGGCCGGTTTATCTGGACAGCAAATACCTTTCAGTGTCGGGATAAGCTAGGGAAATGAGTTCTCGAATCCAACTGCCCAGACGCAAGCCTGGACACGGCGCAGTAGCAATTCTGTGCGAAGACGAGAGGTTTCTTGTGATTCGCCGCAGCGCACATGTACGGGCTCCCAATCTGCTATGTTTCGCTGGCGGTACGATTGAGCATGGAGAAACACCGGAGATCGCCATTGTGCGAGAATTGCACGAGGAATTATCCTTGACAGCGGTTGCTATTCGGCATGTTTGGAAAAGTCGCACTGCCTGGGGAACGCTGTTGGAGTGGGTGTTGGTTGAACGCAGCGCTGACTCTGCTCCAGTGGCGAATGAGCTGGAAGTTGCCGAGTGGATGTGGCTAACTCCTGAGGAATTGCTTGCCAAACCTGATTTGTTACCTAGCGTACCGAGTTTTTTTGTCGCTTGGGCCAAGAACGAATTTACTCTGCCGGATCGGGCAGGCAGGCCTGATCCTGGTTGGCTGTCTCTTCCCAAACACACGTAGAACGTAACAATGGTGGTGATCGCAGATTGTGTTCAGGTCGGCCAGCAACTGCCCTGCCCCCGAAATTGAATTGCATAGATTGACCTATGGGTATTTACGATCGAGATTACTACCGAGATGACGACTTGCGGCCAATAAGACCGTGGGACAATAGTTCTGCGGTAACCATGCTGATCGTGGCCAATTTGGCTGTGTTTGTTGCCAACTTCTTGCTGACGTCGCGGAGCAACGGAGTCAACAACCTGCTGATGTTGCAGGCGAGCGATCTCCTGGATCCGTTGCACTGGCCCCGCTTTCTATCCTATGCCTTTGTGCATTCGGGCATGCGGCACATCTTGTTCAACATGCTCGGCCTCTATTTCTTGGGGCAGGGTGTCGAGTCGAAGTACGGGAAGTGGGAGTTCTTCCGCTTTTACCTAATTGCAGGAATCCTCTGTGGGCTACTGTGGAGTGCCGTGCGTGTGGGCACGGGAACAGGCGGCGCGTTACTTGGTGCCTCCGGAGCCACAACTGCGGTGGCCATGTTGTTTGTTTTTTCCTTTCCTCGTTCTACACTTCACCTTTACGGCGTCGTGCCGGTGAAAGCTTGGGTGCTGGGGGTGATCATCATTGGCACCAACGTGCTGGGAACTCAGTCCGGCGTTACAGAATCCGGCGCTCCACAGGTTGCCTTCGACGTTCACTTGATGGGTGCCGCCTTTGCAGCCATTTACTTCTATGGTCAACTTAACTTTTCGTTCTTCGAGGGGCTCTCGGGCGGTGCGAAGTTGAAATTTAAGCAGCGACGCAGCGGGCTCAAAGTCCATCGCCCCAGCGATGACGATGCGACAGACTCGCTGCTGGCCAAGGATGAGGCTGAATCCGATCGCATTCTTGAAAAGATTCTGCGCGAGGGAAAAGACAGCCTGACCAAAAAGGAGGCCGCTTTTATGCAGCAGTACAGTCGAAAGGTGCGGGAACGCCGCGCCCAGCAGTAGCTGCCACTTCGCAAAATGTCTCCTTCGTTACGACGCGGGGTTTAAAGGGATTCCTATGTCTACCAGTACTTTATTTCCGACTTTGCGCCGCGAGATTAGTGGCTTAAGTGTTGTCGATTTGGCAGATCGTTTTGGCACACCGAGTTATGTCTATGATCTTGCCACGATCACGGCCCGCATCGCCGACTTGAGAGCTTTTGACACGATTCGATACGCTCAAAAGGCCAATTCAAATATTGCCATTCTGGATCGCATGCGGCGTCAGGGGGTCGTGGTTGATGCCGTCAGCGCGGGAGAGATTCATCGCGCCCTGGCAGCTGGCTTTTGTCCCAGGACCCAGCCGCGTGGAATTGTCTACACAGCGGATGTATTCGATCAAGCTGCACTCGATTTAGTTGTTCAGCACAATATCCCCGTGAATATCGGCTCACCGGACATGATCGACCAATTGGGACGCGTCGCGCCAGGTCGCGATATCGCGCTGAGGATCAATCCTGGGTTTGGTCACGGTCATAGCCAAAAGACAAACACCGGTGGCCCGCAATCCAAGCACGGTGTCTGGCACGAGGAGATCGACGATTGTTTGATTCGTGCAGATCGTCACGGACTGACGGTCACATCCATGCATATGCACATTGGCAGCGGAACAGACATAGAGCATTTGTCGATGGTCTGCGAAGCGATGGAAAGGGCTTGCCAGCAAGTTGGGCGGACGGTAACCACGATCAGCGCCGGAGGCGGACTGCCTGTACCCTATCGCGACGAAGACTCCTATGTCGATATCGAACGCTACTTCGGACTGTGGGATACAACGCGCAATCGATTGCAAGACCAGTTTGGCCATACGGTCGAACTGGAAATTGAGCCGGGCAGATTCTTGGTGGCTGAGTCCGGTTTTCTGCTGGCCGAATTGCGGGCGATCAAGCAAATGGGTGATAACACCTTCTACTTGCTGGATGCTGGTTTCAACGATTTGGCCCGTCCAATACTGTACGGGGCCTACCACCCAATCTCGATTGCTCATCGCGGCGGGGCAAACGCGGGCGAGCTAGATGTGGTAGTCGGTGGACCATTGTGCGAATCGGGGGACATCTTCACTCAGGCCGAGGGTGGGTTTGTCGCCAAGCGCCGATTGCCCAAGGCCCAAGTCGGAGACATCGTCGTTTTGGAAGTGGCTGGAGCATACTGTTTCGCCATGTCCAGTAACTACAACAGTAAGTTCCGGGCTGCTGAGGTGATGATTGAAGGCGGTCAAGCGAAGTTGATTCGCCGCCGGGAAACGCCTGCCGACTTGCTGGCCGCAGAGTGCATTCCTGAATGACCGTTCTCCTTCTGCCAGGCTTTTTCGGTGGCGAGTCAGAACACCACTCATGCCCAGGCCCTACCGGGGCACGCACTGTTTTTCCACTTGTTCCCATGCGCTGCCGGCCCTGCCTGGGCACGCAATGTCTTCGCGGATCCGCCCTGCCAGCCTTATCGTTTCACCCATCGCGACTGGCGAAAATCGCAGCCAGAGCCTACAAAACGCTGGGTTCCCAGGCAGAGCCCAGTAACCAAGTGGAACATCGCATTTTTTCAAATCGTGGGATGAGCGTTCTGCGCTGCCAGCCAGTCCATTCTTGGGGAGAGTGCTCACGCAAGCCCAATGCTATCCTCTCTTTCTAATGTTGGAGCTCCCGTTTGGTCTGTCTGCCGGGCTTGACTGATTTGAGCGTTACGTAAAAGCTATCAGCCCGGATAGTGCGCCATACGGACACTGTTGACAGCAAGATATTACCACTTGGATAGCAGCCACCCGGCGCCCCACGGAGGAACTTTGGAATGGCAAAACGCCGTTCGACAAACCGCGACCAAAACTCCGGAAATTCCGGTAGATCGAAGCGTAACAAGAAGCAGGAAGGCAGCAGCGACCTATTCAGGGATATCGAGTCGCAGCAGATAGAAGCAGTTTCCCTGCGTGACGCTGCTCAGGATCGATATCTGAATTATTCGCTCTCGGTGATTACAAGTCGGGCGTTGCCGGATGTCCGTGATGGACTTAAGCCTGTTCAACGACGAATTCTGTTTGCCATGAGCCAGTTAGGCGTGAACGCTGAAGCCAAGCCGCGCAAGTGTGCGTTTGTCTGTGGTAACGTCACTGGAAACTTTCATCCGCATGGCGAATCTTCGGTATACGATGCCCTAGTGCGATTGGCGCAACCGTGGGCGCTGCGTGAACCGCTGATTGACGGCATTGGTAATTTTGGTTCCATCGATGGGGACAACGCGGCGGCAATGCGTTACACCGAATGCCGCATGACGCCGATGGCCAACGAGATTTTGCGCGACCATGGCATGCGCATCGTACCCCATCGACCAAATTACGACGGCACGCGCCAAGAGCCAGTCGTATTGCCCAGCCGCATCCCGAATATGCTCGTCAACGGTTCGACAGGTATTGCTGTCGGGATGGCAACCAATATCCCTCCTCACAATTTGGGTGAGGTCTGCCGCGCGTTGCTCAAGCTGCTGAATGATCCTGAAGTTAAGGACTATCAGCTGGTGGCCAACGATGCCGTCCAGGGACCAGATTTCCCAACGGGCGGGCAAGTTATCAACACCAAGGAGGAATTGCGAGATATATATCGCACTGGGCAGGGAGCCATCAAGGTCCGTGGCACGACACGGCCTGGAGCCGCGGAAGGAAACAGTAAGATACTGCATATCGACTCGATTCCCTATGGCGTCAACAAGTCCGTATTGGTTGAGCGAATTGCAGAAATTGTACTTAGCAGCAAGATGCCGCTCATCGAAGACGTTCGCGATGTGTCGACTGAGGACATTCGCATCGACTTGAAATTGCGCAAGGACGCCGACGAAGCAAAGGTTCTGGCATATCTCTATAAGAATACGCCGTTGCAAACCAGCTTCAACGTCAACATGACTTGCCTGGTTCCGACAGAGAATCCCGAGGTGGGGCGTCCAGAACGGTTGGGTTTAAAGGAGGTGCTCTGGCATTTCCTTCACTTCCGGTTGGAAGTCGTCACAGCTCGATTGGAAAACGAGCTGGAAGGCCTGCTGAAGCGGATGCATATCCTGCAGGGGTTTCTGCTGATCTTTGATGCTTTGGATGAGATCATCCGCATTATTCGGCGTTCCGAGGGCAAAGCAGACGCGGCGAACAAAATCATGCAGCGGTTTCCGCCGGATCGAAACGGCAACGGCGGACTAGATGAAGAACAGACGGATGCCATCCTCGAGCTGAAGCTGTATCGCTTGGCTCGGTTGGAAATCAACTTGATCCGGGATGAATTCGATGCCAAACAGAAGCGAGCCCGCGCGATCAAGAAACTGTTAAAGGAAAGCACTGATGACACGCGTTCTTCGGGGCGTTGGGCAATCGTTCGCGAAGAGATTGAAGGACTTATCGAAAAATACGCCAAGAGCAAGGAGGGTGCGCGGCGAACCAAGATCGTGACCGTCGAGTCGGAGACTGAATACAGTGCCGAAGACTTTATCGTGGCTGAAGATTGCCATGTGTTGGTATCCACCGACGGATGGGTCAAACGCCAGAAGCAGATCGCCGATCCAAGCAAGAGTCGGATGCGCGAAGGCGATTCCGTACTGGCCTGCGTGGCGGGATCTACCAGAGCGACATTGGGCTTCTTCTCCTCGCTTGGCGTTTGTTATACTGCGAGGAACATCGACATTCCTGCTTCCACCGGGTACGGCGAACCGATCCAAAAGCTTTTCAAGATGAAGGACGGCGAGCGCATCGTGTCGGTGATTTCCTTTGATCCGCGCGTCATCGGGAATATTGCCGAAGATCCCAAGAAGCCTGAATACTGTCCCGAAGTCCATGGATTTGCCGCTACCAGCAACGGCTTTGCTCTAAGGTTCGGTTTGGAACCCTTTGCAGAGCCGTCTACCCGAGCGGGCCGACGTTTCGCGCGAGTCGCACCGGGCAGCGAGATTATCGGAGTGGCGACTATCAACGGAACGGAGAACATTCTGGCTATTTCCGCAGATTGTCGCGCGATGGTCTGCGCGGCGCAGGAAATCAACTACTTGTCGGGTCCGGGCAAAGGAGTCACCCTGATCAAGCTATCGAAAACGGACCGATTATTGGGCTTCAAAGCTTCCAGTGGTGACCGAGATCTGTTGGTCGTGGAGACCAATCGAGGTGCGCGGAAGACGATTTCGACAGTCAAGTATCGGATCACCGCTCGTGGAGGCCGCGGCACGGAGATTCAGAAGAATGGAAAGATTCAACAGATTGTTCCAGACCCTCCTGCCCCGCCACCGGCTCTGCCAGAATGATCAAGACAAATTCCTTTTAGCTCTCAGCGAAATCCAGGAGCGGTATGGCTACAGCTACGACGTCATATAGTGCAGACGACATTGTTGCGCTTGAAGGATTGGAACCAGTTCGCAAGCGTCCCGGCATGTACATCGGCGGCGTAGGCTCCGCTGGTTTGCACCATCTGGTCTGGGAAATACTGGATAACTCCGTCGACGAAGCCATGAATGGCTTTGCCACTGAAATCACGGTGACGTTGCACAAGGACGGTCAAACCGTGACCGTTGCAGACAATGGTCGTGGCATTCCGGTCGACAAACATTCCGGGACGAAGAAGAGCGCCTTGGAAATGGTGCTAACTATTTTGCACGCTGGCGGGAAATTCGAAGGCAAGAATTATAAAACCTCAGGCGGATTGCACGGCGTCGGAGCATCGGCTGTAAATGCTCTGTCCAAACACTTGTCGGCGGTTGTGCGCCGCGATGGTTCCCAATTCAAGATGGAATTCTCTCAAGGAAAGCCCCTTGGAAAACTACAAAAGGCTAAAGGCACATTCCGCGGATCAGGAACCACGATTACCTTTACTCCAGACCCAACCATATTTCCCAAGACCGAGTTCAATTCCGAAACCATACGCGGCCGCTTGGAGGTTACCAGCTTTCTACATCGCGGCGTTAAGATTACCTACTGTGACGAAGCCAATGCGACGAAGGAAACCTTTCTCCACGAGAACGGCATCGTCGACTACTTGGAAAATGTGATCAAGCAACGCAACGCGCGGTCCATCCACGAATTGCCTTTTACCGTGCGGCGTGAGTCGGACGAGCGAATCGAGATTTCGTTGAAATGGACCGAGTCTACAGACGAACATGTAAGGTCGTATGTCAACGGTATTCCTACCGCTAGCGGCGGCACACATGAAAATGGATTTCGATCTGGGTTGGGCAAGGCGGTGCGCAATTTCTTTGAAACGCACAACCTCATCCCGCGTGGAGTCAAGATATCGCACGAGGACATCCGTGAAGGCATTGTTGCGATCGTCTCTGTTTTTATCGCTGAGCCACAATTTCAAGGGCAAACCAAAGATCGGCTCAACAACCCCGAGCTGCAGGCGATTGTCGATGGTGCGATTCGCGCTGCGCTTGAGCAATGGATGAATAACAATCGCTCAGTGGCTGAGTCGGTTGTGGCCAGAATCATTGCTGCTTCACGCGCTCGAGCCGCTTCGCGGGCAGCATCGGAATCCGTTTCGCGAAAGTCCAGTACGTCGCGAGGGGCGATGTTGCCTGGTAAGCTGAGCGATTGTCTCAGCGTGGGGCGTGGCAATTCTGAACTTTTCATCGTGGAAGGTGATTCTGCAGGGGGTAGCGCCAAGCAAGGTCGCGATCGCAACCACCAGGCTATCTTGCCTTTGCGTGGTAAGGTGCTGAACACCGAGAGCGCATCGCTAAAGAAAGTGCTTGACAACAAGGAATTGCAGGATCTAGTGACCGCCATTGGCTGCGGCATTGGCAAGAATCTGGATTTGACCAAGATCCGCTATGACAGGATTATTCTTCTGGCCGACGCCGATTCTGACGGACATCATATTACCACTTTGTTGTTAACGTTTTTCTATCGACATATGCCCCAATTGATTGGGGACGGCCGCATCTACATTGCGGTACCTCCGCTGTATCGCATCGACATAGGCAAAGAGACTTTTTGGGCCGCCGACGATGAAGCTCGCGCTGCGATTATTGAACAGGCCGACAAGCGTTCGAAGCCAGAGATTACGCGTTTCAAGGGATTGGGGGAAATGATGCCCAAAACTCTGTGGGAAACCACTCTCAATCCTGCTACTCGCCGCCTGCTTAAGGTCGAAATCGACGATCAGCTGGAAACAGATCGGATTGTCGGTGATCTGATGGGACGCGACGCTTCAGCTCGCTTTCGATTTATCATGGATCGAGCGGAAGAGGCGGAATTGCTCGACGTCTAAACCCGCAGACATAGTGCAATGGACTTATCCACTGCGCAGTTTGCGGAGTTTGACTAATAGCAAGAGACTCTTTTTTTGTCGCTGGTGCTGGCCTTGTGTAGGTAGCAAAATGTTTGTTTGATGCCGCAGCTATGGCCAGACGCGGGTTTTTTGGCAAAGCGGTGGAACTTGGCGCTCAGGTAGGTTGCCAAGGCATTGAACAAAGTGCGAAAATACAGCTGCGGACGCGGCGAGCAAGGTTTACGCAGTCGGTTTGTTTATGACCTCCACCAAAGCTTTCAAACTGACGTACGGCCTCCTCGCCCGGTGGATGGCATTGTTAACCTTGGTTTGTGTTTCCGGTTGCGGCGGCTGTCGAAAAGATGGCGATCAGCTTTCGGCGGAGGACTTAGCCAAGCGGGCCAAGGAACAACGCGAAGCGCTGGAAATGTCCGAGTTGTTGGCGCTGCCCATCGATGCCGACTCAAAGGTGCTGACAGCTAAGCCCGGGCACTGGTTCGAAACCCAGCAGCAATTCAAATCAAACCTCGAGGACCTGCAGATTGTGGCCGTGGGCAGTGTGGCTCGTGGCGGTGAGCGGTCCAGCCTTCCTGGAACGAATTTTCTGAATGACTTTACGCGGCGCACCAGCCTTCCGAAGGGACAGACCAAGACGGTTGAGCTGCTCTACTTCGTGCCCTTTACCATTACCAGTCAGCCGGATTTGTTTAGTGGTAAATCGAATCAGTTGCAATTCCGCACTGAGCTGATGTCCTGGCCTTTGATGACGCCGTTGTTCCTGGTGCCCAACCAAAAGCCCGCCAATGAAGTTAAGCCGCACGAATTCCAATTGGTCGTGCTCAGTCCCGAAGCACTAACCTATGAATACTTGTCAGTGCTCGATGCGGTGTACTGGCGTGGTAGTGACTTGATGTTTGACGAACGAACACGCAGCTACCACGTGTCTTTGCTGAAACCGATCAGCAACCAATATGCATTGCCGCATTCCTTCTTGACGATGACCGCGACAGCTGTGATCGTTTGGGATGACGTGTCGCCCGACGACTTGTCACTGGATCAGCAGAATGCCATTGTTGACTGGCTGCACTGGGGTGGACAACTGGTGATTAGCGGGCCCGGTAGCTGGTCGCGACTGCGAAACTCCTTCCTATCACCGTATCTACCTGCGGCTGAGGCAGACGCAATTGAAATTGGCACCAGCGCGTTTGAGGAACTTTCGTCGACGTTCGTAGTACCGGACACAAGTACTCCGGGCGAACTTACACCATTGAATGTTTCCGGGCAGCCCATGGGCGCATTGCAACTAAAGCTCAGCGAGCGAGGCGCGTGGTTGCCTGGGACCGGAAACTTGATTGCCGAGCGGCAGGTTGGCCGTGGTCGAGTAGTCATGACTGCGTTCTCGATGCGCGAGCCGAGAGTGGCCCGTTGGAAATACTTTGGCAGTGTGTTTTCGAGCGGTATACTTCGGCGGCCAGCGCGAAAAATTGATCGCCGTGAAGAGGACAACTTGCTTTGCCAACTGTGGGACAAGCCGTTCTTGGCTCGTGAAAACGACGCGAGGCTGCATTCCAACGTCCGCATTTTGTCGCGAGACTTGCCGATCTCAAGCAGTGATGCTACTGCAGTCATCCCCGCTCCGCCCGCTGGACAGTCAAGTGGTAACGACGGATCGTCTCTCCAGATAGATCTTAATGCTCCAGGACTCAAGGCGAGTGTGGAAGCTGTCCATTGGGCTGGAGGCAGTGGCGGCAGCGGCGCGGCCTGGAACGACTACTCTGGACTTTCTTTCTCCGCTTTGGAAACGCTGCGGGAGGCGGCAGGCATCGAGCTGCCTTCGCGAAAGACGATTCTCTACCTGCTGGCCGCGTATTTGGCCTGCCTGGTGCCACTGAATTGGCTTGTGTTTCGAGTGCTTGGCAGGCTGGAGTACGCTTGGTTGGCCGCTCCTCTGCTCGCCCTGGTTGGCGTCGCTGTCGTTACTAGAGTGGCGAGATTGGATATTGGCTTCGCTCGGCGGACAACGGAAATCTCGGTACTCGAGTTGCACGACAACCACGCTCGCGGCCACTTGACGCAGTACATTGCACTGTACACATCGTTGACTACCAATTACTCAGTCGCATTTCCAGAGAACAGCGCTGTGGCGTTGCCGTTAGGTAATGCCCGTCGCCAAGAACAACGGCCTGGCACCGCCTATCGCAATCTCCGCACGAATTACGGGCAATCACAGGGAGTTACCCTAGAGCCACTGACTGTCTATTCGAATTCAACGGAAATGATTCACGCCGAGCAGATGTTGGAATTGCCCGGCGCAGTGACGCTAGGTACCCGAGCGTCCGGCAACGATGCGATCAAGAACGAGACCGGCTTGGACCTGAAAAGCGCACTAGTGCTGCGTCGCCGGTTAGATGGTATCTTGGAATACGCGTGGGTCGGCGAGATCGCGTCGGGTCAAACGGCAACGTTGCAGTTTCAAGGAAGGCTAGGACAAGATCTGTGGAGCCACTGGGCCAGTAGTCCTGTCACGCAATTAAGTTTGCCCATGACGCAAAATGGCGAGAAGGCCGACTTGGGCGAATTGTGGATCGGCGGCATCATGCACGAAGTCCTGCGGAAAACACCATTGATGCATGGGCAGTCTCGCTTGGTGGCGTACACCGATGAAACTCCTGGCAACCTGACCGTAACGCCTTCTGCCGACCAGTACGATGGACGTTGCATCGTAGTGGCCCATTTGGCCGTTCACCAGCTGGGCCCCATCACCCCAGATACAAGTATCATGAGCAAGATTGCTACTGCGGTCGAACCTCTCCTTGAACCTGAGGAACAGTCCTTGAGACAATGATCGGCGTTCGGCATGAACCAGCGGTGCCACTATTCACCCGTGACGTTTCGATGAATCTATTCGTTTTAATCGCTAGAACACTGCATGATTGAGTTATTCGAGTTCGGCAAAGATTATGGTGAGTTTACGGCAGTTCAGTCCATGTCACTCAAAATCGAAGCTGGCGAAATGTTCGGCTTCATCGGGCCCAATGGAGCGGGGAAGAGTACGACCATTCGCTATTTGGCCACGCTGCTAAAGGCCTCTCGCGGCGATGCGACAGTCAATGGCTACAGCGTCAATTCCGATCCGATGGCCGTCCGCAGAAGCATTGGCTACATGCCGGATGATTTCGGCGTATACGATGGAATGAAAGTCTGGGAATTCCTCGATTTCTTCGCCGTTGCTTATAAGATCGGTCGAGTGCAACGCAAACAAGTCATCCTGGATGTACTTGAGTTGTTGGATTTGAGTCATAAGCGCGATGATTTTGTGAATGGTCTGTCGCGGGGAATGAAACAACGCTTGTGTTTGGCCAAGACCCTGGTACATGATCCGCCCGTCTTGATCCTGGATGAGCCCACTAGCGGTCTTGATCCGCGGGCGCGCATTGAAGTGAAAGCGCTATTGAAAGAACTCAGGCGGATGGGCAAGACCGTCTTGATCAGCAGTCATATTCTGTCTGAGCTGGCTGATTGCTGCTCGACGATTGGAATTATCGAGCGCGGTGAATTGCTGATGACGGGTCCGATCGACAGCGTGTATCGCAAGATTCGTCGCAATCGCCACGTAGACATACGCTTCAATGATCGATTGGACGCGGGAGTTTCTTTGCTGCGTTCTTGTCCTGAGTTGAGAGATATTCAGATTGGCGAAGATCGTGTTTTGGTAGAACTGGAAGCGGACGACGCTCGCCTGGCCGCGATTATGAAGCAGATCGTTGATGAAGGCATTCCTCTTCGCAGCTTTAACGACAAAGAACCCACACTGGAAGACGTGTTCATGATGGTTACCAAGGGGTTGGTAACCTAATCTCTTCGTCGCGCCATTCCATTGATCCCAATCTAGAAAGAAAAACATGTCCCACAATGCAACTCATGCTAGCCGCAGACAATTCATACACAGTGGCGTAGCTGCGGCAGTCGGATTGACTACTGGGTGCCTGGCATCCTCGGCTAACGCGGCTCAGTCGGAGCGATTCGAGCTGAGCATCCATCAGTTTTCGGTCAAGAAGCTGATCGATGAAGGGCAGCTGGATACACCAAGCTACCCAGAATTCGTAAAGATGCAGTTCGGTTTTACGAACGTCGAATTCGCGGTGGATTTTTGTGCCGACCTTTTGGCGGATCCCGAACGTGGCGTTGCCATCAAAGAACGCTCCTCGAAATTGGGGATCAGGCATCGTGCGCTATTGTGCGGAGCAGAGCCACTGGATTCAGCAAACGAAGCCACTCGCCAGGATGCGATTGCGTTCCATCTGCAATGGGCTCAAGTCGCCGAACGGTTGGGCTGCGAGTATATGCGGGTGCGAGCTTCAACCGAAGGAGACAAAAAACAACAGCTGGACCACGCCGCTGCTGGCATTGGCGCGCTGTGCGATGCGATGAAGGACTCCAAGGTAAAGCTGCTGGTCGAGAATATCACCGGTTGCTCCAACGATCCGCAGTGGTTGATTGAGTTGGTCAAGCGTGTAGGCCCATCGCGATTAGGTTTGATTGCTGACTTTGGTAACTTTGCGGGGGATATCTACGAAGGCATGCGCCAGCTGATGCCGTTTACCAAATCGGTTTGTACGAAATCCTGGGAGTTCGATGACCAGGGCAAAGAAACCAAAATCGATTTTCAGAAAATGATGGCGATCGTGAAAGACTCCGACTTTCGGGGCTGTATTGCAATCGAATATCTAGGCTCTGAGCCAGTAAATGGTGTCCGAAAAACGGCTGACTTGATTCGCAAGTATAGTTGAGCACCTGGGCAGGAAGTTGTCGGACGCCCGCATGATTTGGTATACCAGGCTGCAAGCGGGCGTGCCCGAATTAGGGTCTGCGCCAGTTGAGTGTGATCGACTCATTGGCCGTCGATTCGCTTGTTAGCGGCGCCAGAGGCCCATTTCCCTCACCACTTTGACCAAGCGTACCTCCGCCGCCCGCAGGTCGCCCCCGTTTGCTCGCGAAGTCGAAAGCCGAGGACCAGTCGATATTCCAAACCGTGTATCGCAATGCGGTAATGGAACTGTCCTTCTTGTTCCTAGCCACCAGCCATGTGACAAAGACATCGCTTCCATCTGCGGAGATCAGTTTGCCAAGTTTGTCCTTTGATTCCCAGGGAACGATATTGCGGGGGCGGTCTTCGGCGTGGACTTTGCGACCGTCGGCTGCGGAAAGTGATTTAGAGGCGTCTTTTTTCATCCATGGCTTGACACCCGTTTGACTATCGCGAATGGGTAGCTGACTCTCGCCGATTTCAAACTGCCAAATTATTTTCCCTTGCGAATCGGCGTAATTGGCAGTCATCTTGGATTGCACAACGGCTTGCATGAACCCAATTTCATAATCGGCAGCATTGATGGTTGGGAGTGGATTAACCGAACCATCGATTTTCAAAATCGGACCCGAGATTGCCACGCACTCGCCTAGTTGCGGGTCCATCCATGGGTTATACGTCAACGGGTCACTGAGTGTTGGAGCTGTTTTTGCGTTCCAGACAGTCGACAACGATCGCGGCTTCACGTGTAGATTTAGTTTGACAAATCCAGTCGGTGCACCCATCGAATTCGACTTGGTGACCTCAATAGTCGTGTCGCCGGGTTGAAGACCTTTGACAGCCAGGGTCTGCGGGTTTTCGACGATCCATTCCCAGTTCTGGTCTGTTGGACTGGTGGGAGAAAATACTTTGGCGATATCCGGATCGCGGCAGTAGACCGATTCTCCCCCGCCATTAACAACTTGAAACAAACCTGTTTGATTGACTTCGATTTCCATATTTGTCACCAGGCCGCCTTGGTCAAAATGCGGGATTTGCGGGGAAACTGGACCACTGAAGCTGAACGCCACACGAACACTTGGACGCACCTGTGCCGGTGGTTGGTAGACAAACCGCGGTGGAGGGCTGGTCGGTACCAAAGCGGTTGTGCTCGGCAAGCTTTCAACGATGCAAAGCTCCCGGTCCAGTGCTGCAATCGTCATGATACCGACGATGTTGTCGGCTTTTTTTTGGTAGCTGCGATTGACGATATCACGTTTGTTCTTGAACGCCAGCACGGCGGCTGCTGTCGAACTGCCGAAATACTGTAGACGCATTTCTTCGCGATCGATTGGGTTGCAATCGACTTTGATCAGCGCCCGCTGAATCAGCTGCACGTGAGGCCCGCGGGCCCCCTCGAGGATGTGTGCGGCGTGGGAAACGGAAGCGGCCTCTAGTTTGGAGTTACCGCGCAACATTCTGGAATGAAGTACCATCTTCGCTCTCCGATAAACAGCAGATTGTCTTGACATAGCGAATTCTTGAACAACCGCCAGCTTGGAGGCGGCTGCGTTCTGACGAAACTCGCTCTGCAATCCTCATTGCCGATGCCGCGAAGAACGAACAAGATCCGGAAAAAAAATTGACACTTCTCGCTATTCGCCACCACGGTTTCATCGCAACTCACCCTCCCACCGAAAGATCGGAAGAGCAC
>JAGQPR010000143.1 GCA_020426625.1 Planctomycetales bacterium
GTTTGCCGGTAGACGCTACCGTGTCACCGGCCATGGCGAGCTGTGCTCAACGGTGACACGGTAGCGTCTACCGGCTTGAGTGAACGACCTTGGTCCGTTGCTGCGAAGTTAGTAGATTGGCCACCCCGTTTTATTTTCCTGAAGCAACCAGGCAGGTCACATGGGGCTTTTCAATTGGCTATCGAATCTGCTCGGAAAGTCACCTGCTGGCAACAAATCCAGTGTTGATCGTGGCTCCGTGGTTATCCCCGAGCTCTCCGAACCCCGTCCGGAATCGAAGAAGCGTGGGCCGATTCGGCTGAATGGACTCGATGCCCAGCAGTTCGCTCCCCTGGAAGATAACGAGGCGCGGGAGCTCGCCAAATCACTCGGACGTTCAATCTGGAACGATACTTTTTTTGGTCGCCGCGATTTGATTCCACCGACCAGCGATGCCAGAACGCTACTAGTCGATCGAATGATGATTGCCGACGGGATCACCACGGCCGATGAACTGGCGGAAATACATGCTGTCGGCTTGGAGATGGATCGCTTGCGACCTCAGCTCGCGCACGCTGCCGCCCGGGCCGACCGAGCTGTGGCCAGCAATCGCCAGGCACGCGCAGAACGTAAAGCCCGGAAAAAGTCCGAAGCGGCTGACAGGCTGCGACTGCGTGCTGAGGCGATCGCAGAGCGCAAACTCAACTCCATCGATTTTCTGGGACGGGGAGTGTCGCGCGGACTGCCGCACCGTCAGTCTGACGCGCAACTGCTCGAACAAAGGTCGCTGCCCGTGTTGCATACGCCAGCAGATCTTGCCCAGGCAATGCAGCTGACGATTAGCGAATTGCGCTGGCTGGCGTTTCACAGTGAAGCCACTGAGAGAATCCACTACGTCCAATTCGCAATTCGTAAGAAGAGTGGCGGAGTTCGCTTGCTGGCTTCGCCGCATCTGAAACTTCGCACGACCCATCGTTGGATACTTGCGAATATTCTTTCAAAGATACCACTCGATAACGCAGCTCATGGCTTTGTGGTTGGGCGCGGCATCGTCTCCAATGCACAGCCGCACGTTGGAAAATCGGTTGTCGTCAATGTTGATCTCGCGGACTTCTTTCCGTCGATAACTTTTCCGCGGGTCGCGGGTTTGTTTCGTGGGCTTGGCTATTCAGGAGCGGTGGCGACCATACTCGGCCTACTGGTTACCGAGTGTCCGCGGCAGCGTGTGCGATACGCTGGCCGCGAATTGTGGGTGGCGTCCGGCCCTCGCTCGTTGCCACAGGGTGCCTGCACTAGCCCTGCTATTTCGAATGCTATCGCTTGGCGGCTCGATCACAGGCTGGCCGCGATTGCCAGCAAACTGGATTGGACTTACACGAGGTATGCCGACGATCTGACGTTTTCAACGTCGGGCGACAATGCGGAGAAAATTGGCTACTTGCTTGCTCGCTTGAGACACATTTGCGAGAACGAAGGATTTCGTTTGAATCACAACAAGACGCGCGTGCAACGTCGCAACATGCAACAATCGGTGACCGGGGTCGTCGTCAACGATCGTTGCGGTGTTTCCCGGAAAGTCGTCCGCCAGCTCCGCGCGATCCTGCATAACGCGAAGCAAACTGGATTGGCCGCTCAGAATCGAGATGGACATCCCGATTTTCAGAATTGGCTACAGGGAATGATTGCCTATGTGCACATGGTCAATCCTGATCAAGCACTCCCACTGAAGCAAAAGTTTGAACAGATAATCGGACCGTAGCCGGTTTGTTGAAGCGGCTAGCGAAGCTATGGCACGCTAGCGTTTCCTGGCAGTAAGAAATTGTGTCCGGCCTGAGCCCAACCTTCGATGACCGATGCTGGAACAGCGGATACATGGCCGTCCAGGAAAAGGTAATTGGCTGTTCTGCCGCGATGACGATCAATGGCAATAAACTCTCGAATGTGTTCTATGGTCTTGCCATCACGCACATTGGCTGGAGTAAACCAATCCTTGGGATTCAATAGGGAGTCATTTGTTTCGGGACCTCCCGCATGTTCGAAGTACTCGATCGTGGTGGTGGTTGCGTTCGACGTTGCTGGGTTGGTATTCAAACGGTTGGGGAGATATCCCAAAGATCGCCAAGCGCTGGGACAAAGGTTAACAGGGCGCATGTAAGTGCGTTCGTTATCATAGGGTGAGTGATAATCGTGGTGGAATTGCCGTAGATTGCTGGCGCATTGCGTCCGCCGCGCCGATTCTCTCGCAGCTTGCACAGCCGGTAAGAGCAACCCTATGAGAACTGCGATGATGCCAATTACGACTAGCAATTCAACTAGTGTCAGCCCTGTTCGTTGCGTCATAGCCGTCCGTTCCCTGCAATGCTCGCTGCACTCAACTCAGTTACGCATCCTAGCATTGTTAAAATGAGATTGAAATGAGCGGCAGCGACAGAGAAGTATGCTGCATTCTACCCCGACATTTTTCAAGCAAGTATCCTCGTTAGGCAATCGACATGCAAGTGATGAACATCGATCAGGCAGTGCCCTTTACAACGGTAGATGGCTCTGAGATACGTGAGCTGTTGGCGCACCGCAACTCGGTTATACGAAATCAGAGTTTGGCAGAGGCACGCTTGCCAGTGGGAGGCGCGACCGCAGCACACTACCATCCTTTAGCGGAGGAGATCTACTACATATTGGAAGGCCACGCTCGGATGCAGATCGACGGGGAGGTTCGTCAAGTGCGACCTGGAGACGCCATTGCCATTCCGCCGGGGGCCATCCATCAAATAACTAACACCAGCGATCGAGAATTGAAGTTGTTGTGCTGCTGCTCACCCGGCTACGAGCATGAAGATACGGTCATGGCTGAATTCCCTTAGCTTGACCTGGAGAAAAATGACTTGGCGTTTTCCCAGCTGTTTTCTTTTTCGGACCACTCTACAAACCGTCGAAGAATTCCAGTATCAGAAACTCTTGGTGTGCGGCGACTTGTCACCGCACCTATCGGTTCTCAGCGGCGAAGCTGCGGCAGCATGTAGCCGTGAGCGTCAGCTCACGGAAAACAGAGATTAGAATCATAAGACGCAATGAAGGAGTGCCCAGATGAAGAGGGTTGCGATGAGAGCTTATTCACGATCGGGGATTGTTGTTCGACTACTGCTGCTGTTGATTGTTAATACTACCCAGGCGGAATTCTGTTGGGCTCAAGACAAAGTCGATGCAGACGTATTACTCACCGGTGGACTGCTTTACGTCGGTGACGGGCAGATCCCTATTCACGGTGATGTAGCAATCCGCGGCGATCGCATTGTGGCCGTGGGGGAATTCGATACCGGACAGGTCCTACAGAGCATTGATTGCAGCAAACTCATGATCAGTCCTGGATTCATCGACTTGCACAATCACAGCGACGATGAGGTGCTGGAAAACGATACGCGGGCGGTGATGAACTATCTTACGCAAGGTTGCACGACGATTGTGACAGGCAATTGTGGCAGCGGTCCGGTGGATGCAGGTTCCTATTTGAAAAAAGTGGATGAGTTGGGTGCTGGCGTCAACGTTGCCCACTTGATTCCCCAAGGATCGTTGCGTGAGCAGGTCATGGGCACGGAGCAGCGAGTTGCGTCGGATGAAGAGCTGGCGAGCATGAGGCAGTTGGCGGAAGAAGCTATGTTGGCTGGTACATGGGGCATGTCCAGCGGTTTGATCTACGTACCCAGCTCGTATGCAGACGAATCCGAGTTAGCGGCGATTGCGGAAATCGTGGGAAAGCACGGCGGGATCTATGCCAGCCATATTCGCGGTGAGGGAACTGGTTTGTTGGACTCGGTGGCGGAGGCCATCTCGATTGGGCGAAGGGCCAAGCTTCCGGTACATATTTCCCATTTCAAGTCTTCTGGCAAAGACTCGTGGGGATTAGTGCGGATTGCTGCAGCTGAGATCGACAGGGCGCGCGCTGCTGGCGCAACGATCACCGCCGATCAATACCCCTACACAGCGTCCTCAACATCGCTGGCAGCCACGGTGATACCGCCTTGGGCACGAGCTGGTGGTGACAAAAAGATGCTGGCGCGATTCGATGATCCTGTAGATGGCCCGAAAATCCGCGCTGCGGTGCTCGACAAATTGGAGCTGACCGACGACGGAGGAAGAATCCAAATTGCCCAGTACCAGCCCAATCCCCAATGGGTCGGGCTGCGCGTGTTGAGTATCGCGCAGCAGGAAAACGCCAAGCCGATCGATATCGTGTTACAGATCTTGCGGGAGGGCGGAGCGCAAATCGTCAACCATAGCATCAACGAGGAAGACGTGCGCTATGTTATGCAGCGTCCATGGGTTGCCACCGCGTCCGATGGCTCGTCGAAGATACCCAGTTCTACCGTTCCGCACCCGCGGAGCTATGGAACGTTTCCACGCAAGATAGGCCATTATGCCATCGGCGAAGAAACTGTGTCTCTGGAGCACGCTGTTCGCAGCTCGAGCGGCTTGCCAGCAGACATACTTGGCCTATCGGACCGCGGCTACCTGCGCGTGGGCTATGCGGCGGATATCGCCGTCTGGGATCCTGAGACAATCATCGACACGGCGACGTTCGAACAACCCCACCGGTATTCACGAGGCATGAAATATGTCTTTGTCAATGGCGTGCCGGCCATAGTCGATGGTGCGGCTACTGGGGCATTGGCGGGCCGAGCTTTGAGGCATAGCAGCCCCAAGCTCTAGTCGTTTATTTAAACTCACAGTGCCAAACGCAGTCTGCCTGCACTGCCCCCGATCGCAAGCGATCCGAGAGTGCTTGTGTGGTGCGGTCATTCGGATAACGTTTCCCGATCGCTTCCAACTGTGCCAAGGCGCTGGTGAATTGCGATCGCTCAATGGACTGGATAACAGCTGGATAAGACGTGGCCAACTCTCTGTAATCGGCATCGTCGGCTGGACCCAATTCACAAACTCGCACGACTGATTCGATGTTGACAAATCGGGCCGTTCCCAGGGGGCGGAAAAGCAGGGCACTGTCTGGTGGAATTGTGGAACAAGTCGTCTGGCTCACCAAATGAGTCACTCCCAATTGTTTGGCTGCCGATTGCATGCGGCTGGCCAGGTTGACGGTGTTGCCAAGGGGACCGTATTTTAGTCGCCGCGACGATCCAGTGTTGCCTACGCTGGCCGGGCCGGAGCAGATGCCGACGCGAAAATCAGTTGGTCGACCGGTGCGAGCTTGCCAAGCCTGGTCAATCGCTGACTTGCGTTGCACCATCATCCTGGCGGCCAGGCATGCCAAAAGCGCGTGGTTGTGCTGGGCTTTGGGAGCACCCCACATGGCCATCAGTTCGTCGCCGATATAGTCAACGATAACACCGTCATGCGCGAGCACTACCTCGGAAATTTCATCCATCACAGCACCGATCCAATTCATGGTCCTCCGCGGTCCCAAATGTTGGCTGACAGCACTGAATCCAATGATATCGCAGAACAACACGGTAATCTCCAATTCCTGGCCGTCGAGCAGGTTTGGATTCAATTCCAATTCGCGGGCTAGCTGAGGTGTAAAGAATTGTTCGAACTGGATTCTGGCCTGCAGGGCCTTTTGCTGTTGTTGTTCGCGGGCAATACCTGCAGCTGCGCTACAGGTAATCACTTCAACCATAGACGCTTCCAGTTCGGAGATTTGCGGGATTTGTTCCGCTTGACGACTGAAGCGCGTTCCGTACAGTGCGCCGATCACCTCGCCTGACGGATCCAGGATGGGGGCGGCAACTAAGGCCTTAACTCCTTGAAGGCTGGCCGCCGCGTTGGCAATGGTAGGAACCTGGTAAACCGTGCGCTTCGTTTCGCGCAGGCGTTTCAGGATCGTGCGGCTGGGGGCACGACTGTCGGAACCCATGTTGTCAAAATCTTGTTCGTCTTTGGCAGCTTCGATCCGCCATTCGCCATCGACCAAGCGCAGAGCGACGATCGAATCCAACCCGACAATTCGATCCACAGCGTCGACTGCTTGTTCCAGGAAATCCGAGGTGGCTGCTGCGCTCTGCAGCACGCCCATCATCTCGCCCAGCCAGCGCAAGAGGCTCTCTCGGTCCAGTGTGGCATTGGCCGATGCATTCAAGATTGCCCGCTGCGTCAGCCGGGTCAATTGATCTGTGGACGCAGCGCCCGGCGCCAAGGTTGGATTTTCCAGACTATGGATTTCCCACAATCGTTGGGCAGCGCTCTCGATTCGAATTGCAAATGACTCGAACGAAATTAGCAAAGGGATCGGCAGACAGATCGTCTCCTGGGGGCCCAGCCGACCGTGGATATCGATCAACACAGACCGCTTGCGACTGAGATTGCGAACTTCAATTTTCGCCGCATCGCTTGCATTTGCTGCATCTCCTGAGCGAGTGAGGGCATCAACAACATTCAGCTCAAGGTGTTCTCGCGATACCAGTTGATCATTGACGGGGGCGACAACTAGCCGTCGACCTGTAACGTCAATATGAATCGGCGGCTGCTCACCGGGTTTTTGTCGCCCAATTTGTAGGCAGTCGACTAGCTCCGAGGAATGGCAAAGTTGCCGGTGATGATAGATATGCAACTGAAGCGACATCGCAAGCCTGAGTCAAGAATACTTCCAAAAACAATTGTAGTGGATCCGTAGAGCCGTACATTAGAATAATAGTTCATCCCTACGCTGGATGCCTCGAATACTTCTCGATGCAGCGGCACGAATAGTGCTCTGTCAACATTAGGAAGTTGGTTAGGCATCTTGCATGCCATGAGCATCTTCACCTGGAATTGACAAGCCGGAAGCTTTTCCCACGTAACAACTGCACCCTAAATCCTAATGCTGACAGAGCACTAGTGTCACAAATCGTAATTCCCATACCACATCAACCGCAACGCGCTAGCGTGAGGTTCCGCTAAAAACCGCGTGCTAGCGCACAGCGGCTAATTTTGCGGAAGGATTATGTGGAACTGAATTTCCAATTCTAGACACTAGCTCGATTGAAATGAGTTTTGACCAGTTCCTTATCGATGTATTCATTGCTCGCCGAGATTATTCGGTGAGCGAGGATTCGCTGCGCAGTGCCTGGCAGGAGTTCTTGAGAAATGAAGCCACGTTGCGGTTGAGTCACATCTTATTGAATTCTGGCATTGTCGACCAACCCACTGCGGAGCGGATCGACATGCAAGGCGAGGCTTACTTGCAGTCGTTGCAAATGCTGGCAGGGTCCAGCCCGGATCTGCAGGTCTTGCCGGGAGATCACCTTGCTGCTGAAGTGGTTTCTGCCTGGAAATCCGATTCACCGGCAGCCGACGCTGTGCCTGAATACGAAACCTTGATGGAAGATAGCGAGTCTGGAGGCGCGACACCGCAATCCACAGGTTCCGGCAGCATCGGCAATCCCGACTTGTTGGGCGAGCACGGCGCAGCCACCCGCTACCGCAGAGAGCGGCCGCATGCCGAAGGAGGACTGGGCAGAGTCTGGCTGGCCGCCGACGCAGAATTGAATCGCAAAGTTGCGTTAAAAGAGATCCAGCCTGAACACGCAGATGAACCGTCATGCCGTCAACGATTCATGCAAGAAGCCGCCATCACCGGCTCTCTCGAGCATCCGGGGATCGTTCCTGTCTATGGCTTGGGGCAGCACCCTGATGGACGCCCCTTCTATGCAATGCGTTTCATCGAAGGCGAAACAATGAAAGCCGCCATCGATCATTTGCATGAAGGCGCACCCGTGCATCGCTATCGACATCCGGACTGGAGGAGCCGCTTTCGCAAGCTGCTGGATCGATTTCAGGATGTTTGCAACACGATTGAGTACGCTCATGCAAAGGGCGTGATTCATCGCGATATCAAGCCTAGCAACATTATGCTAGGCCCCTTTGGCGAAACGTTGGTTGTCGACTGGGGGCTGGCAAAACAATGGAATTCCGCTGAGGACAGCGAGGGACTACGCTTGGAGCCTGCATCGTCGAACGATTCGCAGGTTCCTTCACCCGAGTTGACGATGCATGGCACGGCCATCGGAACTCCAGCCTATATGAGTCCAGAGCAGGCTTCTGGCGGGCGCGAGCTGCCTGTAACCGCGCAGACGGATGTGTATAGTCTCGGAGCAACCCTGTTTCACCTGCTGACAGGACAACCGCCCAACCAGATGCGTGCGAGAGCCGATGTGGTGCAGCCCCGCCAACTGGTGAAAGATCTACCGCGACCGCTGGAAGCAATTTGTATCAAGGGTATGGCGTTGCAGCCTGAACAAAGGTACCGTTCGGCTGCGGAATTGTCGTCAGACCTAGACCTTTGGTTGGCCGGACAAGCGGTATCCGCGTACCAGGAACGCATCTCAGAACGCACCAGTCGCTGGATTCGGAACCATCCGACCGCAATCACCGCTGCGGCAATCGTGGGAACACTTTTGTTCATCACATCTCTGGTAGGCGTGTATGGCTATCAAAGCTACCGAAACCGCATCGCTCAGGAACAACTGGAGCGAAACCGGCTGGCAAAGTCGCATGTGCAGCAACTGCTCAATTCATCAGCTTCCGCCGTTGCCCTGGCAGGCGTTGAATTGCGGAACAATCGATTCGAGGCTGCACTCGGATTTCTAGACAGCGCCATTGGTCAGCTGAGTTCAGAGCCGCAGTTGGCAGATGAATTGCCGCCTGTCGTTGAGAGGCGAGATCGATTGCAGCGGCTGGTTGATTTTTATAGTTTCACCGAGCGTGCTGAGGAACTGACGTTTCGGGACAGCAGCCGCCGAGCATCGATACTCTTCCAACGAGGCCTAACAAGCGTTGGCGTTTTTCAAAAACGGCAGTGGTGGGATGCTCTGCCAATTGAGGATCTCATGCCGCATCAAGTGCATGACATCCGCACGCGGGTCTATCGCGCTATGTTTTTGCTGACAGCGCTGCGATTGAAGGAGACGATTCCCGCAGATCTGGACGTCACGGAAATGTTAAAGCTAGCTTCTTCGCAATCGGAGCGATCCAACCGTGCGTCGATCGTGCTGTGCGATTTGTTGGATGCCTACAGTCGATCGCAAGGCGCGGAATTAGGGCGGCGATTTGCCAACGAACGGGCCACAATTCTCACCAAAGCGCTGACCGCGTTAGCTTTTCGTCAACCGTTGATTGAATGGAAAGCCCGGAATGCGTCCGATCTCTACATCATGGGCGCGGCACTTGGTTATATGGTGATCAATACGGACGAGGACTCCCGCCAACCATTCGAATCGCTACTTGGGGTCACCGATGCAGAAGCAGTTTCCAAGGACATGTTGACCACGGTTTCGGATCTGCATCGCGACCATTATTGGACTCAGCTGGTGAGAGCCTTTTTTGAGGCGCAGCGCGGCGAACACGATGCCGCCTGGAGGTCGTACTCCCACGCGATTTCCCTCAACCCAGACAATTGGGTTGGTTACGCCTGGTTGGCAGTCGACCAACGCGGGCGCGCGATCGCAGACGTGGATCGCAACGATCCACGTTGGCTGTCTCTGATCTCGCGTTCGTCTCGCAATTTGGAAATAGCCATCGATTTGAACCCCGAATCGCATCAGGCACACTACGAACGTGGGCATACACTGACGTGGTTGATCAAGGATCCGCGGGAAGCCCTGGCCAGTTACACGAGGGCCATGTTTCTGCAAGAGCCTCTCGAAGGGATTGATGATGTGGTCGTCGAATACGTCGATCGCAATTATGTGACATCGGTCCGGAACTGGTGCGCAGGGGAAATCGCCAATTGGAACTACGTTGAGTTGCATGCTAGTGTGGCTTGGTCCGAGTTGTTGCTGGGCAACAATTCCGCAGCGTTGGAGTCAGCGGCCAAAGCGAAACAGTTGCAGCCACAGAATCAGATCGCCCGCTACGTACATGCGGCGGCTGCATCGCGTCTAGGTGACTTCGAGTCTGCTGAACGCGAATTGGCGGAGCTATGCCGAGATGTCCGCTGGTACCCATCCCTACTTGAACACGGAAGCAATTTATTGCACCTGAGGGAGTACGGCTTGGCGTTGGCCGCGTTTCGCGACGCGACCGAGATTGCTGAAACCGGTTGGCAGAAATTGCTTGCGCAGCAGGGGCTGGCGCAGGCGTCAATGCTGAGCCGGACGGACGACTACCTGAACCAGCTTCAGGCAGCAATTGACTTGGCCATCACAGAGAGGCTGGACGAACTAATGACGATTGCTCAAGAGCTGTTTTTGGCAGATGCAGTCAACCTGCTAACGAAACATCACCAAACACTGCTGCCGATCGTCGCACTGCGCTCGGAAGAACCCGTTCGCCAGGCCCCGTTGATGAATGGTGGCTTTGAGCTGGGCCTCACGCGGTGCTGGGGGGATACTCTCGACAAAATGGATCGACCTGCCTGGCTACGTAGCGGTGGAAGTCTAGCGATTGCCTCAATCGACTCATCCCACGTGCATGACGGACAGCAAGCGTTGCATATTGTGGATCAGGGCGTTCAGGCGTCGGACCAGCCAGTTGGCGACAGTCAGTCAAAACGATTTGGAGAGTTGAGCCAAGCTGTATCCG
Source organism: Planctomycetales bacterium (assembly GCA_020426625.1). Taxonomy (GTDB): domain Bacteria; phylum Planctomycetota; class Planctomycetia; order Pirellulales; family Pirellulaceae; genus Aureliella. The sequence continues at coordinate 10,489 of JAGQPR010000143.1, forward strand.
TCGAACCAGGCCAGCATTATCAATTGGAAGCCTGGTTCTACGCCAACGAAACGGCACCCGAGGCAGTGGTGATTCTGGCCGATGACCAAGCTGTCCTGACGATTCCTGTAGCGACGGACCGCTGGGCCAAAGCCGAGGCCCGTTTTACTGCCAGCGACAGCGAAATCACCATCCGCATTCGCTGCCAAAATGAGGTCGATGTCTGGATCGATTCCATTCGGCTCACCGTCGCAGAACCGGTGCAGTGAATCGGTCCAACTGCATGAAGATTGCAAGGCATCCGCGACAGTCATTGTCCCTAGCTGGCATTCACTCGCTCCAATGAGTTGAAACATGCCCTGCAGGAGCCTGAGGGGCACTCACTAGGGCGTCTTCTACAACTCAGCCCGATTTTTCTGGGGCCCAAAAGAGCGAAATCATTAAAAAGCCTTGAAGTTACGTCTGACCAAGATTAACATTTCCGTCATAAAGTGGCTTTGGGAGAACGTGATTTGTCAAAAATCTAGGATGTTCTTTCAGAATCATTAGAATTGCATCCATTTTATAGTATTAGTGAGGTATGTAATGAGAGTTAGGAAGCAGGGTTTTACGCTAGTAGAACTGCTAGTCGTAATTGCAATTATTGGGATTCTAGTTGGACTGCTGCTGCCAGCGGTTCAAGCAGCGCGGGAAGCGGCGCGACGCATGCAGTGCTCAAACAACTTGAAGCAGCTGACGTTGGCAATGCACAACTACGAATCGGCTTACAAGCGTTTTCCAGCGCTGGGTTATGTTGGAACGGACGGCCAACCAGGAATTGGTCGCGGTAACTGGCCATACAGTTACACGATGGCGATTCTGCCCTATTTTGAGCAGGGTAACCTTTACAATGCCCACCAGGCGTTGGCCAAAGCCAGCGGACGTGGCTTGCCTTCACCTTGGTCCAATCTTAGCGGTCACTTCGTCGATAACGATGAGCGAGCTTGGGCGGCCCAGTATTGGCAGACGGACATTTCCAGCCTGATCTGTCCTTCGGATTCACCGCCACCAAATCGCGACGAGAGCCCGTCGTTGATCAACTACAAAGTTTGTGTTGGCGACGACTATCACCAAAATCATTTCCGTCCTAACCAGGGACGTGACAATCGCGGCATGTTCCAGGTCGATCGCTGGCTGCAGATCGGTGCATTGGCTGACGGAACTTCCAACACGATTGCGATGAGCGAACGGGTGGCTGGCGGCGATGCCCGCGATGTGGCCGGAGGCGTGGCATTGAATGTACGAGAGTGGAATCCAGCCGCTTGCTTGGCACGGCTAGACCCCAACAATCCACGCCGACTGATCGGCGATGTTCGCGCCCAGTTCCGCCCGACAGGCGGAAGAGCTTGGGACGGACGGCCCTACTTCGTGGGCTTCGCCACCATGGTCGCTCCGAATGGGCCATCATGTCATTGGGGCGGTGTCGACGGCAACGAAGACATGAGTCCCCCATCCAGTTACCACACCGGTGGTGTTCAAGTCTCCATGGGCGATGGCTCTGTTCACTTTGTTTCCAACAACATCGACACTGGAAACCAGTTGGCAGATAGCCTTGCAAACCCAGGCGGACCTTCGGACTATGGAGTTTGGGGTGCCCTAGGTAGCAAGAACGGTGGCGAGACGGCTAGCATCGACCAATAAGCTCAGCGAGTTGGCTCAATACCACATTTACTAGTCAAGCTTGCAGCAGTTGGGCGGTCGTTCAACTGCTGTTTTTTATTGATGAGGATCCACAATGAAGTATTCATACAGTCTTTTGATTTGCGTCTGCTTTTTGCTGCTCAGTGGCTGTGGTGGAGTTAAACTCTACCCCGTCTCGGGCACGGTGACTTTGGATGGTAAGCCAACGGAAGGTCTGTTAGTCGCATTTGCCGGAGAAGGCGGGATGGCAGCAACCGGGACCACCGATGCAAACGGGGCGTATTCGCTAACTTCGATCAAGGGCAAGGGGCTGCCAGCGGGGAACTACCGAGTCGCCATCACACATGTTGCGGTACAGGAGAACAGCGGAACCCAGCAACAAGATGATTTTGCGACCAGCTCCAATAGTGCCGCATACGAACAGCAAGCGATGGGAAGCCCTACTGCCTACAAAGCCGAAGAAAAGAAAAAGAACAAGATTCCGGCCAAGTACAATTCTCAATCGACGCTGCAGGAAATGGTGGCCGAGACGGAGAACACGATTGATTTTGCGCTGAGTAGCAAGTAGCCGCGTTCGACGGAATTTGGCATCGTGGCAATCAGCATGCAAAGAATAGCATGGGAGAGGAGCGAGCTCCTGCTGTCGCCGCTTCGCGGCTTCCTTTGCTTCGCATCTCTGGTTTCCATGAGCTCACGCTCACGGCTACATGCTGCCGCAGCTTCGCCGCTGAGAACTTTAACGGCGAAGCCGTGTAAGCATGTAGCCGTTGGCGTCAGCCAATGGATCGAAGTCGGCTTTTCCCTGCAAGCCGCGAAGCGGCGACAGGAGATTTACTCCGCACGCCTCCTACTGTCGCCGCTTCGCGGCTGTCTTAGATTCTTATCTCTGTTTTCCATCAGCTCACGCTCACGGCTCCTAATGCCGCAGCTTCGCCGCTGAGAACAGATGCGGGCGGTGACGAGTCGGTATCCAAGCGATGCAGTTCACTGCAGGTTCCAGCGCGGCTATTGTCTTGCGAGCTCATGCACTAAAAAGCATGTCGTTCTCGGCCAACTCGGCGAACAATGAATCGATGGAGTCAAGTAGCTGCTCCGGTGATTCCGCCTGAAAAGCGTCACCGATGTGTTCATTGTCAAAGTCCATCGTGTCTTGAGCCACCAAGTCGGTTTCCTGGATGGTGATAGTATCAACAGAGTTTGACAATTCTTCGAAATGAAGATTCATGCGGTTGGTATCCCATGTTTGTGGGGTAGAAACAATGACAACTGCTGCGGCTGCATCTTGTTCGGAACGAACTTGGGAGACCAGCCTCGAAACCGAGCTGACTTGGAACTTCGTTGCGTCGGCTACGACAAAGTAGGTGCATTCGGCCTGCAATTGGCTGTAGCTCATGCCGCCTGGATGTTGGGTTCCCCAGGGATTATGCAATTGGAACTGATCCGTATTGGCGTCGTAGCCTATGACACTGTAGGCATGCGCGCCAACCAGTGTGCTGGTCTGACCGGTGGCTTTAGTGCCAATGGTAATCGCATTGCCAGCGTTGAGCAGGTCGATCAGTTTCTGTTTGTCGAAGCTGCTGAGCGAAAAGTTGGACGCGTTGTAACCCAGGACTTGAGCACTGACCACTGACATCCAGCCTCCTTCGATCGAAGCGTAGGAATTGGCGACCGTGGATCGACCGCTCTTGCCAGTTGCATTCCACTGGGCGTAGGCCTTTTCCGCCAACGCCAGCCACAGCGATGTCGCGGTAGAGCTGATGGATGCACCCGCGTTCGAATACGCAAACTTTCCCGAAGAAGTCGAAGCGAATTGCTTGTCGACGGTCACATAATCCGCAGTGCCCACCCCCGACTTGAATCCGTCGCTGATGCTGTTATCGGAATTCATGAACGCACCGTAGACTCCGGTGAAGAAGCGGACCGTGTACGTTCCGTCCAGATTGTCGATGAACATATTGCGAATCGCGTCTGGGGTCTTCGACGCGATGATGCCCAAGGTGGAAACGAAGTAACAATCTCCGAGGGCACCCTGGTGTTCGTCCATGTAGCTAGGATTGCCGTTGAACAGGGTACCGCTCGAAACCCGGTATGAGAGACTGGAGCTGGTTAGTGTTGGGCGATCAGTGCCGTAGAACCATTTGTCAATCAACGAATTCAGCTGAGCAGCACTACTGCCAGCTTTCAGCGTAACCGTGTTGGCGCGGTTACCAAACACTACATCGCTGGCCAAGACTTTGACGTAGTCCGGCATTTTGTACTTGGCAGCGTTGTTCACCAAGTTTTTTAGGTCATTTAGCTCGGCGGTATTCACGCTGCCATCAGCGCCAGTGCTGCGCAGGATGTTGATCATGTCGGGGCGCGAGATGGAGCCGTCGGCAAAATAAGTCTGGACCAGGCCGTTAACGCCTGAAGTTGTAGCGGGGTCCGGCGCCGGTGGTTTGTTCGTAACACTGAAATTGATACGGCTGCTAATCTTGCCGCTGGAAGCTTGGATCACGAATTTCCCAGCCTTGGTGGATCCGGTCCATACACCGCTCGAGCTGATTTTTCCCGTGGGCACCTTCCAAGTGATACGCGATCTGATGGGATTCCCAAACTGGTCAAGCCCCTGCGCTTTGAACTTTACCGACGAACCTATTTCGGCGGTAGATTCACTAGGCGTCAATTCAATACTGGATAACGTGGCGACGACTCTTAGTCGATAGCTGACAGTTTTCTTGAGGCCTCCTTTGTCGGTAACCGTGAGGTTGACCCTGTATTGGCCGGCTTTGCCGAAAGTCAGCACCGTGTTCTTGGCGGCATTGGTGTTGTTCGCTGAAAATGAAACGGAGCCATTCCTGGGCGCGCTCAAGACTTGCCAGTTGTAGGTCAACTTGGACTCGCCGCCGTCATCCTTGCCAAGTACGGATAGTTTGGTCTTGCTGGTCGTGATGGCTTTAGAAACGTTTGGCGCTTTGGCAATTGCAGGCGGCTTGTTCTTGGCTGCTGCTTTTGTTTTGGGAATTGCTCGTGCCTCGACCGTGGGGGCGAACGGCTCGGAATCCAAGAGCAACGCCACACTTTCTGAGAGTGCGTCCACAGCGAATGGCAGGCGGTCCTCGAGCTTCTCCAAAGTCGCAGTGCGATTAAGCCGGAGTTTACGAGAGCGGCGAGGGTTTTGATGCAACATAGAACGATTCCAGCAAGGAGGAGGGGGGACCAACTGCAACCGCGCATCAATTGAGGCCGAGGATAGTCGGCAACTGATGGTGCCTGCCAAGATTCCGCAGAAGTCCGAGGCACCTTTGAAACCTAGTGCGATGCGGTCGGGGGGGCAAATATTTCTGCCAAGTGGTGTGGAATTTCGAAGTAGCGGCTACGCTACAATTGCTACAAGAGTAGCAGCAGGAAAGATCGGAGATGCGGCATCTAGCGTAAGGAATTGTTTTCGAACAGCCTTCTTCCTGCGCTCATAGCCGAATCCCACCATCCGGCTTTTTCTGCTTTGATTGCGAAGGAAGCTTCAACTCTCATTGGCAGTCGATTCGACGTCGAACTTCGCCGCCTGCCGGGCTACGGCGGGCTTTAGCCCTATCGCCATTGCGATACCCAAGGTAAGCGATGCAACTACGAGCCAAATGGAGCGTTCGGCCAGTGAACTCGGCATGGATTCCGAGAGATTCGAGCTTGAAAAAGCGGCCGAGAACACAACGACGATCGTTACAACTACTAAGATAGCAGCGATCCACGAAACCACGACCGACTTAACAACTATTGCCAAACAAACAAACAAGCACCACGCAGCCACGATACATCAGTTTTGTTTTAGGAATCGACACTGTCACAAATCGTAATTCCGATGCCACATCAGCCGCAACGCGCTAGTCTAGCGTGCGGTTCCGTCAAAAACCGCGTGCTAGCGCACAGCGGCTAATTTTGCGGAAGGATTATGTGGAACTGAAT
>JAGQPR010000144.1 GCA_020426625.1 Planctomycetales bacterium
GTACAATTCCGCTTGGTAGGTTCGCCAACCCCCAATGCTGTTCCCGGCTGCAACTATAGACATTGAGGCCAAGGCAGAAACTCACGCTTAAGGACCAGGGGGAAATGCGATAGCAGTTAATTCTTGTCCCTCACCTCGGTCCTCGCCCATGCTATTTGCTGCGTGGTATGGGAGAGGCAGATAAAAAGTGCCCAAGTGATTTTTCCCCAGTCCTTAGCTTAGTGTTTTTCGTGGTTGGATTCGAAAAAAACAACGAAAAATTCGTGAACCACGAATTACACGAAAGATGGGAATGGGCTTACGCCACCGGCAGGAAACTATCCCGCTCGGCAAGCGGGATGGACGCACTGTCTGCCGGACAGGATGTAGGTTCGCCATTCCCGCGCCATTTTCTGTCATTCCAGGGAGGCGGAAACTAATCGCCTTCACCCAGCGCCATAAGATGTTCGTAGCCCCACTTGGCGGCCAGAGCGATTGTGGTGGCTGCTTCCTTTTCCACGCTTTGCAATCGTTCGACATGCTTGGTCACTCCAATGCGTCCAACGGCGATCGAAGCGGCATAACGAACCTGTTCATCTTCGGGATCCAACTCGTTGTTATCCGCAGCTCGAGCCATTAATTGCTGCGCCAACGGTTCATCTTTTTGTCCTTCATAAATCCGGCCCAAGGCGTAAACGGCAGACACTCGGGTCAGCGTCGGTAGCGGCGCGTGCTTGGGCACGAATTTCAGCAGCATCTCTCTGGCGGGTTCGTAGCGATTTTCTCCGAGCGACTCAATCAAGAAGCTCACACGATATTCTTCCGTCTGACTCTGTCGCGTGCTGGCAATGTAGTTAGCGGTAGCCCGTTGGCAACGCTGGTGGATTTCAACGAGAAGATTCTCTGAAAGACTCTGCGTTTTCAAACTCCAAGCTGCGCGGATGCTCACTGGATCGTCTGGATGGGAAAGTAAACTCACGAGCCTTTCTTGATGGCGATCATCTTGGATTGCGTCGGCAAGCAATATGGCTTGCTCAATACCCGCAGCCGCATCACCGTCGAGCATTTGGAGGATCAATTCCTCAATCACCGCACGAAATTCATTGTTGTGCGATTTGGCTTGTAGATTCTCACGCACTTGTCGCCGAATCCGCACATTTTCGTCTGCTAGCGCGGTGCCTTGCAGTCGCAGGTCGTCAATTTCTTCAGACTGATTGAGTGCGGCCACAGCCAACTCGCGAAGGGTCGGATCGGCACTGCCCAGCATGGTTGGTGCCATTTCCAGGGCAACTTCCGGGGCATGGTCCGACAAGCTCCGATAGGCCTCAGCCTGCGACACCGCTTCATCGCCACTGGCAATTTCAACCAGCAATTTCGTTGCTGCCGCACTCCCGCGATGATTGCGAAGCACACTCGCTGCCAACAGAGAACACAATGGTGTTCCAGAGCCATGCAGTTCAGCGGCGATATCTTCCTGACCTTGGTCCAGCAGCTCGCCGAGTGCGCGGGCAGCCGCTAGTTTTGTCGGTAGATTCATGCGTCCGCTGGACAGGATTGATAACAGTAATGGACGATCACTTGTATCACCGACTAGACCAATTCCCTCAATGGCTATCAACAGCTGACTCGTGTTGCGATTGGCAACCGCAATGCGTTCACGCCATACGGAAAGCGCCTGATTACTGCCAGAGGTTATCAAGGCAGGTTCTACTAGTGGAGCCAAAACGCTTTCCGCCTCAACGGTTTGCCACAGCGCTTCGACGTCCGCTTTGCCTTCAGCTAGCGCAAGCGCAGCAGACAGTATTGCGCGGCGAGCTTGTGGATTCGCTTCCGCAGCGTCACGCAGCCTGTCGAGACAAGCTGAAAATGCCTCGGCGCGATTGGTCACTTGCTTCTTGGCATCACTAAAGGTGACCTTCCTTGCTTCGGCCACGCTGGCTTGCCAGTGCGGCGAAACAATACGCTGGACGTCGACTGCAAACGGAAATGCGGGTATCTCCGGTGGATACCAATCGATATTCAGGGCCGGGTCAGATTCCCATCGATGGCTAAGAACAACCGGCTGCTGAGCATAGGCAGTTTGCGAGACGATCATGAGGCGGATGCACAGTAAGCACATGAAATATGCGCAACGCATTGCACCTGGAAGGATAACGCGAGTAGTGGATGCCCCATTAAATTTGATCATGCTGCTGAGCATACGGACCTTCTTGAAAGAAACGGAGTTTTCAAGCGCGGAGTCTTTTAACTGCAACCTCTAGTAGTCGGGGCGGAACAGTTACCAATTACGGGCTGTAAAGCGAAGGGCGAGTAACTATTAATCTGGACCCACGATTAGTCAGGTCGGGACAACTGCCAGACACGGAGGGTAAACACGAGCAGGCAGCCTAGGGACACGCTACCTCCCAACCACCATGCATTGGGTATCAAGTCGTATTTGGCGAAACCGGGAGCTCCCATTTCACTCAGAGCCGCGGCTGCAGGATTGAGACAGAGTGCGTTTTCCACCAGCAACGGGCTGAAGGGCTTGCCCTCACCAAGCCAGATTAGTAGCGTGCCCGCGAACACGGCGAGCAGCACTCCGTAGGCGGTGGTGGTGGCAACCGCAGTGGTACGACATAGCGAACTAATGCAGGCACTAACGGATACGACCATAGCTACGGCGATCAGTAGCGAAAAAATGACATTCTGCGACTGTCCGCTCATCGCTGGCTGAACATAGCCGAGGACAGCATAGGCGGGTATGGTAGCTAGCAAGACCAACAACATCGTCCACACAGCGCTCATGAGTTTGCCGATCATCAAGCGGGTCGTCGATATTGGAGCCATTTGTAGCAACTGCCAACCGCCGCTTTCAACCTCAGATGCGATTAAGTTCGCACCAAGACTCGGCCCCACCAGCAACATCAATGCGAGTTGCGAAAATACCAATGGGGCTGCGATGCGGGCAACTCCCCAGCTGACCGTCCCGGTAGCAGCCAACACGATTAGGGCAAGTGAAAGAACAGCGCAAAGAGCCACCAAACGAAGCAGCCAATGCAACCTGCCGAATTTTCGCGTTCTAAATTCCTTGACCATGATCGGGTTGACCCACCAAGGAATTCCCGACTTTCGCTTATTGGGGTCAACCACATAAGTAAATCGGCGCGTCCAAGTGTTCTTTGCTGCGCCTGCGCCAACGACATGTCCCGTTGGTCGGGCTCGGTCCAAACGAATCGGGTCCAATAGTCGCACCGTCATGACGGCGAAGACAAGTGAAATCAAGCAGCTAAAAACCACAAATTCGATCCAACCGGTCGAGATGCCCAGCTGCGCTACAGCTGCCTGGCTGCTGGTGATTTGCTGTAGCGCTGAAATCGGCGAGGCCATCGTGAGCGCCTTGGCAATGGTCGACGACAGCCCGGCCAGATTGCCAACGAATGCTAGCGGAACAACCGAAAGGACTGCCAGAGCAAGCACCATTGCGTATGTCAGCCTCATCCCGGCGTCGCTTGAGACCGACTTGGCACTTACCCACAGGCCAATGCAAGAATACTGCACGGTCATAGAAACCAAGACGACAATCAGTGGTAGGACATGATCCACTATCGAAATGCCACCCATGGCAAATCCTGCGGCCATAGCTGGCAGACTAACCGACACCAACACGCAAGCGATGGCTACATTGCTGGAGAGTTTTGACAGATAAATCGACCATGGTGATAGGGGCGAATTCAATTGCAGGGCGAGTGTGCCGCGCCGCCGTTCAGTGACGAGCGACGTTGCGGGAAAGGCTGGTACGATCATCATGATGGCCAGGGCGAGTGTAAATGCCAGTGGTCGAAACACCGGCAACGCACTTTGGGAGACCACGTCGATAGCATTGTCCGTCGGCCATCGCAAAAAGATTAGGCAACAGCTGACTAGGATTACAGTCAAGATTGCCAAAGGCAATTTCCAGGAACGTGAGCGATCCGTCAACTCTCGCCAGAATACAGGATTCAATAGGGGCCCCATGAGTTTCTAAAACATCCTTAGCGTCTAATATCACCTGAAACGAACGTAAGCACCAATGCACAAGTTTTCTGATACTTAAACAACCGTGGCTGACGCCAAAGCGGGCAATTATGCGGAAAAACTTGCGCGTGGATGCATTAGAAATGTGGCGGAGTCTGAACTATTGATCACTAGACCGGACATCGGCAGCACGCGTTGGCGTAGTCACGGTACCTTGGACCGTAGCGCGAAAGTGCTCGATCTTCCAAGACACGACACCAGACATCTCGCCTGGCTGGCTAATATCCGTGCGGTCGGTGATCTCGACGATGCAGTCCAGGACACCGTCTGCAAAGTCTGCCAAAACATCGGAATCTGTAATCGTTTGTTTCAAGCCGATCGACGGACTACTCAGCTCGAACACCGGAACAGGACCATTTGGGCCCGCGCCCGCCAATAACCGTACCTTGCGTCGTGGAGCTTGTACATTCAATTCCAAATCAATGGATGTGGCGGCAAACGGCAGTAACTCAGGTGGCAACAAGAATTGCATTTCTGCTCGGATGCCCATGGTCATTTCTTCCGACCAGCTCCCGATACTCTCGTGAAAGGCTGATGTAGTTCCCAGTTGGTTGGGTCGATTTTGTAACCGGATAAACCCGTGCGGGATGGTAATGGTCTCTCCATCGCGTGGTCGCAAGATTGAGATCGGCAGTGCGACGAGGGCAGAGCCTGTTTGTGGCAGGGACGCCGTCCATTGTGGGTTGCCAGCCCACAGCCCAGTCCAACCGTACAACTGCTGACCTCGAACTCGGTCACCGCGGACTCTAGTCAAGTCGCGTTGATAGACCTGCGTGCGACGCTGTTGTTCGCTGCTGAGCAACTGCCCCACAATCAAGCGATCGTCGCGGGCGGCAAGCTGGCCATCACATACCAGTTTTCCCTCGCGTTCCAGACAAATCATCGGGTCGCCCACAATGTATTCGACGATCGGATCGGACAGCAGCGAAGGCAACTCCGGCAACTCAAACTCAACTCCCTGTTCGGTGAACTTGGCTTGAGCGATCAACGAAGTTGTCGGTACTGCATATTCAGACTGGTAACGCCATGTTCCGGGTGGCCAGGCCGGATTAGAGATGCGCCAATGTTGAAAATCGTCTTGAACAAATCTCTTCACCCCAGCCGTAACTTGCGGTGATATGGTTGCCATGCCATCGCCGTCAAGCTCCAACCCCATATCGTTCGTACTATTGAGGTAGGTGGCGCACTCTTCCTGGACGATGGCCGTAGTGCCATCTTCGGTAACGGAAACTCGTTGAAGAATGGCGACGCCTTCCGAGATTCCCTGGCGAACCGTGCTAGCTGCAAACAGCAGGAACCCTGCGAAGGCAATGGCGACGATTGGCGAAACCGCGAAAAGCCACAATTTGTTCCACGAACCAAAGTGCAACACTGCGGCAGAGACTACAAAGACTGCACAGAAACACAGCAGCGCCGTCATGACGACCGATCGACTGAGAATCGCGTTACCAATCAACTGCACTGGATACTCCGACGGCTCGTCGTCGATCCCCGATTGAATGTTGGCATGCGCACGCGTTGCCAACTGAGCCGCCCATGGTTTCGTCGCATACGGCACATTGTCCATTGGGTTCTTCGTCGGCGTTGCCCGCGGTTCAATCCACGCTCTTCGATCTAGCGTGGTCAGCAGCAAGTCTCCCAAGCCGACCTTCATCCAGATCGCAGCTGGCCAACCATCGACTGTATGTGTTACCTCGCCGCCGCTCTGGACAACGCGCTTAAGAGCGATGGGATCGTACTGCTGAATTGTCCGGTCCTGTTCACTTAATAAGCGAGTCGAATCCGTTGACTGAATCACACATTGCGTGAGCTCCACCGTGTCCACTTCTTCACAGGCCTGTTCGATACCCAGCAACGGACGAACGCATTCACAGGGAACATTGTCCAACATCACCCAGACGCGGCCCCCTTTGCTCAAATAGCGTTTGGACATTTCCACTGACGCCAAGTCGTCGAAGAACCGCGGATCACTGATGACGACAGAATCCAGATCCTGCCAAGTGGTGCTATCTAGCGGCGGGGGCGCGGCGTCCATAAACAGAGCATCCCGCGAGTAACCAGCGTCAATTCTAGATGCGAGTGCCAATTCATAACTCGCGTAAGGGGGCAGGGGAGGCCAGTACCAAGCCGGTTGGCCACGCAATTCCGGCTCCAAGGCCATGCCCGCCAAGCTGGCGATGCGACCAGCCGTCATCGACAATGTCTGTTGCTGAGGTTGTCCACGAAACTGCAGGATGATCTGCTCGTCATTCGGCTGAACCAAGCTGATTTCGATTTCGACCGTTCCTTCCGCAGGCAGATTTGACGGAAGACATATTTGCACTGGGACAAATTCGGTCTGGTTCGGGCCGATTTGAAAATTGCTGACACTTTGGTCAAAACTACCGCTAACCGTAGCGACCAATCTTGCGTTTTGAACTTGTTGGCCGTGGTTGTGAACTCGTCCGGACACGTAAATCATTGCATTGGCGCGAACGCGGCCCTGATAAACGCGTACGGCAGATTGCAACTCCAGCGGAGCGGCCAAATCCTCTTGAGCAATTAACGGAATGCAGCATTGCAGAAAGCACAAGGATAAGACGGCGTTTCGTATCAGCATCTTATTAGAAAAACAGATTGCACCGAATTTTGGTGCTACCCGCAGAAGAGGATTGAACGATCCTTTCGTTCTGCAGCACACGAGCGTTGGGGCAAGCAGAATTCAGGAGGGAGAGAGCGGTTCGACGCATGGCCGATACGGAAATTCTACCGCAGAATCCGACTCGAGTGTTGAACGCCACATTCTTTGTTATCAGCTAGCTCCGGCTGTTGTCAGCTAGTTCTGGCCACTCAATTCGTAAAGTTCGGCTTGAGTCCAAGGGGTCGTGCGATTTTTGGTCTGTTCGCGCAAGGCGGTCACCTCGGCAACGTCAATCGGTGGACAGCCATCGATGAACTCACGGCGAACATAACTGAGTACGCCAGCAATATGTTCGTCGTCCAACGATTGTGCCAAACCGGGCATGCTCATTCGATTCTCTTCGTTGTAAAGCCCACCGTTGATTGAAATGGGGCCTTCCAAGCCGTGCAATGCAACTCGCATCAGCCGTTGCGAGTCTTCGAGCCAGTTGGAGCCGAGCAGTTCTGGTCCCTTGGCGGCCAAACCATATCCAGCTGAATGGTGGCAACCAGCGCAGAGAGTCGCATACTGTAGACGCCCAATTTCGACCAGCCTCTGCTGTTCATCACTTAGTCGGGGCTTTTCCGGCAGCGGCTGGCCATCCTTGCCAGGCCACGCCAAGCGAGCAGCCAAAGCGTCGGCAGCTTGGGATAACCTTGGATCGGACGAATGCTGCAATCGTTCGAGTCCCACCGGAGGAGTTGCCAGAACAAGCAATGGCTGTCTGCCTTCGTTGTTGGTCAGCGTTGAGGGCGCTGTTGCAGGCGCTGGAGCCGTGCCGGGAGCTGGAGGGAATCTGCGAAAACGGCGTTTGGGCGCTGGGTCGCGGACGCCCTCGAGCAAGGTGACTTGTTGCCATTGCCGGTCCGATGGTATCGAATCCAACAAATGGCAAAATCTCAGGACTGTCACCGGATTGCGCTGGCGCCACAGGATGGCAGCCAATTTATCGAGCACGGTTTCTCGCCAGGCTTCACGTGTTTTCCAGCTGGAGCGATTGAGTCTGGCGGCCAAGAATTCACATTCCCGTCCCGTAAAACCGTTGAGCAAACCATCCAAATGGCGTGGATCGCCTTGAGCGGCTGATTTTAGGATTGGCTCGATCACCTGTTCAGCCTGCAAAGAATCGATCAATCCCAGCGACTGCACCAGCTCAGTCTGAATCTGCGTGCTACGGTCGTCGGCAATCTCACTCAAATCTTCAATAACAGTGGGAACATAGGAATCGATCGCCAACAGGTTCTGATAAAGCGTGATCGCACTCATCCGCACATTCACGTCCTGATCAGCGAGCGCCGCGTACATCATTTGAGGGTCAAGGCAATTCAGGCCTTCGAGCGTCCACAAAGCGTGCAGCCGACCTAACTCATTGTCTCCATGCAGTACCAGCTCTTCCAGCTGTGGGACGCAACGATCGCTGCCTCGCTGAACTAAAAGCTGCTGCGCCATGTCGCGATGCCAACCGTTGGCGTGCGACAAGTAATTGACCAGCTGCATATCAGACAACTGGGAAAGACGAACATTTGGACGTCGCGGACTATCCTGATGGACTACCCGCCAGATCCGGCCCAAGTGAATTTCTTTGTCTAATTCGCGTGAAAGAATCTGCTCGCGCAGGTACGGAGTGATAAAAGCACCGTGCTGGATCACTCCTCGATACATGTCAACGACATACAGCGTACCGTCCGGAGCATTGAACATGTTTACCGGCCGAAATCGCTCGTCAGTCGAAGCCAAGAACTCCTGGCGAGAATAAGCGTTGAATGACATTACATCCCAGTCCTGACGTTGGACAACTTGCCGACGAATCAGATTGCCAGCGGGATCGGGTATAAATACATTGCCGAGCAATTCACTCGGTAGACAATCACCGCGATAGACGACAGGGCCGCAGTTGGAATTGGCTTCGATCAAGGTCCCATCTGGACGGAGGAACCCCGGGATGTAGCCACGATTGATCCCCGGTGTCGGGCGAATCGGGAACATCTCTTGGTCCGAATAAAACTGGATGTCAACCAGCGAATTGTTGGATTCCGCGATGGGCGAATAGCAAGGGACGAGATCGCCCCGCAACAGCGATGCATTCACGTTGTAATACAAATAGCCAACGTTGTCCTGGGTGATGCCCCATTGCCCGCGAGCGGCTGTGGTCGAATGAATCCAGCGCCCATCAACTCGCTTCAGTCGAATGCCTTCCTTGGCGTTGTAAACCCAATTGTCGAGCGCTGGCATCAAGCCATTAAGCGAATGTTCAAGATTCCCGACGTTGTAACTGCAAACGGCTTGTTTCTGATCGCAGCGATCGTCGCCATCAGAGTCCGTACAAAGCCATATAGTTCCATTTTCGCAAACCAGCATCCCGTCAATCGTCCAGCACAAGCCACGAGGCAACACCAATCCATCAAGAAATACCGTACTTTGATCCATCAACCCATCTTGATTGGTATCCTTCAATACCGAGATCACACCAACCGGAGCATCCTCTCCGGTGCCATCGATGTCCGGCATGAAGCCTCGCATCTCGCAGACCCACAGCCGACCATCTGGATCAAAGGTCAAGGCAATCGGATCTTGGATCAGTGGATCAGTCGCGACCAACTCCAAGCGAAATCCATCCACCAGTTTGATCGTGTCCAGCTCTTTTTCAGGACGCAGCGCAGGAGCCGGTGGTGTCTCAAAACTAGGCTTCGCGATCGACTCCTCGGCAACTGGATTGCTAGAAACTGCCTGGCCAGTCGCTGCGCGGAACGATAGTAAGACAAATATCGAGATCAATACTAAGCGTAGCGCAAGTTGCCTGTGCCATCGACCGCAGCTGCAGCTTGCCATTGTATGTCCATCTTCGCTGCTCTTTGGTCGAGATTGTGCCTCAAACAGGCATATTGAACCAATTGCATCGTTTGACCAAGGTAGTGCATGCATTTTTTACGTCACCCTTCAAGACTGACCTCGCAACACTTATGCAGTCATCGAAGTCCGTCAACAATTGTCCGCCAACAATAATAGGACGTGCGCGGCGTCCCTGGCCCGGTCGTAAGTTTCTAACGATATCGGATTGTCCACTTGGAAATCAGCTGCGTTTATGACAAGCCCGACGCTATCGCGCATTCCCGATGTTGACATTCACCACTTTGGAATCCACGCCAAGTCACTCCAGTATCCCGTATCGTTGGATGAATTAGGACCTGAAGTAGTACGGCCGCTGACTACTATTTCAGTAATTCGTTCTTCAAGGGCAACAGCGACTTCTGGATGCATGTCGATGACATTGCGTGCCTCGCCTGGATCACTATTCAAATTGTACAATTCCGCGTTGAGCTGGCGGTGAGGTAATATCAGTTTCCAGTGTTCGTCAGTGATGGCGAATCGACCTTGCGCGCTATGGTTAATCAACGGCAGTCGCTGGAATACAGCGGTTGGCTCCCGTAGCAGCTGGGCAAAACTCTGACTGTCCTCAGCAGCGTTATGGGGCAGGTCCGATCCAACTATTTCTGCCAGGGTAGCTAGCACGTCGACTTGTCCAACGAGTGCATCCGATAGCCTTCCCGGCTTGGCAATGCCCACTGGCCAACGCACCAAGAAAGGGACTCGATGCCCACCTTCGTAGATATCTCGCTTTCCCCCGCGATAAATATGGTTACTATGATGGCCAAAATCTTTCACTCGTTGCCGCCAAGAATTCTCTGGACCATTGTCGCTCGTAAAGATGATCAACGTGTTGGCCGCCAATTCTGATTTGTCGAGAAAATCAAGAATGCGGCCAACATGATAGTCGGTTTCCAGCACGAATTCTCCATAGCCACCGGCTTGACCTTGCCCCCAAAACTCGGGAAGCGGGCAGACCGGGTAGTGCGGTGCGGTGAACGGCAAATAGAGGAAAAAGGGGTTTCCGTTGTGCTGGCTGGTTAGCCTCTCTTGCATCCACTGGATCGCTTTATCGGTAAAGCGGGTCAGGCATTGATTGTCAACGAAGTCCGCCGCGACCTCCATTCCCTTGGTTCCTAGAACCTCGGCCGTTTCCTGTGGCGAATTCTGGTACGGCGGCATGATTCGGTAGTCGACGTGCCGGTCGTTCGGCTTCTTGGCTGTGTAGAGTGTCGGCGGCAATTTGGCATAACGTCCTTCGAACCACGCGAGTACACCGTAGTTCATCGATGCCGGTATCCCGAAGAAATAGTCGAACCCCTTGTCCAAGGGCATGTCTTGAACCGGCTGAGACCAATCACGTGAACCTGGGTCAGTACCGGGGAAATCCATTCCCAAGTGCCATTTGCCAACCATGGCGGTATCGTATCCTTGCTCGCGAAGCATCGAAGCCAGCGTCATGCGCCCTGGAGCAATCAAACACTGGCCTTCGGCTCCCATAACGCCTGCTTTCATCTGAGTGCGCCAGCTGTAGCGCCCTGTTAGCAGACCATACCGCGATGGCGTACAAACCGTGTCCGAACTGTGACCATTCAGAAACGCGATTCCTTCGCGGGCAAGCCGATCCATGTTTGGTGTTTGAAACTTGGCTTGTGGATTCAGACAGCTGACATCGCCATATCCTTGATCGTCTGTATAGATAATCAGGATGTTTGGCCGGTCCCGCGCGGGTGCCGAGGCACTCAGCAGAAAAAATACTACTGTCAGAAGTAGTGTCCGAAGAAACATATCGAAACCCTATCGTTCTGGAATTGATCAAGCCCGCCTTCAAATTGAACGACTACGGCTCTTGATAGGAGTCAAGTAAAAACTACCAATACATTATTGCATAGAACGATGAGCCATGCTGCGTAACGCTCGGTCCCCGCTGCAAGCGATACCGGCCGCGATTTTTGGCTATATGCAAACAAAAAACCTAGCTTGGGACACAAGCTAGGTTTGATGTTTTGATTCGTTTGGCTGACAGAGGTCTACTTGAGTTCGACTGTCGCGCCAGCTTCTTCCAATTCCTTCTTGACCTTTTCGGCTTCTTCCTTGGAAACGCCTTCCTTGATCTTGGCAGGAACTGCCTCGACCAACTTCTTGGCGTCCATGAGAGAAGCTCCGGTCAAATTCTTGACGACCTTCACCACGTTCAGCTTGGCGTCTCCAAAGCTGGACATGACAACGTCGAATTCAGTTTGTTCAACGGCCTCGGCTGGACCTGAGTCGCTGCTTGGAGCGGCAATCATTACACCACCACCTGCGGCAGCTTCGATACCGTGCTCTTCCTTCAGGTAGTCGCTTAGGCTCTTAGCCTGCTTGAGTGTCAGGCCTACGATCGAGTCACCCAATTGCTTGATATCGTCTGCGAATGTCGAATCGGACATGGTTTTTTAAACCCTTATTTTGCGAAAGTAGAAAGTTTTTTCGTGAGGATCTAGTTCTTGAAATCTGCTGGCCGCTCAGAATTGTTGGTTACCAGCTGAAACATGTGTGACTATGCTTCGCCCTCCTTCTGCTCAACCAACTTCTTGACTTGGCCAGCCAGAGTAGCCCCGGCACCGAGAAGCTGCGCCGACAGATTGGCACCAGGGCCGAGGATCTGTCCGAGCAGCAACGAAATCTGTTCTTGGCGGTTAGGCCATTTGCTAACCTCTTTAACCTGTTCGTCGGTGAGCGCTTCGCCATCCATGACGCCACCTTTGAGTTCGAATTTCTCAAAGGCTTTGCTCTTGACGATTTCCGTGATTTCCTTGGCAAGGCTGACGAAATCTTCGCAGCCCCAAACGATTGCTACTGAACCCGCGCGATTTTCGAACAGAGGACGTAGCGAGTCGGAACCGGCCACAGCACGGCCTGCCAGGCTCCGCTTGACAACCAGCATTTGGATATTCTTTCCGCGCAACAATTTGCGGATCCCGAATGTGGACTCGGAATTCATTCCAACCACATCCACCAGGATGGCATCTTGAACGCCCTCCAGCCGATTCTTGATTTCATTGGAAATCAGGCTCTTAACGTATTTACTCATGACACTTATGGAACCTCATACTTTGCCGAATTTGATTGGTTGGTCGTGCGAGAGTCAGCTTATGCTGCCACCCGAACGCTCGGCGACATAGTTGCGCAGATAGCAATGCTCTTGATGTAGCTGCCTTTGACTGCTTGTGGCTTGAGGCCATGGACATAGTTCATGAACGCCTCAACATTTTCGATCAATTTGGTGGCATCGAAGCTGAGCTTGCCCACGATAGCATGCAGATTGGCACCCTTGTCGTTGCGGAACTCGACCTTACCTGCCTTGTACTCTTCAATCACACGGGCGACGTCCATGGTTACGGTTCCCGCTCGCGGTGAGGGCATCAAGCCACGAGGACCGAGTACTTTGCCCAATGGGCCAACCAGTCCCATCATGTCTGGCGTGGCGATACACACATCAAAGTCAGTCCAGCCTTCCTTGATTTTCTTGGCCAACTCGTCTTGACCGACGGCATCGGCCCCAGCTTGCTCGGCAGCGGTAGCCAGATCGCCCTTGGCAAAAACGACTACGCGTTGCGTCTTGCCAATACCATGCGGCAAGACCACTGAACCACGCACCAATTGGTCGGCCTGGGCGGGGTCGATTCCCAAGTGCATATGGATTTCGACGCTTTGGTCGAATTTCCTTGGTGGGAAGCCCTTTAGCACCGCGACCGCATCGGCCAGCGGCAACGGGTTCGAGCCCGGGGATTTAGCGATCATCGCTTTCATTGCTTTGGTTCGTTTTACCATGATGACTAACCCTCCACCTCCAGACCCATGCTGCGTGCAGTTCCTTCGATCATGCGAGCTGCATGCTCAAGGTCACGTGCGTTCAAATCGGCCATTTTCTTTTGACAAATATCTTCAATTTGGCTGCGAGTTACTTTGCCAACCTTCTTCTTATTAGGCTCACCAGAGCCACTGGCAATACCTGCTGCTTGCTTCAAAAGCGCCGCCGCAGGAGGACTCTTGGTGACGAATTCGAAAGTACGGTCAGAGTAGACAGTGACAACAACCGGAATGGGCGTGCCATTGTATTCACGGGTTCGTTCATTGAACGCAGATACGAACTGACCAAGATTGATACCGAATTTACCCAGTGAGGTACCCACGGGTGGTGCAGGCGTGGCTGCACCACCCGGCACTTGAAATTTGGCTTGCCCAACGACTTGCTTCGCCATAGGTTTTTATAACTCCATGAGTGATTCGGTTGATCAGCCACAGCAAATTTGTGGCATTTGATAGAATCACGCTGCATTTAGGAATATTGGTACAAATTCAAAATCTCACCCCCTACGCCAGCGACAGTGTCAGCCAAGATTAGCGCCTGAGCTTCAAGGGATTTACGAGACATAGGCCACGGCAAACCGGAAGGGGTCACACCTCTTCAATTTGCCAGTGGTCAAGTTCAACAGGCGTGCTGCGACCGAAAATGCTAATGATCACGATCACGCGACCATTGGCTTCATCGACCTTTTCAACTTCGCCTTCCAGGTTCTGAAAATTGCCCTCTTTGACTCGCACCCTGTCGCCATTGCGAAATGGGATAGCAGTCTTCAGCACGGGCTCATCTTCGTCCTCGTCGGAAGCAGGCGGCTTGACGATTTTCGCTACATCGAGCGGATCCATCGGAGTCGGCTTGCCTCCCGAGCCAGTGAAATCACCGACTCCAGGGGTCTCCCTAACCAAGAACCAAGAGTCATCGTTAATGACCATGTAGGCCATCAGATAACCTGGGTAGAGTTTCCGCTTTACTATGCGGCGTGTACCATTTCGAGTGAAGGTAACAACGTCTTCGGTAGGCACCAAGATCTCACCGAAGCATTCCTCCAAACCAGCAAGCTTGATACGCTTGAGCAAAGCATCTCGAATGCTATCCTCGCGATTGAACGCAACTTTGATGATGTACCAATCCATAAGGGATGAGGCACCCGCAGTTGGCGATAAGTCTTGCTTTTCTGATTCACTCACCTAAGCACCCCGCGCCAGTACAAGCGATCGTGAGCGTCTTACTCCCAAGACATCCCACAGCCATCTCCTGGCTAGGAAGATAATAATCTCAACAAATTGGCAGCTATCCATTTGGCTGCACAAATCAAACATACCCTACCGTAACTCAAACATACCCTACCGTAACAACAAGCATTGGCTCGAAAAACAAAAGCCTTTCAGCTCGTGGTTTTCTCTCCTATTCAATTGCTCGGACTTTCCTTTTCAACTATTCGGCTATTTATTCAGCTGCCAGGACCATTTGCGTCAATCACGCAATCCCGAGCAAGCCAAACAGAATACGCCACAAAGCGTCGTAGCCAAATAGTATTGCAGACAAGAACAAAATTGTGAAGATGACTACGATGGAAGCTCTCACAAGTTCTCGCTGGGTCGGCCACGACACCTTGTTCAGCTCGGCTTCAACAGCAATCAAAAAGTCAGCAAACTTCGGCCAGTTCACCAACCTATACCCGACCCAAACCCCAACCCCACCGAGCAATACGGCTACGATGTAGCTGGTCCATGTAATGCCCATGCGGGGCACGATGAACAATGCGTGAAAACGCCAAGCCGCAACCACAACGGTTACCCAAATCGACAAGCAGGTAAGCTGCCTGACCAATCGGCCTTGATTGCGTTTATACAAACCCGATGCAAATAGCTCTTGCATCAATGGTCTGGAGGTCATCACGGAATCTTTCGCGGACATTTGGCGACTCGCATTAGCACATCGAGTGCTCTAGCTGATTACAGGGACTACCATCAAAACTAAACCCGATGCATCCACAAGCAGGGGCGGAGGGACTCGAACCCGCAACCGCTGGTTTTGGAAACCAGTGCTCTACCAATTGAGCTACACCCCTGAGTGCCGTAGCCCGTTAATGCGGGAAGCTGACATTTATTCTGACAGCCATCCCGCGACCGACAGTTGCACGGCGATTCCGCTTCTGGCGGTGCAGCCCGCAGTTACGGCCTGCAGCCAAAGCCTATTCGAGGATCTTGGTGACGACACCCGATCCGACAGTCTTGCCGCCTTCGCGGATAGCGAATCGCACACCATCGTCCATGGCGATCTGCTTCTGCAACTCGACTTCAATCTTCACATTGTCCCCAGGCATACACATTTCAGCACCGACCAAATTGGCCGAACCTGTTACGTCCGTGGTACGGAAGTAGAATTGAGGTCGGTAGCCACTGAAGAACGGAGTGTGGCGGCCACCTTCATCTTTGCTTAAGCAATAAATCTCAGCTTCGAACTTGATGTGCGGCGTGATGCTACCCGGCTTAGCCAAGACTTGGCCACGCTCAATATCTTCACGCTTCATGCCTCGGAGCAAGCAACCAACGTTGTCTCCAGCCCGACCTTCAGTCATTTCCTTGCGGAACATTTCCACACCGGTAACTGTTGTCTTCGTGGGAGCCTT
>JAGQPR010000145.1 GCA_020426625.1 Planctomycetales bacterium
GCTGTCCCAAACCACTAGACGATGACGTCAACTTAGCGAATAGCTATCGTGGACTCCGGGAACAACTCTTTGTTTGGCTGACTTGAGTAATCGGGCCGGATATCCGGGATCGTTCTGTCTGGGGTTGCTACCTGACCAGGGTTGAGTGGGATGCGATAGGTCCACAAGTACGCCACACCGTCTTCGACTTCGTACCCAAATTTTTGGTCCCAGGACGTAAGCCAGTCGTCGGGGGCCAGACCCAGGGACTCCAGCTGTTCTAGATGCTCGGGCCACTGACCATTTTTCAAGTGATATTGTTTGACTGCAATCGCGGACAATGTATACCGGCGGTTTTCCTCGGTCATGAGGAAATTCAAGAGAATGGTTCGGTACCATTGGTCTAGCTCCAGAGAATAAGTGTTTAGCCTCCAGCCTAAAGCATTCTCCTGACTTATTCGTTCCGCGTTGGCAACGATGATATTCAGTCCCGCAGCCGGAAGACTGGCCCAGGAACTCAATTCTTCTAGCACAGACAATCGCACGGAGGGCAGACCAGCCAGCTTGCGGAACAGCACATTATGGTGGTTGTCGTGCCATGGCATACCCGACTCTAAAAGAGGCAGCTGGATGGCCAGTTGATTCTTCATCAGCGCCGGCAATGTTGATTCAATCTCCGTTGCTGATTCTTCGACCAGTGCGCGCAGCTGGGATAGTTGCTCTTCATCCCACAATCCGATTTGAAGAGATCGGCGGATCATTGAATATGTTCTCGCACGTGTCCAATTTGAAGCGTGTTTTGTACTGAGCAGCAAATCCCAGTCGAAAGCATCTGCCAGAGCCAGCGACGACTGGATGTCGCGAATGGCACGGGACGCACCCCGCTGGTGTAACGCAAGCTCGGCATCCAGGAGCAACATATTGTTCGCATAGGAGATGTTATTGTGATATGTCAGCGGAGTGGAGATTCCTTGGGATTCTAGCGGCAGCCATACGGGCGCAGGAAAGCTGCTGAGCGAGTGCAGTGTTTCAAGGACGGGCGAACATTGAGTCAAATACGCCTCAACTTCGTCTTTGTCCTTCCAGCCCAGGCTTGCTTCAGGTGTCAGCTCAGGTATTTCACCGCTGCCTATGTAGGGTAGATTCGCGCCCAATTGCCGACTCCACGAATTAGTAGCCAACTCTAGGACTTCCGCCCATGCCAAGGACCCTTCGCGGTGGGTTGCGCCGTCCAGTTGAGCTGCCATCGCCTCAATCGTCGGTATTCCAGCTGCGCGGAGTTGTGCAATGGTCGTCGTCAGTGTCCGGTAGGCCAAGGTTTCGCGCACCACCGCCCATCCGACGATCGTGAACAGTGTCGCGAAGGCCACGAAAATCCACAATTGGATTTTGCTCCATTGGCGAGACGCGGGCTTGTTATGCAACCAATTGCTCATCATCGTTTTGAACTTCGTAGGGGTGACGGATTCAGCGTTGTCGTTCCCAGCCTGCTCGCCACTGGGTTGCTGGAGCGGACGGATACATTCTCATTTCCAGGAAAAATTGACTTGGATCATGTGCGACCAGTGAATTTCCGTCGGGGCCAAGCCCATAGCGAATCGGTGCGACCCGCCAGTATTCAGCCAACTGTCGCCGGAGCTCTTCGTTCTTGCCCACGCTGGCATCGTTCAGTTGCCACAGGGTTTGGACCATCAATTCCGCCCTGCGGAATTCGGCTAATGACTGTTGCCACGAAAAACTGCCATCATGATCTGGTAGGTAGTATCCACCGTATTGACGAAATTGTTTTCCTTGTGACCATTGACTCCAGCTGAGCGCGATGGCCTGGCGCCGAGCGCGATGGCGAGAGGTTGAATCCCTTAGCGTATCCATTATCTCCCGAGAAACGTTGGGCTCGATAGTCGCACTAGAGCCTGCATGGTCAAGTTCGGTTAGTAACGCAATCTCAAGCAAATCCGCTCCGTCTTGATCGATCAGGCGATAGCTGAGTCGCCCACGACGAGCGATTTGAAGGGTTATTCGGAGCAATTCGTTGTAATTCGCAATTGTCTGTGCGCGATCAGGTTGCTGTGCTGGATCGCCGGTGAGTCGCATTCTCGCCATCGAAATTTCAAATCGCAAGAAGTCGAATATACGCGGATTGACCTGCACCGCTCCATCCGATGATGTCAACTGGTTTCTCAGTGCATCCTTCGCGGTTTGGAAGGCATCCTTTGGCGACAGATGGTTTTCTCCCTCTAGGCCCTCGTTCGCGGTTTGCTTCGTCGTCAACATCAGCTCTGTCGGTTGTATCAGAGCACTGGTGAATTGAGTTTGTTGGACGACAGCCATCAATTCAGCTCGCGTTTCGCGAGACATCGATTCTGTAGTCCCCAGCGTCACCATCAAGGGAATTGTGGGGACCAGCGTTAGGCCAACCAGCCAGGCGGTTTGCCCAGCCCAAAAAATGCGATCGTGTTTGCAGTCCATCCACCGACGCATCAGAATGATAGTGGCGAACAGCGGAAACATGGCACAGATAGTCAACAGCCAAATGGGGGCTGCGAGAGTCGTGAAAGCGAAACTAAGGTACGCAGCTGCGGCGATGCTCACACCGGGACCGACTACGGCCGATACTATGGGGCTGGACGTCCATTGCGAAGTCCACTGCGAAAAAATGAATCCTGAAAACGACATGAGAGCTAACAAGAGGATCTCGACCAGCAATTCGAAGGAATAGTTCGCTCGCGACGTATTGACTGCGATAACCACAGCGCCGACCAGTGCCGCCGTGATCAACAGTGCTGCTGGTGGCAATTGTCGTGATAACCAAACGGGCAGGGGGGGGAGCCCCCGGTCTGCCAGAAAGGATATGCGATTGTGCCGCTTATCACCCTGAAAAACGGAAACTCCCAGCCAGCTGCTAGCGACAAAACATACGAATGTGGCTAAAGCCAATTCATTGTCCGGCTTGGCTCTGCCTGGATGACCAGCGTGAGCGGATGCAAGCATAATGGCGATTGCCAGCAGACAGCCGCATCCCAGGAGTGTCGCTCGGTTCTGTCTGGTTACTTGCCAAAGCAAGGCGGCGAATGGCAATTTGGGGGCACCCAATGATTGGGTAGGTGCAATAAGTTGTTCGGAAACATGTTGGGGTATGCGGTAGGGCTTGGCTGGACCGAGATCGGCAAGCGCCGCACGCGCGCCCCACCAAATAACGCCTGCTATCGAAAGCAACTGACATGCGAGCAAGATTGCTGGCGATGGACTGATGAGATCTCGGGAATTCCCAAACGCATAGCAGACCGTACCGGCAACCAGTAGAGGAATTGTTGCCACGGGTACTAGAGTCAGCATGCCGACAATTGGTGACTGCATTCGCCAAGCAAGTGCCAGTCCGGCCAGCAGCAAGTACGTAGAATGCAAGATCCAAGTAGGAGCAGCCGTTGCGTCCCCCGTGCCGTTCCATGGCATTTCCGCGCGAAAGATTTCACCCGCCGAGAATACAGCCGCCAACCCAAGACTGATTAGCCACATTAGGATCAGACCGACCACGCTAGATAACAGTTTAGCGCGGATCAAGTCGCCTCGAGCGATGGGAAGCGTACTCAGCCAACGAATGGTTCGCGTCTCTTTTTCATGGCCAACAAGGAGAGCTCCGGCCCCAACGGCGAATAATCCTGGTAATCCCAGCAGAAGCAAGACCTGCCAGTTGCTCGTTTGGAGCGGGTCGTTGGCTGAAATCAAAGAAATTACATGGAGCGCGAGAGTCAGGACGACCAGGACTGCTGCTACAGGCGTGAGCTGACGTAGGTCGTTCCACCAGAGCGTGCGGAAAGCAAGACTGCGATTCATAAGTACTGCCAATGTGTTGGTACTGCACTTGAAATGTTGGGCAACAGCTGTCTCGTTCTCAGCTGCAGTCGGTCTCAATTGTTGTAGGACGGTGGTAAGCCCAGCGGTGACTCACGCTACTTCAGCGACCGTCAGTCCTGGAGTGGTAGGCTCGGGATTCATCGCTAATTGGCGTCCGCGTATGCAAGCTACAAAAATCTCGTCGAGTGTTGCGTTTCTCACGCGCACACTTGCTACGCCTGGACGTGATTCAAACGCTTCTTTCATGGAGGATTGGAAGCCAAGTACCACCAGACGACGCTGTCTTCCTATCGATTCTTCGTGCAGCACAATTGCCGGTGCGTCCAGCTCAGGCAGACTGGTTAACGGATCTTCCAGGCTGATCAGGACTTCACTGACGGTCTCACGCAATTGCGCCAGCGGCTGCTGAATTCTGAATTTGCCTTGATGCAGGATGGCGACGTCGTCAGCGACGCGTTCAACTTCCGAGATCTGATGGCTGGAAAGTAGCACCGTTCTGCCGGTCGCTACGCGGTCGAGCATGCTTTCCAGAAATTCGCGTCTGACCAATGGGTCCAAGCCCGACGTGGGTTCATCCATGATGAGCAAGTCGGGGTCGTGGCCCAACGCTAATGCCAAGGCCACCTTGGCGCGTTGACCTTTGCTTAGGTGTTTGATTTTGCGGGATTCAGGTACAGCGTATTGTGCAATGAGTCCACGGTAGCGATCCATGAAGCCCGTGTCATAAAAGGAGGCTGCAAACCAGCCGATTTCGCTAACTCGCATCCAGTCGTACAGGGCCGGAGAATCCGATACATATCCGACACGTCGACGGATTTCCAAGGCGTCGCGTGTGGGGTCTAAGCCCAATACCGAACATTTACCCGCACCAGGCGCCTGGAAACCTGTCAGAACGCGAATCAATGTCGTTTTACCTGCGCCGTTTTCGCCCAACAAAGCAACCACTGTACCGGCAGCCACCTCCAGGTTAACACCTTGCAAAGCGTCGCATCCAGAGAAGTGTACTTCCAGTTCCCGTACCGAAATCACTGATGACATACAAGAGCCTTTGTGGTTTGTGATGAGAAATGCGTCGAATGTCAATTCAAAACAAGCGGACTAGGCAGGAGAAGGATTGCGATCGCCCGAAACCGTCGCGACATTGCCCTCGAGGGTTTCCAACTGACTATGGACTATCGTCAGCACGTCCGCGGCTCCTAAGCCGGCATGGAGTGCTTCCGTTATGACAGAGCGAAATCGCTCCGTGAGTAGGTTTCGCCGGGCTTCGATGCAGGTCAGCGTGGCTTGGCTAGTGACCGCCAATCCACGGCCACGCAACGATTCCAAGATTCCCTCACTCTGCAACTGCTGGAAAGCACGATTGATTGTGTTCGGGTTTATGGCCAACTGCTGACTAAGTACTCGTACACTGGGCAACAATTGTCCGGGCCGGACAGTTTTGTCGGCGATGGCGAATTTGACCTGCCGCATTAGCTGCTCGTAAATCGCAACGCCATTGTGCGGGTCGATAGAAAAGAACATGAAGCACCTGCTGAGCATAAGCTGTAGTGTGATGGCAAGATAGTACACTAGTTAGATAGCTGTGTCAAGGGCCGGGATCGAAGGATTGAGCGAGCGCTTACCCATCATCAATTCGCTGAGGGACTGAGCACGGTCAACCCTACGCGAAAAGGAACATGCTAGATTAACGGCTGCGAATTACTTCTTCAGTTTTGGAACCGAGTAAAAATGAATACCGAATCATCGAAACCACCAGCTTCGCGACCGGCGATATCATTGCCTTTCATCTTGGTCGTAGGCGTGCTCGCTTTGATCGCCTATTTTGGCGGACCGTCAGCAATGAAGTACGCGATGTACTGGCAAGAGGTAGCAAAATCTAAACAAATGGTCGTGTCTTCCGGTGCGACAGACCAAGCGCCGGACGAAGTGGTCGCCATCGCTGGTGGTGGCGGTCGTGGCGGCGGCGGTGGGCGGGGCAATTTCGATCCGGAAGCGCGTTTTGCTGAGTGGGATGCGGATGCCGACGGCAAATTGGCCGGTGACGAAATACCTGAGTTCTTGCAAGGTCGTATGGCAGACTTCGATACCGACTCCGACGGTGCGGTTACCAAAGAGGAATTCTTGGCTCGAGCATCTCAAGGTCGTGGACGTGGTGGCGAAGGCGGACGCGGTGGTCGTGGCGCTCGCCCACCGTCCGACGATTCCTCAGCTGATGATCAAGCACCTCCGCCAGGAGATGACGCGCCAGCGGACGATCCGCCACCGCCAGCGGATGAAGCGTCGGCCGAATCTGGCTCGGAAAGCGCAGACGCAGTGGCTCCTGCCGATGGTAACGGCACTGAGCAATAGTTCTCTACTTTGGCACCAAGTTTTTCTTGCGTATCACCGGGTGGCGGCGAATAATTGATATTTAGGCGTGACTTGTCCCCGGATTTGGAAAGACAGGTCAGCAGTCATTTAGAAACGTTTTGATTTGCTAGGGAAACGCGATGGTCGTTCGGCTGATTGGACGTCCCACTAAGATCGTTTTATTTCTCATAACTGCGATGGTCCCACTTTGCGCTACCGGCCAATCGCTAAATTTGAACGATGAATCTGACAGGCGCAGCCATGAATTGGCTTTTGCCGATTCGTTGCTAACGATTGGCAACTATCGAGAGGCAGCGACCGCCTATGCCCGCATGTCGCTCAAATACGGGGCTACGAATCAATTGCTGGGACGCAGGTTCATCGCTCAGGTGCTCTCGGGTGATGTGTTGCAGGCTGATGTCATTGCGCAGGCGGCTCGCTTGTCCGATACGCCCATTGAGAGGATCGATTTGCCGGGCGGTACCTTGGATGGCTTGGGCATCTCCTACGAACTAGGCGTCGCGCGTGCCAATGCGTTAGCGGCTGTTGCTATGCGGGGCGACGGATCAGTAGTCTGCCTGGAAGCTGTCGCGGTCTGGCTGACGCTTTTGGGAGACGACGAACGCGCTGCTCGCTTTTCGATGTTCGCCCGGCAAGCTGACAAGTGGCAAGCTGACAAACGGGAAGCTGACAAACGGGAAGCTGACAGACTAGTTCCAATCGAAGAAATCCCACTCCCCGGGCTCCTCCCTGTGATATCTCAACCCAATGCAGCCCCAACACACGAAGTCCTACCCGTTCCACAACCCATCGAACCGGAGTCACTGCACTAAGGATCTGCGAAGAAACGACTTGGATGGCATTGTTGTAGCCTTCACGCTCCGTCGCGGTGATTCGCCGGATCCATTGTCGCTATCGCGCTCCGCCGTGATTATTTGTGGATAACAGCCAAGTTGTTTTTTACAGACCCTAAGTCTGACTTCGATCGGCGATAGTCCGATTTGATCCTCACCAGCACAAGGAGCAAGAGATGCGCGCATTTCCTGCATTTAGAATCGGCTGCTGTGCAGCTTTGTTAGCAGTTCTTGGTACCGCTGTGTCCGCCAAATATGTGTCCGCCCAAGATGATGGCGGCGCTGGTGTAGTTGACTTTGTAAACGATATTAAGCCAATCCTTGAGAGCAAATGCCTGCAGTGCCATGGACCCGATGAAGCGAAGAATGACTTTCGCGTTGACGATTCAACGACCATGCTGTCATACATCGAGCCTGGAGATCTTGAAAGCAGTTCCCTGTGGAACGACTATTTGGTTACGGACGACCCAGACATGCGCATGCCACCTGCCGACGAGAATGATGAAGCGTCCACAGAGCTAACCGGTAGCCAGCTGGCGACAATTCGAGTTTGGATAGAAGAGGGAGCGCACTGGCCCGAGGATGAGCAAGTGGTCGTCGAGGAGGAAGTTTTACCCGCCTCGGATATTGCTAAGGGGTGGCGATTTCAGGGTTTGTTCCATCCAGCTTCAGTTCATTTTCCTGTCGCGCTGCTAACCGTTTCGGCGCTGTTTGTATTCCTGTCTTTCTTTAACAAGGCTGCGTTTGAGCCGGTGGCCTATCACTGTTTGTGGATAGGTGCCTTGGGTGCCATCGTGGCGTGTATTACAGGCTGGTCTTACGCGCAGTACCAGGGCTACGGGCCGAGCTTTTCTTTCGACCTGGAGAATAGTGGTATCGATCGCCATCGTTGGCTGGGTGTTTTAGTAGCCGTCTTGGCAGCGATTCTAGTACCCATGTCCAGGTCCGTGAGGCGGACTGGTGATTTGGGGATGCGGCTCATGTGGTTTGTAGGTTCCTTGTTCTTGGTGGTTGCTGTCAGTACCGCGGGCTATCAGGGAGGCGAGTTGACCTACGGCGAAGACCATTACATCAAAGAGTTTGAACGGCTGTTTCCTCCTGTGACGCTGCCTGCGGGCGATGCTGATCCTGTAACTGAGTCGGCTGAAGACGCTAGCGAAGCCGAGCCCGATGAGGCAGCCAATGAGGACGCGGCAGCCAATGAGGTGAGCTCGGAGACAAACAGCAACCAATCCTCGGGGGCTGAATTGCCTTCAAGCGAAGCGGCCGGCACGACCGATGTTGTTAGCGAAAGTGTCCCAGCGGCGTCCACAGAAACACCGAGCGAGGCGCCGCAGGCCGGAGACTCTGAGGATGTGGGGCAAGCACAGCCAGCTGCTGAGGATCCGTCTGAGCCAGATCAATCCCAAAGCGAGACGCCGCCACCGGTCTTCAATCCCGCCCCCTTAGAAGGCTGATCCACCGCGCAAGAATCAGCCCGTGTCTGATGGTCCACCTGCGTAGTAATTCTGCAAATCACTGTGCGGCTGCCGGGTGGTGGGTTGCAGATATCTTCGGATTCCACCACGATATGGCTCTCCCCTGTACTAATCTCGTAGCGGTATCGTAACTGAATGACAATCAACTGGGATCTGCTTTCCGAGCGAATTCATGCTAGCCAGCGTTTTGTCCTGTGCAGCCATATACGCCCCGACTGCGACGCCTTGGGAAGCGAATTGGGGATGGCGGGGATTATTGCGCAATTGGGAAAACAGGTCGAAATAATCAACGGCCACGCAACTCCACCCAATCTATCGTTTCTTGATCCGGGCGAGTCGATTCGAATGTTGGACTCTAACACCACGATCGATGCTGATTGCATGATCGTTTTGGACACCAGCGCTTGGGCTCAGCTTGGTCCCATGGGAGAGGAACTGCGGCGATTTCAGGGAGTGAAATTGTGCATTGATCATCATGTTGGTGAAGATGATCTGGGTACTGAGTTTTTCAAGGACACATCGGCTGAAGCCACTGGGCATCTGGTTGCCAAATTGGCCAAGCATTTAGACGTGAAGATTGATCGTTCGATGGCGACTTCATTGTTTGCAGCGATTGCTACGGACACAGGTTGGTTTCGTTTTGGTTCGACCACCTCGGCGACCTATCGCATCATCGCCGATTTAATGGAATGTGGCGCCGTACCTGCGGAAATCTACGGTCACCTTTACGAACGCGACACAATTGGTCGAGTTCGGCTACGCGGTCGCATACTCTCACGCACACAAGATGAGCTGCAGGGTGCGCTCGTGTATACGTACGTCTTGAAGAATGACTTTGAAGAAACGGGAGCGGTAGCCAGCGACACCGAAGACGCAATCAACCTGACGTTGGCAATTGCCGGAACTCAAGTTGCGGTGATTTTTGTAGAACAACCTGATGGCGGATTCAAGCTCAGCTTTCGCAGTCGGTGCGCTGTGGATTGCAACGCCTTGGCGAAGCATTTCAATGGCGGAGGGCACAAGGCAGCTGCGGGCGCTTTCTTACAAGGCACGCTGTCGTCGGTCCAAGAATTGGTGCTACCTGCGGTACGAGCTGCCATGCTCGCGACTGCCACTTAGGCTGATGTGGCATCGGAATTACGATTTGTCTCTTATCTCAGGGTAGCGCAGGGGCAGCCATTGTTAGCGGGTGTTGCGGTTCGAAAGCAATCTAGGGAATGGTAGCCAACCTCTCACCGCCGATTGGCGTAGCCTTTTACCCGGGGTTACGTTCCGCTCGCTGGCAGCTCGCATCACTCACCCCGGGCTACAATCGGCCGTTACAATTCTTGCTGCTGGAAATTCTGGTAGAACGCGGTCCAGCGATCTTGGGCAACTGCCCACAAGCTGCTCCGACGCGGGGTGAAATGCACATTGGCCCGCGTTCCATGACGCTGAGCACCAGGTGGAAGATCGTCCATATCTACCGTGATTAGAAAATAGGGTTGATCGGCTTTCTGCTCCACGGGATTAACCGGAATGCTACCTCCACCCACGTGAGTCAGTTCCAAATCGTTTATGACAGGGCTTCCACATGGTGCAACCGCATACACGCGTCCAGGATAGCGCCGCTGTTGGTCCCATGGAAAGCTGATTTCGATGGTCTCGTTTACTTGTGGTGCAATGCGATGCAATTCGGCCTGGGTTGCTACACAACGCAGTTGCCAGGTTCCACTGGCAATTCTCATCAATGGCTCACCGGCCTGTACTCGCCGGTCTTGTTCCTGAAGCAGTGAAAACTGAACAATTTTTCCTGATTGGGGTGAGCGCAGAACCAATTGATCAACACTGCGACGCATATGGCTAGCATCCGCAATCGCGTTTGCCAGTTCGCTACGGCGCAGCGCGGCTTGGACCGGGTCCTGGATGTTTGAGGCACGATACAGTGCTCTGGACACAAACAATTTGCTGGTTGCTCGCTCTGCCGACAGTTCGAGCAACTCGTCTCGCAGTTGCACCAGAGGTTGGCCCTCCTGGACTTGCTCTCCTTCGGCTACCAGCAGCTCCCTGACGAAACCAGATTGCGGAGCTCGGACCACAGATTCAAACTGCTGTGTGACCACTCCTTGAATTGATGTCGGAAACGGAACTGGAATCCAAATTCCAGCGACGCACGCCGAACATGCCACCAGTGCCGCCGCTCGCACACGGACGGAGAGCTGCTTGGTTTCTGGGGATTTGGTCAAATACCCAAGCAGCTTAAACAATCCGCTAGCACAGCCAGCGGCTACATAGATCGCGCCGGCAGCAATGCCAATCACCGGCAGCTTAAAGGCTAACAGTGCCACGATACCCAGCACGATCATAACTCGATACAAGTTCGAAGCCAGGCCGAACAGCACCAGGCCTGCAAAATCGCCCCACGATTTGGCCTGTGGAGCGGAGTGTATTCCCAGGCAAACCCACTTGACCATTGCCATTACCGCCTGGCTGGCCCGCTGCCTGAGATTGGGAGTTTCCAATAAGTCGCTCAAGGCATAGTAACCATCAAATCGCATAAGAGGGTTCGCATTGAAAATGAGTGTTGTCAGTGTCGACAACAGAATGATGTGGTGTGCCACCGAACGGACGGTCAACGACTCGGCGAATACCCACACTGCGACTGAGATGATAGCCACGATCGACTCAAAGTAGATTCCAGCCATGGTGACTAAGATGCGACGAGATTTTCCAGGTATCCCCCAGGCTGCCGAAGCATCTACGTAGGCGCAGGGTGAGCCAACGATCAGCAAGACACCAACCTCTGGCACACTGGCCCCCCAGAGTTTACATGCAGAAGCGTGACCCAACTCGTGCCAGGCCTTGAGCACGCACAGCAGCAGGAGAAGTAATGGCAGGTTTTGCATGGCTAGGACGCTGGCCAATGGGCTGACGAATTCGTCCCATCTGGCGATCACCAGAGTAATTGCGATGATCGCTGAAATAAACCATGTAAGCACAAAGAATCTGCTGAATGGCATGCGCAACCAACTCAGGTTTTGCGTCAGCCAGTGATCGGGATTCCATAGCGGCAGTTTGTAGCATAGCAACTGCAACCATCGTCCCTTGCGAGCTGCGGCGACACGCTTTTGGTACTTGTCGTACAATCTCTGGCCATCGGAAATTGGCAAATTCAGTAGGCCGCGTTGGTGCAAAGCAATCAAGAATGCGTAGTATTCCTCTTCGCGACTAGCTTCCAATACGCCTTGCGAGACCAAGCGATTGAAATTTTCCGCGCAAGTTCTCTTGCCATCAAGCGAGGAAAAAATACGGTAATCCAATGCCGTCAAACTGCGACTCTGGAAACTCACTTCGTCGCGGATGATGTACAGGGGTTGACCGGAAAAGAGCTGACGGGTTATTTCCAGATCGCGTCGTACCTCAACGATGACATCAGCCAACACTTCGGAAACATTCGATGCGTCCGGCGATGGGTTAATGGGTGGGGGGGGCATGTTCGTCATGGTGCGTTGCCGTCAATTCTCGGGTTCATTGCGGTATCGGAATAATTCGGAAACAATAGCTAGGAATCTGTTGGCAGGCAACTTCAACCGTGGTGGTAGCTCAACGCAGGTGCATTGTTTTGCTAGGTCGGTTTCACGTGTTTTATCATGATACAAACTGTGGATAGGGCCTTTTCGCTTCGCATCAAGCACCAGCGCATAAGTTTTCTGATACGCGAACAACCGTGGCTAATATGCGAGAAAACTTCAGCGCGGGTGCCTAGAATTGCCAAGTTTGCCACTGAAGCATGCGCAGGGGCTTGTCCAGTAACAACCACCAGCCCGGCTGCTGGCCGACGTTTAGTTGGGCATGGACTTCGCCACCTAGCGGAATGGACAGTGGTTGATTGGCAGCCACGACTGCATCGGCCAGAACAAAGTTCTTACCGTCTTCAATGCTGGCGCGGTTGTAAACACGAGTCACATGTACCGGTATCTTCAGATTGGGTTGAGCTATGGCTGCCACCCAGCCAACTTGGCCAGGCTTGACCCGGCCAGCAATCGAGTCGGGTACCTTCAGCTGAACATGGCGGGCAATCGTCTCAGCTACTTTAACAACCGGCTCTCCCAGGGGCAGGCTCTCGCCAGTCCGCAAATGACCATCGCCTTCGGTCACAACGCCATCGCGATGAGCCGTCACAAAACTGTCTGCCACCTGCTGATCGATGGTCTTCAGTTCGCTGACGATGCGATCCAGTTCGCTTTTCGCCCCGGCCGCCTCGGTCGCGTCGTGGGCTGTCAATGCGGCTACCATTTGCACTCTACGCTGGGACAATTGTGCCAGCAGTTGTTCTCTTCTTAGCGTCAGTTCGTCGGTCTCCATCTTAAGGAGCAGCTGGCCAGCCTTAATCGTGTCACCCGGCTTGACGGTGACCTCCGCGAGTTTGCCTTCAATAGGTGCTGAGTAGATGCGGGCTTCGTCGGCTTCGACTTTCCCAGAAACATGCAACCGTTGCGGCCATGGGCTAGCAAGACCGATAACTGATAAGACCACGATCAGTCCACCGATCAATGTGCGACTACGCTGCTGGTTCCAAGAACGGGAAACTCCCGCTTGGAACGCTTCCAATGCATGCCCGACGACGCTGCGATGCGCTTTGATCAGAATGCCTATAGCTGTTCCCAATGGACTTAGTTGTTCGCCGATGGCTACCACTTCCTGGGACTCGAACGGTAGCAGTTCATTGCGTCGCAACGACACGATAGCTACGATTTTCCCGTTGCGAGTGATTGGCAAAGATAGGCAGTTGCTGTTGTCTGTATGGCGACGCCACGAGCGATGCAATGGTAGACACTCAAGGAGTTGGTCGCCAATGATTACTTCTTGGTTCTGTGCTAAAATAGGGCTTGCATGATCAAGACACTCCTCCATCGCCTGACGAATTCTTATCGATCCGGGCGTGCGTGGAAAGACATTGTCGGTACCCGATACGGCTAACAGCTTAACCTTGGGTCCGGCGACCTTGCCGAGTGTAACTTCGATGCATCCCAATCGCGTTTTGAGAATATTCGTAATGCTGAATGCCAGCTGTTCGACGGACTCAAACTGGCTGGCGAGTTCAGCAGATTGTACTGTGGACCAACATGGCCCACCGCCTTCAGCAGTTCCCTCTGGTGAATGCGGCCTAGCACCTTCAGCTGCGTTTGGCGCGTTTTGCTGGGAAGTACTATTGCTGGCAATTACCGCCTGCCTCGCTTGCACGAACAGAGTCAGCAGCGTTTCCAGTTGGCTCAAAGATTGATCTGCCATCTGGGAGTTTACATAGTTTCTGGCAACGCACACGGCACCTCGCACAATACCCTTGTCGTCTATTACTGGAACTGTGTGCAAGCAGATCTGTAGACCGCTACGCTGTTCGACGAACGCAGAATTGACGCTTTTCCCGTCGTCCATTGCGGCCGTAATCTCAGGCAAGACAATCGCTCGCCAGGCGGGTTTCAACGATTCTTCGCTGGCAAACTCCGCTTCCACTGAGCCGCCAGGCAACGTCAATCGAACGGTGGTGAACGGCGACGACCAGCTGTTACCAACGGCGTCCGCAAAGGCCTGCCACAACTGTCGAGTGTCTTGACAGTCGCGGGCCAGGCTAACGATCCTTTGAGCTAACTTGGGGGCGGTATTCTCGGCGTCGATACTGGACGGTGAATCTGGCGGGCCTGGCTCAGGCTTCGTGTTTTGGGCATTTTCGGGCATGGTAATACGTTGACTTCGGGGCAAAGTTTACTGAATTCGGGATAGATCAACGCTTTGCATAAACTTAAAACCAGTTTCGAATTTCATGTCGCCAATAACCACACATCGCAAGGCGACCGCAATTTGTGGCTCAACATTCAGTTGCCGATTGTCGAATTCGAGCCAGAACAAATCGCCGACCCAGATGGGGCGTTCAACGATTACTTGGCACCCATGAACGGACATGTCTCCAGTGATTCCTTCGATCGCTTCGGTGTGGCGCCGACTTGCATCGCCAGGCTTGATCACCACGGGAACACTAATTCCGATCCGTCTTTCGGTCCGTAGTTTTAACAGCGCATCGGGTGTGTTGGCACGCAACTGGCTCAATGAATCCCAAAGGTCTCCCTGAGCGGGTTGGCTGGCAGTGTTATCGAGGCTAAACATAAAACGAGTTCAATAACTGTTACAAGCAGACATCGGCTTCATGGATTTCCGCACAGGCTTGTACCTTATTCCTGAGGCATCGAAGCTGCTCCCATAGAAGCGCTGGAGGATTTGTGGCGTTCGCTTCCGCCGTGGCTTGCGCCGCTGGCGCAACCACTACAGTCGGCGCAGTAGCCTAGGCTTCTAGGGCTTCTAGGTTGGGAGAGAAGATATAGGCTTCCAGCCTGGGAAGAAAGAAATAGAAGCTATTTGCGCTTTTCGCGAGAATTGTTTCGAGCGGTCTCCGTTGGTTCAGGACGGTCGACCAGGCCACTCATGGCGCGAACGAGGCCCCAAAGCAAGCCAAGACGGTTGCGGGGCGGTCCTGCAGGATCCTGGCTGTCGATCGCATAGGCGCGCAGATTTCGTTGCTCATCCTCCACCGCGTCGATCACGATCTTTTCCTCGGTCCGTCGTTCCACTCGCTGCAGTCCCGCGATCTGCTCCGTTGATAATGCTGCAAGCTGATCTGCCTTGGCTGCGATGCCGTCACTAGCATACAAAGTTTGCAAGTCGATGCGTTCAAATTGCAATGCCAGCTCAGCGCTTTCCAATTCTAGATTGAGCAATACTTCGTTCGGTTGAGCTTTGTACATTCCAGGCTTGCGCTCTGGTTCCTCCTCTGACGAAGACGCCTCAAGGGGCTGCCCCGCATCGTCGGCTGCCTGCTCGCTTACAACCACCGATTCGTCAGCTTGTACCGGTTGAGCAGTTTGTGCTACTGATGCAGCAGCTGTCGTTTTTGGGGGCGTAATTATGAGTGTGGGCGCTTGAGCCGTAGGTGCGGGTTCATTACCCAGTTGCGGAGTGGGGGCTGGTGCAGTCGAAGCGACAGCGGCCGGCTGCAACACTACTTCACGCACTTCGACATGCAACTGGTCGCTGACGGTAACGCTGTCGCCATTGGAATCCTCAGTTGTCGTGGCTCGCACCGTCAGAACAATATCTGCGTCGCTGCCAGCGGGCGGAATAATCGCCAGCCGCGGCCAGTTCCAGTTGGAGATGTCGACTAGCTGGTTGAAGGCATCGGCTACAAACTGATGCTCTCCATCCGTCAAACGACTGCCAGCGGGCAAACTGTCGATTTCCAATCTCAGACTCTCTGATCCGTCGGCATCGTTAGAGTTAGCCGCGATGTTCAGGGCGATTTGCGTGTCTTGCTGTCCCGACGCATCCGCTACAACCAAATTCGCTGCGTCGGCGACATCACCGACGACGATACGGCTGTGAATGACTTGATCGACGGTCGCGCTATGTGTCG
>JAGQPR010000146.1 GCA_020426625.1 Planctomycetales bacterium
TCGATGGTAGAGTCTCAATCGTCGCTTCGATGACGCCGCGCTGTTCGCCGTCGCCGATGTTCGGTAGGAGATGATTCTTGTTCTGGACGTTAGGGAATCGAGACAGCAGGGCATTGCCATAGTGGCCTCCCTGCAGTTCGATGTTGGCACCGAAGATGACGTTCATTTCCGTCAACCGGGCTAGTTCCTTAGGCTGGTCAACCCCTTCGGATCGTTTCACGTTCCGGTCGACTTCCTGCAGGGCCACCACATCAGGTTTAACCGAAAGTATAACCTTGGCGATTCGCTCCAAATCGAGTTTGCGATCAACTCCTTCGCCATGATGGATGTTGTAGCTTAGCACTCGCAGTCGAATCGGTTCATCAGCACCGTGCGCAACGCCGACCAGCGAAACGGTTAGAAACAAAGCAAGCAATCGAATTTTCGTCATACAGAACGCCGCATCGGCTAGATATATGTAGTTAAGAGGGAGGGACCGATAAAAAACCTGCACATATTCTAACTCCACTCGCCAGAGTGGAGCGCGTTAGGGATGTCTATAGCTAGCGCCCAAGCACAAATCCGTACCTGAAGTACTACCTCATACGGCACTTGACGCAAGTCGTGCCTGAAATTTGGTCTCTCAGGATAAGTCCAAGGCTCGAGGTGCTATTCTTCTGCACTGCGATCCTGCTTCTCAATATGTTCTCTCAGTGTGTTCAAAGCTTTCGCATGTCGCTTGAAGCAGGCAGCGACGCTCAAGCCTACCTGCGAGGCAATCTCGCTAAAGGTTAGATTTGTGAACCAGCGCATGGTTACAATTTCCCGGTCAACTTCTGACAAATGCTCAATCGCGTTCCAGAGTTCCCTTTTTTCTTCTACTCGTTCGAGCGGAGTGTGTTGTGTTCTGCCATCTTCGACCGATTCAATTGATTCGTTTCCCCCAACCTGGAATTTATTTCGGGCACGATACTCGTCGACAATGACACTGGTCATAACGCGAGCCAGAAATCTCACAAAGTGACGACTGTCTTCGAACCTTCGAATCGTCAGCTTGTCCTGCTGACCGCTGAGCTTAGGGGTAGGTGCTTCCGATTGACTAACCTGGTCCTTGCTGCCAACAGGCTTGTCTGGCTTGGGGATTTTAAGCAGAGCCTTTGCAAATGCATGATCGAACAAGCGCGTGGGCTGGGTAGCCGCGTTGTACTTGTCGATTAGCCGCTTGGCGATGGCACGAACTCTTGGGCGTAACGCATTGTACAATTCCTGAATCGACCCACTGTGATCAAAGCGTTGTGCTGTGTCCGTCGGATCGAATTCCTGCAGGGCAACCAGCAGCTCGCTGACCTTACCTGACTCTTCTTCCTTCTCATTTTGTGCCATGGCTTACGAACTCAAGTTGGACGACGCATTCTCGTTAAGACTTGTTCCCTATGCTAACCGCCGCGACTCCAAATCGGTAGATTGCAGCGACGCCACGGAATACAGGAACCTAAGAACTCGGGTTGAAACAAAACGAGTCCAAATCAACTCCATTTCGTTCGAACTGGGTATTTCAAGAGACCAGTGACCGGGTGCCGTTGGTTTGGATACCCGCAAATGAACCAATAAAACTTCAATCTTTTTCACGCTCAAGAAACTTTTTTGGAAAATTTCTGGCTCTGAGGTAAAAATCGACATCGGTCAACCGTTCAGTTTGCGATTCCGAGGAACAACCGCCTGTTCTTCACTCACTTACCTCGCAAAGGGATGACCCAATGTCCTGCAAGTTTTCCTTCTCTTGGGCGCTGCTCACTTTGTTTTTTACTTCGGCTGTAGCCGAAGCAACGATGCCAGTACCGCTTCCGGCACCGCTACCATCTGTCGAAACAAACAACCGACCACGAGCACGCATGCTCGTATTCCTGGAATTGGAAGACGGGTCCGTCATTCAGGCTGATGGAGCCATTCTTCGAAATGGTGCCAGCGGCAAGCTCGTCGCACACAACTCGACTACGCAGAGTCAGTTTCAAGCAGCCGTGGAACCATCCAACAGCGACAACACATATCCTGTCGTCCCAGCCGTTGCCCCACAGGCGGGCAAGTGGATGCAAGTAGCCGTTTATTGCCGCCATGGCCGGCTGCTGGGATACAAGCGTCAGTGGGTCCCCCAATGCTCCAGTTGCGGCGGCTTCCACCAGTAAAGCAACTCTCGAAAACTCACGGCAACGTTTGCTGCGAGTACTAGGCTGAGCACCGGGCGCAGCCATTTTTTAACCACTCTTTTTTGGAGTAAACCATGTTAGTTTCCAAGTCTACTTTCTTGCGACGTGTACTTGTGGCAACCGCGTGTGTTGGCCTGATTGCCGTCGGCGTTTCGAAGGTGTCAGCTACGCAACCTGCGACCGTAGTCGTGGAGGGCTTTGCAGGAAGCAATAGCCAAGTCAATCTTAACGTGAATCATGCGGGTTCAGGTTCCAGCTACCTGAGCGGCAGCGCTGACCAGGGAGGTCAAGTTTCCGGCAACATGCAAAGCACGGCGGCACACGGAGGTTATGTCGACAATAGGATGGATTTGCAGAGCATTGGCGGCTCAGTTAACGGAGTAAGCGTTGCCGAAGCTGTAGGTCCAGGTGCCGTTGCACAAACAAGGGGTCTTGCCGGATCGTACGCTGGCCAAGCTGACTTGCAACTAATCAATCGGAGCTTGATGGGGGGCGTGTCGATGCTCCAAGGCAGTTCGTTGTCCTCCGGAGGTGTAAGCACGGTACGTGGCCAGAACTTTGCCTCATTCGGAACTGTCAACAGCTCTCTCTACGGTCTCAGCTACGGTCCTGAAGTCATTTTGAACGCCCATGGTCAGGCGATGGGACAGACCGGCGGAACAGGACACTTGCAATTGAGTGGCACGGCAATTGGCGGATGCTTTCCTGCCATGACCAGCATCCAGGCTTCGTCCGTCGGATACGGCGGAGGTCAAAGCTGGGTGTCCGCTAACAGCCAGATGATTCACTAGACCAGCAAATGTTCGCCTTCGAACTGGGGAGTCCAATGGCTCCCCAGTCCTCGCATCTTACCATTCAACCATCCCTGATTCGCGGAGCATATATTATGCAACGACTGTTTCCTACTGCACTCTTGATTGCCTTGCTAGCTGGGCGGGCCTGCCAAGCCGACACGTTTTCGAGAGTGACAGTAGATCCTATATCCAATTCGATTCGCTCTGGATTCGACGGAAACCAGACGGGCTGGATCTCCTCGCAACAAAATCCTAACCGTTTGGATCACACGACCGTGAACCTCGGGCCGTTTGGACACGCTAGCGATCGAACTCTAATCGTTCGTCGGGCTGACGGAAGTCTGAGTGGCTACAAGTGGAATATGCATATCGGTCCTGCAGGATCGTACTTCGGTTCTGGGAGAATCGACAACGCGAATTCGGTTCAGTTTCAAAACCGATTCAATGAGCGAGGTGGACACCTCACCGCGTCGGCAACGCCACACACAGCTGCGCCGGTGCAGATTACTGTCTTCCAACGTCAGTACGTCGCACCAACATCAATTCGTTAAGCGAAAGAATCAGATCGTGGCAGGAAACTGCTCAATGTGATTCGTGAGATTGGACAAACATTTCATTCAACCATGGCTGATGTACGCCCGGGTTCCTCGCGCTGGACAAGCGTACATTGCAAGCCATTCTTTAGGAGAACAACCATGTTAATTCGAAGTTTATCATGTGCCGCAACTGTTTGTGTTGGACTAAGTTTGGGGTTTACAGACACTCCAGCGAAAGAAAGTGTCGATGCGCAGACAGTCAAAGAACAGCGTGCTGCAACTGAGTCACAAACTCCCGATTTGCCAATCAAGCAAGAAAAGCAAACATCGCTTGGCAGCTTGGGTATCACACTGCAGCCGGTACCTGCCTTGCTCAGCTACCACGTTCCCATCGCTACAGGCGGAATGCTGGTCGAAGGGCTTGACCCGCGTAGCCCATTGACACAGTTCGGCTTGAGCTGTGGCGACGTGATCCTTGCACTTAACGGTCAACGATCCACTGAGTTCGATTTGGCAACTGCTGCTCTTCGGAATGGCGAAAACAGCTTACTTGTGGTTCACTGCGGACAGGCAGGCTGGATTGTATTCGTCAATGGCTCCCCCATGCCCCAGGCGAACAGCCACAGTTCGGTGGCCGTGAATCTGGCGACACCTCACGGGTCTGTTGCGGTGACCGGTGTGAATGGCTTCTATCATCTAGAAGCCCGTTTTCCGAATGCAAGTGGTCAACAAACGTCCATTAAAGGAGAGGGCACAATCGTCCAGCTACAGAGCTTGATTGCGCAGCTACCGCAACCACTCCAAAATATGGTCATGCAGCGGATTCAGTAGAGAACACATCTGTAAGGCAGAATTGAGTTGGTCCAGGCTGCACAACCGAAATCGGCTGTGCAGTCTTTTTCTGTTAGATGCATCGAAAACCACTGCACTGTGGAGTGAGCTCGCCAGAATATGCTTGCATCATGACTCGTCACTTGAGTTTGGGTCAGCTTGAGTGGCTTCCATTGAGCCCAGAAACCGCGTACTTTTGATTTCCGCTTCCGTCGCTAGCAAGTCAAACTCCAGTCGCTGATACCAGGGCAATAGGCGGGCGTAGGATTGATCGTTCAACTGCTCCCGCTTAGTCGCTAACAATTTCAACGCTTCCTTGAGCTCCACCACTGCCCCTTTCCTGAGATGCACCAGGACTGCCCACGGAATTTGGCGAAGCACATTGGAATTCTGCCATTTGTTATACACAACCAAGGTTTCGTCTGAATTGACCAATTCCGTGCGAAACCAAAATCCGCCTACGGATACACGCGAATCAGGATACAGGAACTCGGGTTCACTAAACCTCTTCACTGTTTCCACGAGATCATTCGCCTTTATCTGATTGATTGCAAAACTGCCATCCACCAACGAACACGCTCGCATGGTAGTCAACGCATCGGCGGGCTTATCAGAACGAAGAAAATTATCGAGCATCGTTCGACAGGTGGAACGATGAGCTTCGTGGTCGCCAGCCTTGGCGAAAAGGAGAGCGGTGTAGAAGCCCTTTGAAGATGACTGGGGGTCTGCCTTGAATGCTCGATCGAATGCTTCCGCAATCGCCCGCCAATCGTTGGAAGATTCATCCGTGTTGAAAGCCAATTGCACCAGTGATTGGGCCCGCAATTCCAGCCAAAGTGGATCATCGGGGTTCGCTTCAAGCCGGGCGTCTGCTAACTCAATCAGTTCGCTTAATTGCAGTTCAGAGGGCGGAAGATAACCAATGAGCTGATCTGAGAGCGATGTGTCGGGAAACCGCTCGAACTCCGCTTTGGTCTTCTCAATCAAGAACTTGAATTCCAAGCTAGAGTCCCAATTAGTTTCTGCGTCTGCCGTGTATCGAGCATAATTTTCTTGTGCGACTTGCAAATTTCGAATCGCACCTGCACGGTTGCCGTACCGATGAGCTATCATTGCCAGTCCGAGATATTCTGAGACGGGACCATGGCCATATTCCGAATTGGTTTCTGCGATCCGGATGCGTTGATTTAAAGTACGCGTTAAGTAAATAAGCAAGGTGTCGGACGTTGTGACTTGCGCCACCAGACCGATGTGCTGGGACAAGACGCTGGAATCTGCAATTAGCTTGGAAACGACTTTATAAGCTCGCCGTCGCATTTCAATCGATTCAAAAGGCGCCAGCGCCACCATTCGGCCAATCTCGACGATCTTGTCGGCCTCCTCACTCGCGCCCAACCCATCTGGCGCCAGCAAATTCGCTCTCAGTTGCTCGTAGTCTTCGACCTTGCCTTGAGCCAATAGCACTAAGGCCAGCTTTCTCAACGGCCAAAGATGGCTTGAATCGTTTTCGGCAAGCCAGCGTAGATCAGCTTCAGCCTGTGCGTAATTTCCAAGATTCGCGTTACCATCGGCGCGGTACTCCCGAAACCTGGCTTCGCGGTAAACTCGACCTTTCGTATCAAGTGCATCAAGCTGTTTTGTATCGCCGAGTCCAATGGTCGACTGGTCAATAACAGCCTGCCACTTTCGCTCGCGCCAAAGCGCATAAGCGTACTGCATACGACCGGCATTATTCTCAGGCCAAAGCGCCAATCCACGTTCATAGGCAGAGAATGCCTTGTCTGGCTGCCTGATTTTTGAGTATGCCTCTGCCAAGTCCAACTGAAATTGGTACCAGTTA
Source organism: Planctomycetales bacterium (assembly GCA_020426625.1). Classification (GTDB taxonomy): domain Bacteria; phylum Planctomycetota; class Planctomycetia; order Pirellulales; family Pirellulaceae; genus Aureliella. The sequence goes on from JAGQPR010000146.1 coordinate 6,185, forward strand.
GGATATTGATCTGCTAACACTTCTAGATATTTCAGCTGTTCTTGCCAAAGCCCATTTTCTTTGCAATTCTCTGCCATTCGCTGATTGAATATGTAAAGCGAACTGGGCTTTACCGTCACAAATTCTTGGTATTTAGTTTGCGAGCTTTCCCAAATGTGTTGTAGCGACTGCCCATCGAGTGGGATCTGCACATTGTCTTGAATGCTACTTGCTGCCAAAAACTCACTAATTTGCACTAACTCTTGATCCGTCCATTGATTTGCATCGCTGATCTCCCACGCCCACAGTTTGTTATTCTCAGTCGCAACAAAGAGCCTGCTGCCATCTCGACTGAGGCCAATTGAGCTGATACTTGAATCATGCTCCAGAGATATGGTAATCGGCGAGCCAGTTGTCAATTGCCAAACGTAGACACGATTATTCCTGGCTGCGGCAGCTATTTTCGTTGAATCGCCGGATATTTGTATTGCGTTGACATTGTCCGGTACCACGAAGCGAGTCGAGTGCGGCTGGTTCAAACTTATGTCCCAGACCGATACCTCATGAACGTTATTGTTCCAGATAGAATATGCGAAGTAGTTTCCGTCAGGGGAGATCTCTGAAGTGTACAGGTTCTCGACTGGCAATTTACAAATTATTTCACCGGACAGCGTATTCCAAATGCGAAGTAGATTATCGGTACCGTGCCCTGCCAAAACGCCACCGTCTTCACTCGCTTTGACACTAATGAGCTGCGCATCTTGCGTTGGCAGTTCGACGGAAGTGACCAGCTCCAGATTGGGCAGACTTCTACGAATCGAAGACCAACGCACAGGCTGTTGCGATTGTTCATAGGTTAGCAAAACCAGCTCTTGCGTTTTTGCATTGATCCACATTTGTTGGACGTCATCATCAGATTCTCGACTTACTATTAGTTCATTTGTCTGCTGATCCAACACATGCAGTGAGCGGCCTCGTCGAGCTGCGATCCATTTCCCATCATTTGACAATTCGATTTCATCAAGGAACGATCCGTTCCCAAGTTCAGGACGGGCGCTTCGTAGCTCATTCGTGCCTAGGTCGAGCGTTTGCAATCCCATCGCTGGCACAAATAGCCTTGTTTCGTCGCCTGTAAACGCAGGCAGATTGCCACCCAAGGAAGTGAGGTATCTACTCTCCAACGTGTCAAAGGTGTAGATCGCGTTTTGATTCTGAAAAAGTGACAAGAAGGATACGTATCGTCCTGATGGACTCACTACCTGACTTTGAACTGAGGACTGAAGTATAAGGCAATGCTGACATGAGAAGCCAGCCGCTAAATCTAGCAGCCGAACGTTATTCCCTTCGTAGCCGACCAGCTGCATTCGACCGTCCATGCTACTTCGTTCGTTGAGCACTTGGTATTCGTTAAGGTAGTTGAAGGGTACCGAAGCCCCTGACCGTGCGTTCCAGGCATAGAAAAACGCATAATCTCGACCGCCAGTGATTATTTGTTCATCGTCGTCGCTGAAGCGGATGAGCGATGCAATTCCAGGCTGCACGATGCCGTCAGGCCACCTGGCCAAGCCTGTACTGGTGTCAAAAACGTACAATCGTCGATTGTCAGCACCTAACGCCAATGACTTTCCATCATGACTGGTTTCGATTGCGACTATCTGACCGACGCTCACCGAAATTGGGTGGGGCAAACTGATCTCTTGACCGGTCTTTGCTTCATAAACGGAAACATCTGCACCATCGCGAACGAACAAATGACCTGAATTCGAAGCATAACTAATTGTCTGCACATAACTCGAAAGGGTACTTCCTTCGCTGGAATAGGTTCGAGCGTCCGTGTTGAGTTTGAGCTCGGCGATTTCTTGGCCATCTTCCGATTGCCAGAGCTTGATGAATAGATTCTGCTTCTCGTTCGTTGTGGTCAATGCAGTTTCTTGATAGATCGCAAACACCACTTCACTCTCACCGACAAAGCCCTGTTGGAGCAGTTGGTCTTGGGGTTCCACCGCACTGGTCCAAAGCGGAGTTGCTTGGCCGGTTCGCCATGCGCGTACGCGATTGTCGACGCTACCGGTCAAGATCAACGACTGGGAATTGAAGCTCGCCCATAAGACATTTTCAGGGTGCTCAAATCGTGCAATGTCCTGCCCTGTCTGAGAATCCCACACCGTGGCGAATCGCCCGCTACTAACCAATATCATTTTTCCTTCCTGGTCAAAACCGAAATTCCGCGGCACTTCCTCATGGAAAAAACTCTCTCTCACTTGAGGCAACCTGCGTAGTAGGTTGACAATCTGCAACCTCAGAAGCTGTCGACTCTCCGCGTCTTCGACCATCTCCAGTGCTGCCGCCAACCACGGCAAGGCAGCCACGCGTTGGTCCTGCTGCATCAAGGACTCGGCAGCGTTTTGATAACGGAGTCGTCGCTCGGTTCTAGACTTCGCTTCAGCCGCTATGCGCTGGCGGTCCAGCATATTTCGGCGTTCAATTTCTGATTCCAAAACAACGTTGTTCTCAGAAATCACTGTCAATTGATTGCTAATCGTCTCATCCCGTTCCTCAAGTCGTTGGTTCGCTAAGCTAATGACGGAATTGTGATTTACTACTGCCCACACTGAAGCAACAACCACAAGCAGAATTAACGTGAGGACACTTGCAATAGCGGGATGCCGCCTAGACCAAAGGTGAATGCGTCGCGGCAATGCTGCAGGATTAGCTTCGACCGACTCAAACGCCAAGAAACGCCGCAGGTCGTTTGCCAACTCATGGGCGCTTGCGTAGCGTTGCTCAGGCTGTTTGTTCAGGCACTTTAGACAGATCGCGTCAACGTCACAGTGGATCTTGACGGTTTGGCAAGTCACGCTCGGGCTGGAAGGTTTCCTCGAAATGATGTCGCAAAAGACTTGCTCTGAGTCGTTTCCGTATTTTCGCCTGTCAAAGGGAACGGTACCAGTTAATAGCTCGTACAGAATAACACCCAACGTATAAATATCCGTCTGTGCGGTGATATCCCTCGGGAGAGCGATCTCCCCGCTCTCCGACGCAATGCGTTGCCAATCTAGCGAAGCCCGCAAGATTTGCTCCGGCGCAGCGTAGTTAACAGTACCCAAGAAATACCCGGTTGAGGTAACGAAAGCGTTGTTACGTGTACCGACAGAATCATCTGTTCCTTCTTGATAACCTGCGTGCAATGGGCCAAGACTAGCTTCCTTGTCGATCACGGGTACTGATGCACGGTCGCGTGCAATACCGAAGTCGGTAATACGAGGTTCACCATCGCTTGAAAGCAGAATGTTTGCTGGCTTTAAGTCGCGGTGAATCACGCCCCGCAAGTGTGCGTGATGCATCGCGTCACCAAGCTTTGCAACCAACTCCGCCGCCGATCTTTGATTCAGCCTACCTTGTTCGCGAAGCTTGTCCGCCAGCGTGCCGCCATCGACGTACTGCATGGCCATGTAGGGCTGATCTTTCCATTGTCCCAAGTCAAAGATTTTGACAATACCATCGTGGTTTAGACGGGACGCGATGTCTGCTTCTCTGGAGAAGCGATGCAGCGTTTCAGCTTGGTCGGCTGCTAGCGCTGCGCTGGAAACCATCTTCAGAGCTACACAACGCTCTGACATTCTTGTGTCGGTCGCCAGGTACACAACTCCCATTCCACCTGCACCCAGCTCCTTCAAAATCTTGAAATGGCCGATGCAATCGCCATTTTGGAAACCTGGCTGTTCCGCCGGTAAAATGAAGTCCTCTATCTCTTTCGTAAACCACTGCTCAGCTTTGCGTAATTGCTTCAGCCGTTCCTCGAATTCTTGGATGAGTCGCGTATCGTATTCGGAACGAAGCTCATCGAGAATTCGATCCTGCTTATTAGAATCGTCAGTGGCAAGAATGGTCTCGTAAACCTGCTCCAGCTGGTCCGACAATGCATCGGTAGCGGAGTTAAAATCAACGTTATGGGACTCCGCGACAATTGGCCCATGTTGGCTGAAGCATGCTGCCTTTCGCCGATGGAAGCCGACGTTTACTTCAGACGACTTGGGATTCAACGAATGCAAAACACTTCGATAGAACGCGACGCCACTCCCGCGGGTCATTCCCAGTCTTTGCTTGCCAGGACGGCGAGCAATTCTGCGGGTACGCGTCGAACGAGCTTGCCGCAAAGCAGTTGACTGGCGTTTACTACGACGACCGGCAAGGGTCGTTCTTGAACTAGCTTTACGGAACTTGGAATTGTGGCGCATCATCACTTGATTCAATTACAAAAATCCGCGGTGAGCCACTGGCCGCCAGGAAATGTAAGGCCACGCACAATCGCGACACCCGGCCGCTTACAGTTTGTTGATTTATGCGAATTCACTAAACGAATAGTGAGCCGTTAGTAAGCTACGGTTTAATGCGCGATACCCGGCCGCTTACGCCTCACGGCTCACGTCTGGCATTTTCCTGCCCCAATTTTCCTGCCAAAAGAGACACTGTGCCAAAAGAGACACTGCAATTGACGTTCTTCAATGTGATACGAACTCCTGGTGGATCAACTGCTGTGTCCGCAAACGCCGTTGAATTCTACCCAAAGACGAAATTTCGTCACCGCTTTGCGCGATTAAATCAACAAGCCGTTACGCCTCACGGCTCACATAAATCAACAAGTCGCTTACGCGGCACGGCTCACTTGAATGAACAAACCGATATGAGTTTCGTTGCCCTAAGAATAAAACGGGAAGAAGTATTAGCCTTCATCAGTGCTGATTTCGACCCTCTTGGCACTCAGTAGTTGTGTCAGTTGCTTTTCCTTGGTGTCGATAAAGGCAATGTTCTCCAGCACCAAATCGCGACTGGTTCCTGGCGGACGTAAAATCAATCGCCCCGATCGCAGCAGCATGTATTCAAAAACATCCGTAATCTCCTTCTCGACCTGCAAGCCGGAGGTTGGATAGCGGCGCAGGTCACTCAACATGCCATGGTGGTGCAACAATTCGTTCTGCCGAACCTCCCAGTAGTCAAACTGAACTGCGATCTTTACCGTAAGTAACATCACGAGTAGCAAGATGGTGATGATCCAAAAGAAAGAGGCGTTGGCCAGCGGGTGCAGTCCGACAAAATGCTCTTTGATCCAGGGAATCATGTCGGGAAAGAAGGTGCCTGATAGCACCACGCCAAGTACGGCTGTGCATCCGACAAAGAACAGTGTTAACGCAGTCGCCCTCGGGAAATCGACGGTCAAGACAATCAGATTGATCGCCATAATACCCAGAAAGAGTGTGCTCAAGGCATGTGGAACCCGGGACCCGTCAGCTACGGCCGAATCCCCCAAGACGGTCATACCAATGGCTGAGATCAACGACACGATCAAGGTTGGGTAGAGAAAGACAACATTCGGATACGGAACCAGGTAGACTCGATCGATTCTCTTCTTGGTCGGGCTGGCATGTTGTGCATCGCGGCGCCCTTCGTGGGCAGACGCCTCAGTCTCGGTGGTGTGATTGGTCATGTTGCTCCTCGAACTAGTGACTATTACAAGAGCTCTTTCAGTGGATTTCTATTCGTGCCAGGCGCAAGACGAATCCGCGTCAACGGACTCGCATCAAAAACTACCTTGTTACGCGTCTGTCAAAACTACGAATTCTATCAGTTTGTATTGGATAGTTCTCTTGGCAAGTATCTTTGGTTCGGCGTTCAAACAAGATTATTGGCGGGATTTCGTTGGATACCGGCCATCCGCAGATGCCTGATTGTACCTTGCTCAGAACCGTAAGTGGGCAGATTCGCACACAAAGTGCGCGATCGTGGCCGTTTGATTCGTGCGAACGTCGACATCCTTGCGTGCGTTATCGGCGCAGCCTCGTTACCCAGACATGGTCGTGTGCCAGTTCAACACCCATGCTGTCCAATCAACCACCAGTTCTGCGTTCCGTCCGCCGTCTCCCATCTTCTTGGCATTGGTTTTGCACATCGGTTCTATTGCGACCAGTGAGCTGACATGAACGACAGCGAACTGGCTTGAAACAGTGAGCTGGCCTGAAAATACAATGGCGTACTAGCCAGCGATGAGTCTTTCCGTGTGTCAATACTCAACGCAAAGGGCGCATTATGCGATATATCTTCGTCGGCGGTACCGTTCTTATGCTGGCATGTACATGGCAATTGTTGGCTCAACAGCCAGCGGAGGTGCCAGAGCCTCTAAGACCGGTGATGCAACGCAAGCTAGAACTAGCCAAAGCGTTGATAGAGGGCTTGGCGACCGAAAATTATGACCAGATAGAACAAAACGCTCAAGCTTTGAGTCTCCTCAGTCGAGAAAGCGGCTGGAACGTGCTGGTCACCGAAGAGTACCTGAAACAGGGCGAAACTTTCCGCAGGGCGTTGGCTTCCATGCGCGAGGCAGCCAAGGAGAAAAACGTGGACCGCGCCGCCCTCGGATACGTTGATATGACTATCCGTTGCGTCGAATGTCATAAGTACGTCCGCAAGAACAAAGGCAACGCAGTTGACTGAGCGGTGGGACGCTGACGCGCGTTAACATTAAGACTTAGGGGCAAGAATCCGCACCAAGCAAGATGCTTGCTCACTTCCTGGTGTTGACAAACGGTTCCTTTCCTCAATTGCTACCCATTCAATCCGTCAGAATCTTCTCAACTCGAACCGGAGGACCCAATCATGTCGTGGACAATATCCAATCCAGTGGTTGTGCCGTTTGATTTTTCCAAACACGCAATTCAGGCAGTCGAGAGAGCTTGTCAATTGGTCGAAGCATCCAGCCAGATTCATGTACTGCATGTGTTGCCCTACCTGACAGCAACCGAGCCCGGAGTGGTGTGGGCAACTGTTGACGACGCGAGCCGCATCAAACATGCACTGGAAGCTCTGCGAGAAGCACTACCGGAATCCAAATATGGAAAAATATTCTTAGACGTCAGGATTGGAGATCCAGGTTCGGTAGCAGCAGAGCGAGCTGAAGAACTTGAAGCAGAGCTGCTGGTAGTCGGCTCACATGGGCGACGAGGGATTACTCGCATGGTTCTAGGATCAGTAGCAGAACGCGTGGTGCGGCTGGCGCACTGCCCAGTATTGGTTGTCAAGCTGCCCACACAAGTCGAACTAGAAACTGAGACAAAATCAGCGCAGGCGGCTATCGCCTAACCTCCGACCTTTCGCCCGCTCGCCTGTTCGCCCGCTCGCCTGGAGGTCGTACCGCTTTTGCGTTGACGTAGGTAACGTTGTTAACCCTCCTCTGCAGAATTCAATCCGATTGGATTGGGGTTCTGCTGGGGCGCGGCGGTCTTACTCGGTTGAGAACACCGACGCGGGCAATCCGGCGCTGTTGACCAAATTGGCTCCGGTTGGATTCGCTGCCCAAGCGTAACGCACAGTTCGGGGACTATTCACAGCCTCGCTGCTGACAACAACCGTGTCCGTGCCCACGATTGTCGCCTTCGCCCAATGCCAAATGCCATCTTCGCCAGCAATTTCAAATCGTTCAAGTTTGTCACCATCGCGCATCTTCAGTCCAGCTCCAACTTGGTCGAAACGAACGAGTATCGCCTGATCCTTAACCGAGCTTGAGCGAAACAGGGGTCCCGAATAAACGATGTCCCGACCGTAATCCTTGGCCAGTGCCCACAAAGCCAATCGTTCACCGACGTCGTGCTTATTTTTCGGATGAATGTCCTTGGCTTCGCCGATGTCATTGATGACTGCCATGCCCGTTTCAGGCGTCGAACCCAGGATTCGCCGCATGCGATCTTGCAAAAGCGGCCAAGGGTCTGCGTCGCCAGGCTCAGTCGTTGGTTCTCTAAAATTGGCTAGTTGAACAAAGTAGAATGAAAAGTCATCCTGCCATCGCGTACGCCAGTCATTGATCATCAATGGCAAGGTTTGATCGTAGGGCACGGCACCTGGTTTAGCGTTGGCTTCCCCCTGATACCAGATTGCTCCTTGCATCGTATAACCCACGAAGGGCTGAATCATCGAATTGAAGAGGACGCCTGGTTGCCCTTCAGTATCCAAGGCACGCTTGGGAGCTGCTGGTCTGCGAGGGCGATTGCCACGTTTGTCAGCCGCCTTGGCTCGCCAGGCCTGATCAGCGGAATTCCATTGTTCAAGACGGGTTTCATACGCAGCTTGAGCTCGGTTTGCATCGAACTTGGCGTCGGCGGCTAACGCAGCTTCAACCAATTTCCTGGTGCCCTCCAACGTTCCCAGCGCCTCGCGACTAGTGAATGTTTCCACGGGCTTACCGCCCCAAGCCGACTTGATCACGCCAATGGGAACCCCGAGCTCTTGGTGAAGCTTTCGCGCAAAAAAGAAAGCGACGGCAGAATAGTTGGCAACGGTAGTCGGATCGCAAATCGTCCACTGACCATCAATATCGCTTTGCGGCTCAACCGCCGTCACTGTCGGCGCATTAAACATACGGATCTGCGGCAAGTCAGACGATGCTATAACATCCGCATACGCTGGAGTTCGGTTCATCGTGAAGACCATATTGGACTGGCCAGATGCGAACCAAACTTCGCCCACCAAGACATCCTGAATCTCGACGCGTTCGCTGCCAGCAGCAAACGACATGGTCGCTCCTGAAGAATCAGCTTCCCCAACTGGGATGCTAATCCGCCAGCTGCCATCCGCACCAGCCTGTGCGCTGTTGGTCGCATCCTTAAACGTGACAGTTACCGTATCACCGGGTGTAGCGGTGCCCCACAGGGCGACGTCTCGATTGCGTTGCACAACCATGTGGTCACTGAACACATGTGGCAAATGAATTGCGGCGAAAACTTGACAGCTGGCGCTAAGGATCAAGACTGCAATCGGCAGGAAACAAAACTTGAGAAGTTTATTTGGCATGGCGGGATTCTCCAATGGCTTGAATTCTAAGCTCGTATTGTACGCTGACTCTTGAAGCATTCCATCCAGTGCTCACAATTAGTGTGAATCTGGACCGCCGAGTCAGTACGGATGCGGCACCGAGATTGCCGAACGAGGCATGAGGGGGGCAGTTCTAACCCATTTTTTTTCGTACAAATATCAGAAAGAGCCGATGAGTATCCAATACCAGTCTTTGCTTGGGTATCGCGACGAAGCTCGTCGATTGCATATCCACTTAACGGAAATCGCCGACACAGCCAACCATCCTGCCTACGAGCATGAACACGTTGCCGAAGAGGCTTTTTATTTACTCGAAGGATCAGCCAAGTATCATTTTGGTGGCAAGATAGTTCACGCAGGTCCCGGCGATGTCGTGTTCATTCCCTCGGGAGTCCGCCATGCCAAGATCGAATACTTGTCGCCTTCGATGCGATATTTGACGATTCGAACCGTCGAACCGGAAGACGAAGCCTGTTGTTGTGGCGAAGACCGAGCCCCGATATCTCTCAAGCCCTGTTCTTAGCTCGTCTCTCGAAAAGCATTTGCTTGGCCGCATACCGATATCGAAGTATCTAGATGAAGGGATATACTTGCCTAGAACTGTGTCGGCTCGTTCGGGCCTAAGCGATGCATTCAAAACTGCACCGTGGCCTGCCGCTATGGCAGAGGATGTGCTGGACCTTCGGCGCTAAACCTAATCGAAAGTGGCGCTGTCCAACTAGTCACACGCAACCATATTACGGGTCATTTTTCGGAACATTCCATTGCACCTCAAGAGTTCGCGCGGATTGGTAAGTGTCGTTCTGTTGTCTGCCATGGCGGGCGGCATGGGGTGGGGGATTCGTGGGCAGTATGGCCACCAAACAGGCGCGATGATCGCGGGAGTGCTGGTTGGTTTGGTCTACGTGCTGCATGTCATTCCCAGG
>JAGQPR010000147.1 GCA_020426625.1 Planctomycetales bacterium
CGCTGGCCGTCCTGTTCGGCGTCTTCCTTGCCAAGACGAGTGCCGCCCTCACGCGTTTTAGCGGAATTTCGCACGGGTGGGCTGTTGCCACAGTAACTTGTGCCTTGGTAATCACCAGTGCGTTGACCACGTTTTTCGTTGGTGCGCGCATCAACACGCAAGTGGGGGAAGCAAGCGAGCACCTAGGCCGAGCGCAAGCGGCGCTTGTGGATGCGGCTCAGAAGTACCCTACCCTGGGTTCTACCATGCGCTCGACACCGTATCTTAGCGACTTGATTGACATTCCGGCTGAACGGGCTCCAGCGAACTCTTCGCAAGTAAAGGAGACTGCCGACAGCGGTAAGCCAGAGAATTTAAACGTAATCGATGCAGTAAAACCAGTCGCATCTCAGGCGATGCAGTCGGTCACACGCGTCTTCGCCACATCATTTGGATTGGTCGTTAATAGCCTTCTCATTTTCTTCGTGGGATTGTTTCTCGCGATCAATCCCTCGAGCTACCGCGACGGAATTGTGCGACTTTTTCCAATCCAGCGTCGCGCTCGGATGACCCAGGTCTTCAATAAAATTGGAGATACGCTGTGGAAGTGGTTGCTGGGGCGTTTTGGTAGTATGCTAGTAACGGGATTCGGAGCAGGAGGCCTGCTTTTCGCATTGGGCGTTCCAATGTCCTTCACTTTGGGACTCGTCACAGCCGCGCTTACCTTTGTGCCGAACATTGGCGGCTTTATCGCGCTCATGCTTTCTGTTTTGTTTGCAGCACCCCAGGGTGCAAACACGATGCTTTTGGTCGTGGTAGGCTATGTTGGACTACAGCTGATCGAAAGTTATGTTGTCACACCGCTCATACAACGTTCTCAAATCTCCTTGCCGCCTGCGCTCCTAATTGCGTTCCAGGCGATTTTGGGGGTCGCATTTGGATTGCTTGGCGCGGCCATCGCTTCACCACTTCTAGCAGCGCTGAAGGTTGGCGTCGAAGAACTCTACATCCACGACGTACTTGAAAAAGAAGCAGCGTGAGTGCGCTGATCAATTGGTAGGTAGGGGCAACGAATTGTTTGCCTTGCCCAAATCCTGATTCGTCGGTCCAACGGATTCATTGTGTTCAGTGAATAAAAAACGCGGCATGAATAATGCCGCGTGGTTTTGATTCAAGTGAGTGTGATTCTAATTCCCATCGCGCTTCTCAATCTCGTCCGCTTTGCGCTCGCCCTGTGTTTCGACCGCGTCTGCTGCCTTCTCGCCTGCCGACTCAAGTCCATCTGCTGCACGCTCCACGCCGTCGTTTTCGGCTGCGCCTGTCCAGTCCTTTCCTGCGACATCTCGCAACAAGTCTGCGCTTTCGTCATGTGATTCCCGAATCTCATCCGCTCGCTCCTGTGTGGCATCACGAACGGCGTCAGCACGATCGTTGCTATCGCAGCCGAATGCCAGGCATGTGCCAGACAGAAACAGAATACCAAGTGAACGTCTCATTTCATTTCTCCAGTGTTGTTTGCTACATCGGCCACAAGGCCTCAGATTCAAGATGTCGCTAAGCAATGCTATTGCTGTGCCATATGTATGCAAGTCCGACTCAAACCGCCGTCGTTCATTGAAAAGTCGAGGCTATCTTTGCAGAACCCAGTGGTGGCAGGTATTACAAGAATCCCGCGTGGTTGTTGAAACGGCAGTTCGGACCTTGAGCGAGCAGCTCGCAACGCAAATCTGCTGGGAAACAAGCCATTGCACAGGGAGATATCTTCGTGAGCGTTCACCGAAGACCGTGAACGTAGCTGAGTTTGCAGACGACATCGTCATTGAACCGTTCGGGCAATAACGAGCTCAAACCCATATCGTAATTAAACTCGCTCACGGCAATTGCCAAATCCAATAATCGGGAAATGAAGATCGCCACGCATGCGGTGTTAGATGTATCAACTTCGACACCAAGTTGATCGCGAGCCGTCTCTGCAAGAGCCATCACGTCTAGATAGACGTTGACCGTTTCCGCGAAATCCTCCCAAGGATGCATGGACGCGTAGGCACTCACATACCTGCCCGACCAATGATCTCTAGGCCCTGTAGCGTAGTATTGAGTCTTTGCGATGGAGTAATCTATCGCGAAAGGATCTCCGAAGAGATCCACATACTGGTTACGCAGACGGTCGCCTTGAATACAGCACAGGTCGAGGTAATGCCCATATTCATGACGCATGTGGCCAATCAAAGTGCGCTGCGGTTCGTTGAAAGCCACACGCGATTGCTCCCGACTTACGCTATCTGCTTCCTGCACATTGATTGTAATGGTGCCGTTTTCGTGTCCCGTAAATACCGCATCGATGGTTCCGTCCGCCAGGGTTGAATTTTCTTTGAACTCAAATTGTAGTCGGCTGGTAGGTGCGAACTTAGACGAGAAAGGCGGGAAGCCAAGTCCACTCAGCTGAATCAAGAGCCGACGCTTGGCACTCTCAAGGTCTCGCCATCTGTGCAACTGTTCAGCCGAATCGTGCCTCGGCACAATCCTCGTGAATTCGCAATATGCGCACAAGGTAATGCCGGCCACTGCGGTTGGGACGGCAAAGCAGTTGCATACTCCTAGTTTGCGATTTCCACAGGGTCTTACTGCCGACCGACAATTGTTACAACGGAAATACTCCCCATTGTTTATTGGTGAAAAACTGGACATTGCGTGACATGCGCAGCAGCGTCCCACGGTACGTTCACAGCCCAAGCAAACAGTATTTCCGAAGAAAATCCACCGATTGCATTCGCATTTGCCTCGCTTCAAGATTGTTCTCGCTCGGTAGTATCTTGTGTTGATTGGTGTTCGCTACGCCGGATGGCCTTGTCAACCTGTTCCGCGCGAGCGCGAATATCTCGCTTGTCTTCTGGCTCAAAGATATTTCGGTCAGCAGCTCGAACTATCATGTCCGCCTGCCGCTTGATAGCGGCCCGGTCTTCGGGTTGCGTGCTTGATATCGCAATTGCCGCTAGACCTTCCAATAATCGACAATTGACCGCGACGGAATTGCCTGCGTACTGCCGCAACTGATCAAAGCCTGCGTTTAGCACGCCTCTAAAGTCTGTCACATTGACCCTCAGTACTGGAATGCCATCACCGTCGACCAAGATTGGATTCGGCCATTGGCGTCCAGCAAGATCTCGCATAAACGAAGAGACATAATCGATAACGTTGATTGCCGTAATCGGATCATTGACGCCAGGCGAGAGAGCTCGAACCCCGGCTTCCACAAGCTCCAGCACCCCTGCTTCAATGTCTTGCCGAAGAGTTCGGACCGTCCCTATCAGAAAAAACGATTGGTAGTTCTCCAAGCTATCTTTGGTCCCCTCTGCTTCATCTTGGGACAGTTGTACGCGTGCAATCACTTCACCCGCGTGGATAAAATCGCCAGCGCGGTGGGAAATTTCGAGGCGGTGGCCGCGTTCTGATGCACAAGCCACGACCCCTTGCAATTGAATCGCCTGCAAATAGCCGGATTGTCCACTGGTAAGCGACTTAGCATTCACGAGGTCGCTCCAAGCACTAACGTTCGACAGCTCGATCCCATCTGCGTCTCTTATTTCGGCGACGGCCGGGAATAAATCCTCCGCAGCCCTAATCAGATCGTTGTAGATGCTTTGGATGAGCGTCTCTGCTCGCATGCAACGCGTAACATGGTTGGTGAAGGCCAGCAGAACAAAGATGCATGCAGCGCTGGCCAACTCTGCAGTGAGTATTGACAGATGGGGGGTAAAGAGTGACCCACTATCCTTTAGATCCCGGATTGACCGCAGAACGATCATACAGAACACGACTGTCGACAAGATGAAGCCAATAGTATTTTGAGCGATGTTTGAGTCGAAAACAGATCGAATCAGTCGTGGTCCGTATTGGCTGGCGGTCTGCGATACCGAAAGCATCGTTAGCGAGAAGACAAGCCCCAATACCGTTACGAGCGCGCCGATCAGGGAGCCGAGGACAATCCTTCCGGAGCCCCCTGTCGTCTGTAGGAACGGTAGAAACGCATCACTGCCAATCTCAAATTCGCGATCAATACTCAAGACCACGAAAGCAACGACGATGGCAGCGACGCAATAGACTGATGGGATGAACCACATTTTCTCTCGCAGTTCATCCCACCAAAATAGTAAATTCGCACTCATGAATTCTAGCTCGCCTGTCGCTTATTCAGCTGGGTATTGGTTCAAAAAATTCATCTGTGTTCGGCAGTGCGTCGTTGAGAGGAAGCTCGATCTCGGCGTTGGCTTCAAGAGATTCCGTGTCCTTAGTGAATGAACTTATAACAACTGTGATATTGTCCGTGCCACCCGCATCGTTGGCTGCTTCAACCAGAACCTGACATTTTTCGTCCGTTTTGATGGGAAGCGAGAGGATTTCCGTAATTTGGCGTTTCGAAAGATGTTTGTTCAAGCCATCAGTGCATAGGAGCAAAGTGTCGCCTATCTCCAAATTCAAGGCCTGGGCATCCGGGTGTGGGTCTTGCTCTGCCCCACCAATGGCGTTCCAAAGTACATGAGCCATCGGTCCCAGCGACTCATCAGGCATATCATCTAACCCCTCACCCGTATCTTCTGCTTTTCTCCGTATTGCTTCGCTGAGTTCAGCCAAGGTGTGATCTCGTGTGAGTTGCTGCAGGACTCCACCCCGAAGCAGGTAGCAGCGACTGTCTCCCACGTGCACCAGGAACATTCGAGGCCAAACGATGTAACATAGTGTGAGCGTAGATCCCATCCCACGGCGCGACGGTATTGCCTCTACTTCACGGTCGATGCGCCGCTGGCATTCCACGAGTCCTTGCTTCAGCTGTTCTTCGAATTCATCATCTGTGAGGCAATCGTTAAACATGAACCAAGAGAGGCGATTCAGCGTGTGGTCAACAATGCCGTCGATCACTACCTGGCTCGCACGCTCTCCTGCCTCGTGCCCCCCCATTCCATCGGCCACCAGAAGCAGTTTACCTTTCGTATCCCCGAACAGCCGCGTCTGGTGATCCAGGGCTAGACTGGTCTGATGGACTCGCATGGACTTCGAAACATCGGCAATCAGAAATTGATCTTCATTGTTTTTCCGTTTGCGGCCAACGTCCGTTAACCCGCAGCAATCCATTGATCCACTCATTTTGTTTCCCCATGTGTTACTTGTTGGAATGTCGGGTCGATATTCCATTCATTCTTCGTAATGAGAAATAGATGGCTCGAAGCGGGGGGCAATTCACCACTGCATATCGCTGGCATTAGTCGCCATGCGTTCGTCCTGAAATCGTGGCAACCGCGCTGACGGTACTTCTGGCATCTGGCTCCATCTCAATCCAGCAGCTGGTTGATCATCGATCACATCGCCCCAAGATGGTCGTTCTCAGTACAGCAGGCGACCCCGCAACTCGTGTGCCACGCGACATGGGCTGACGAAGCACCAGGATGGACAAGCAAGCGGACTTGGCATGGTAATTGCCTACTTGTTCGGGATCGCAGCTTTCGGCGTCAAGTATCGCCCCACTTGGATTGGAAAATCGGGAATGAAGCCCTCGTCACGTACAAAATCGCTTACTAGTTCAGCGCAAATCATTGCAGGGCTATCAGTCGTGGCGGCGCTGCGCCTAGGCCAGCAAGTTTTTGTCCCCCTTACGCTCGCTGTCTTGCTGGCTTTCATGCTAAGTCCAGTCGTCAATCGAATCCGTAGATTGGGGACGGGGAATGCGATAGCCGTCGGCACCACTGCCTTCCTCGCCTTTCTTTTGCTGGGCGGTACGCTAGCGTTGGTGGGGCGCGAACTGACCGAACTAGTTGGTCAACTACCACAATATAAAGAAGAGCTGATTTCCAAAGCAAAGGCTGTCTCTGGGCTTGGATCAGGCATGGGAGAAGAGCTAGAGCAGCTGGCGGATGAAGTCAATGAGGCTATCGACACTCCCAATGCCGAGCAACGAGCAGCCGCTTCCGAAATCGTAGTTGGCCCAAGAGATTCGGAAAGCAGGAGCGGTTCGAGCCGCATTAGTGAGATCGCCTCAACCTTTTTTGGTGGCAGTCAAAGCGACAAGACTGCGCAGCACGATGGCACTTCGCGAGATAGGCCGCTGTACACAGTCGAGGTGCCAGGTCAGACGACTGCGTTAACCTGGGCCGGAACTGCCGGTCGCATCTTCGGCCCTCTGGGCACATTTGGTCTCGTTGCAGTATTTGTGTTGTTTCTTCTTGCGTACCGCGAGGACATGCGTGATCGCATGATTATGGTGCTCAGCCAGGGGAATTTTGTAACCACCACAGAGGCGCTTCAAGAAGCGGCAAAACGAATTAGCAAGTACCTCTTAGCACTATCGATCGTTAATGGGAGCTATGGCCTGGTGCTTGGAGCTGGGCTTTACCTCATCGGGCTCGTTTTCGCACCAGACGGCAACTTTCCGAACTGCGTATTGTGGGGCGTACTTGCCGCGATGCTGCGATTTGTACCTTATGCAGGTCCGCTCGTGGCTGGTAGCTTACCGGTGGTGCTATCGTTGGCAGTATTCCCAGGTTATTCCGTCACCCTGGCCGTGCTCGGGCTAATTGTCACTCTGGAGCTGGTCAGCAACAACATCGTAGAGCCTTGGCTGTACGGTGTATCAACAGGACTTTCTGCAATCGCGATTATTTTCGCGGCGGTCTTCTGGGGCTGGCTCTGGGGACCTGTGGGTCTGTTGTTGTCAACGCCACTCACCGTCTGCCTTGTGGTTCTCGGTCGCCATGTTCGGTACTTCCAAGTGTTCGCGACTCTCCTTGGGGAAGCAAGCGTGATTGTCGCCTGGCAACGCTTCTATCAACGACTGCTTGCGAAAGATCAACACCGCGCTCGAGAATTCCTGGAGGAAGAGATCGAACGGCAGGGCGCCATCGCAGCCTTAGATTCGATTCTGGCTCCGACACTCAAGAGGATCGATAGAGACCTTCAACAAGAGCACCTTGACTCCAGTGACTTGGAGCAGCTATTTGAAGGATTTGAACTAGCCATTGACAAAGTCGCGTGGCCGGCAAGTACAGCTGTGGCCCCGTCTTTAGAAACTGAGAAGACTTCATTTTCGGTTGTGGAAGAGCACCGGAACGTGCAGGTGGTTGGATGCGCGGCACACAACGCAAGCGAGGAGCTATTGCTGAAAGCGTTAGACTTGTCGCTGCCCGAAGTGTGCATCCATCGTATTGATTGTGGGACGCTAGTCGAAGATGTCGCAGACAAAGTCAATGAATGCCAGCCGACAATCGTACTGATCGTCGTCGTTCCGTCGGGCGGTTTTCGGCAGGCTCGGCTCCTCTCAAGAGCCATCCGTAGCCAGGGCTACAAGGGTCCAATCATCGCCTGCTGCTGTGGGAGATTCCGACACTTTGATCGCCTATACTCGAAATTTCGTAGATCTGGGGCGAACTTAATGACCACAACATTCGCGCAAGCAGCTTTAAAGATTCGCTCCCTGCTGCCAGCCCGTAACGTGGTAAATCAGGAGCTCGCGGCCTCCAACGTCTGAGCTGTGATATCTAAGCCTGAGTGAGCTGCAGGCACTTGGCGACCAACCTGGTCGCCTTCCAACCTCAGCTACGATCTCCCAGCGGTCGCCAGCGGGGGCGTCGGATTGCGCTTGCATATGGTTTATCACAAAGTGGCTCAACCCAAGTGACAAATTGATCTCTCGCATTCAGTTCCTAATAGGAAAAACTTGTGGTACTCTCCTTTGGCACATCAGTTGCTCCTGGAGAACTATCGGTCGAGTCACCCTGGCTTGAGAATGGAATTTAACGGAGAAAAGATGATGGCTACACGACAAGAGATGAGCGGCAGTTGGAAACAGCTCCTTGGGAAAGTGAAAGAAAAATACGGACAGCTAACCGACAACGACCTGGCCCGTGTCAATGGGAATATCGAACAGCTGGTGGGTGTCGTGCAACAAAAAACCGGCCAAACGCGCGAGCAAATCGAAGCATTTCTCGAAGAGTGTGGAGCGTCCTGCGACTCGATGTTGGATCGTGCTGCGGAGTTTGCGTCGTCCGCTGCGGAGTCCGTAAGAGACGGCTACGACAACGTAGCCGAACAAAGCAAACGCGGTTATGACGCATCAATGAAGGCGGTCGCGCGGCATCCTCTGGAATCGATTGGTACGGCCTTCGGTCTTGGATTAGTTGCCGGGTTGTTGGTCGGCATTTCCATGGGTGCCCAACGTGAACGACAATTAAGCTGGCGCGAACGCTGGAGTCGGTAGGGTGCAGTTCAAATATACTTCCCCTGAAACAAATGGCGCAAAAGGCGGTTCGGACACACTGTACGGACTGCCTTTCAGGAATGAGTTGCTCGTTGCATATGCCGACGCTTTCTTGCTGTTGGGCCAGGCACCTCACACAGCGGTTAGGCGGTGAACTAGCTCGAGCATCTTCCGTCGGTCGATCGGCTTACTCAAATAGTCGTTGCAACCACTGTCGATGCAGCGTTGCATGTCCCCCTGCATCGCATCCGCTGTCAATGCGATTATTGGGCGAGCGAAACCGAGTTCGCGTAATGCCTTAGCCGTCGCGTAGCCGTCAAGATTGGGCATCTGCATGTCGAGCAGGATTAGATCGTAAGTGGTCCCCTGCTCAATGGCTTTGGATACGATCTCTACTGCGACTATACCGTCTTGCGCTTCAACGACGGTCGCTCCAGCCGCAGTCAGAAAACGCTTGCTTAGAAAACGAATGTCACGCCGATCATCGACAACGAGAATGTGACAGTCTAAGCGGATATCATCAGACACCTCTTCTGTCTGCTGGGTATGCGTTTGTGCCGTCGGATTGACCAGCGTGGTACGACTTGTAACGCCCGCGTCAATCGTAACCCTAAAGGTGCTGCCCTGCCCAACTTCACTCTCCACAGAGATTTCACCGCCGAGCATTTCTGCAAGTCTCTTGCTAATCGCCAGTCCCAATCCTGTTCCGCCGAACTCGCGATTTACATTTCCATCTCCTTGCGAGAAAGGCAGAAATAGCCTGTGACGTTGTTTCTCACTGATGCCGATACCAGAATCAACCACATCAAATTGTAGTTTGCCCGATGCCTGGCAGTAGCTGACAACGATACTAACGGTCCCCTGCGGCGTGAACTTGATTGCGTTGCCGACCAAGTTGATCAGTACTTGCCGCAAACGTTTGGGATCGCTTTCGATCTGTTCCGGGATCGAGCCACGATATTCGACGTCGAGCTCAATGTTGCTCTCGGTAGCCCGCACCTCCATGATGGAGCGAACATCTTCAACAAGCCACTGAGGTGAAAAACTCACATGGTGGACGTCAAACTTTCCAGCCTCGATCTTTGATAGGTCCAATATATCGTTGATGATGTCGAGCAAGTGCCCTCCGTTACGACGGATAGTGCGGAGGTACTCTGTCGCATCGCTGTCCTGAACCTTCTCTGCGATCAAATCGGCGTATCCGAGTATCGCTGTCATTGGCGTGCGAATTTCATGGCTCATGTTGGCAAGAAACTCACTCTTGGATTGATTCGCTGCTTGGGCCCGCTTCTCACTCTCGCGCAATGCTGCAGCCTGCTCATGCTCATTAGTCGAATCCCAATTCACACCATACATTTTGACCACTTTGCCGCTACGGTTCCTGACGACTTCACCAAGGCCATTAATCCAACGCACTTGACCGTCTGGCCGAATGATGCGGAACTCAGCATCATAGGACTCGGAACCACCGATCACGATTTGCCAATGGGACTTTAGACCTTCAATATCATCGGGGTGAACTAGCGAGAAGAAAAGTTCTGTGCTCGCTTCTTGGGCGGGGTCGATACCGACCAAATCATAAAGCTGTTTGGTCCATATACTCTTTTCCGGTGTCCACTCCCAAGCCGCCATGCCACCGGCACGCATCGCCATCTCCATTCGCAGCGACGTTTCTTTGAGAGAGCGCTCGTAAGCAGCCCGCTCGCGAATGTCGACTCCGGAGGGTATCAGATACTCAACTTCTCCAGCCTCGTTCTTGACCGGCGCAATCATGAAATCGATCAACACTCCTTCGTCGCCATGAGCAAACAATGACACATCGTAACGCACAATTTCCCCAGTCATCGCGAGATTCATAGCATCGCGGACGCCCTGGGCAACACTGAGATCGTAGCTCCACCATGGCGCGTCGGCAAAGTGCTTTCCTACGACATCTTCGCGGCGAGTATGAGCGATGGCGAGCGACCGGTCGTCCACCTCCAACAATATTCCGGCCTTGCTAACAACTCCAACCAGTCCAAGCTGATTGTTAATCACGCGACGTAATTGCGCCTCACGATCTGCCAGTTCAATTTCCCATCGCTTTTGTTCCGTGATGTCCCGCGCTGCTAAAATGCCTTTTCTAGGCCGCGGACGCTCGTGAGCACGATTGAAGAAGACGCGTTTACGAACACTCAGCCAACGCACTTCGCCGCTGGGCAGAATGATGCGGTGGTCGACGGACATTTCGCCGCCGACCTCAGCATCCAAACATTGCTCGATGTGTTGCTTCAGCGATTCGACATCCTCAGGATGAAATACACTGTGAATCCGCTCTCGCGTGACGTGCGTTTCGCTTTCGCCCAAGCCGTATAGCTTGGCGGCTTCGGATGACAGAGTCACTGTGTTGTTCGCGTAGTCGATTTCTGCAAGCACGAATTCGGCCACTCCGATTCCAATCCGCAGCTGCTCCTCATTTTCGCGCAGCGCAAGCTCGGCGTGTGCTCGCTCCAGCTTTAGGCGAATGATGTTAGAGAGTTGGCAAATGATATCGATCTCATCCTCGCGCCAAACGTAGGGCTCACGTTTGGTAATTGCGATCATGAATCGAAGTGTCTTGTCACGACTGCTAGGAGCATTAATGATCGCCCCGACTTGCAGCGAGGAGAAGTTCTTCGCATAGGTCGGCGATCTCGTTTCCGCTGATGTATCGTTGACGACCATCGGCCGACCAGCAGCAAGTTGATGGCGTTCCTCTTCCGTCGCGAATTCTGACATGTCGTAAACGCCAAGCAAGCTCGTCGACTCGTCGGTGCAGTAATCCGCGATAACTTTCGCGTGCTCTGCGCGTTCGTCCATTTCGATGACCAGAAAATGGGACAACTGCAGATACTCGGCAACTCGCCCACCGGCCACTTGTATAATGGCATCTGCGGTTGTCAACCCTGTCAACTTGCCTTGCAAATCAGCCAAGAAGGCAAGAGAGAGTTCTCTTTCCTTTCGACTTGTAATATCCACGGCCACGCTGAGAATCGACAAGGGCGCGCCGTCTTCTCGACGGCGAATGTGACCACGGCAGTGCGTCCAAACGACGTTACGGTTATCCCCACGGACGACGCGAAATTCCACTTCATGGTTCACGCAAGGCTGCCTAAACGCCGACTCGATTAGCAATTCGACCTGCCGTCTGTCTTCGGGATGAACCGCATCAAGGAAGCCCGCCTTTGTGGGAACAAACGTTTGCTCCGTATAACCAAACATCTCAAATAGACGTGGCGACCAAGTCACATGATCGGCAGAGATATCCCATTCCCAAATTCCCATCTGGCCCGCCTCAAGAGCCAAGTCGAGCTGCGCGACGCGATGCTGGATTTCCACTTCCGCAAACTTGCGTTCGCTGATATCGACACCTGACGGAATCAAGTGAGTGATATTGCCATCTTCGTTGGTAACTGGAGCCAGCATGAAGTCGATCATCAATCGCGAGTCACCGGCCGTCCGAATTTCGACATCATATCGAACGACTTCGCCGTTGAGAGCCGTTGCGATTGCCGTCTTCAATTGCTCGACGACTTTACTGTCATACGACCACCAGTAGCATTCCCAGAAGGGCTTGTCGATCACGTCCTCACGCTCGATGCCACCCGCCTGGAGCGCGGTTTGGTTCATTTCGCGTAGCACGCCGGCGTTATCCAACTCGCCGACAAAGTTCAGCGTGTTGTCGATTACACGGCGGAGGCGAGATTCTCGATTGGCAATCTCAGTGGCCGACTTCTTGCGTTCAGTAATGTCTAGGAAAGTGACTACGCAGCCAACGATCCGTTCGTCCTGAACTTGCGGGTACGACCAATATTCCACGTCAAACGCCGACCCATCCTTTCGCCAGAAAACTTCATCATCCACGTGGACGCGACGATTCTCATTAAACGCTGCGCCAATTTGGCACTCTTCAACCGGAAATGGGCTACCATCTGCGTACGAATGGTGGACAAGCGAATGCATGTCTTGGCCCAACAGCTCTTGAGTTGTTTCGTAACCGAGCAGCTTCGCACAGGCTTCATTCGCAAAGGTGCATTTCCCATCCAAATCGATTCCATAGATCCCTTCAGCAGTCGAGCTAATGAGTGACCGAAGCTGACTTTCACTGCTTTTTATCTTCTCCTGTGCCAAACGTTCCGCAGTTACATCATGGAACGTTACTACGATTCCACTCCTCACGCCCTGATGCGAACGATATGGCAGCACGCGTCGCATGAACCAACGTCCGTCACGAGTCTGAAACGTGTCTGTATTGTCCGTGTCTCCATCAACACTCTTAGGTTCGGGCAAAGGTGGGATGTAGTCTGCCAGCGGCATCAGATGAGAGAGTGGGCGGCCGACGTCCGTAGGAATCAATCCGTAGATGGCCGTCGCGGCAGGCGTGAAGCTACGGATCTGCAAATCATCATCGAGGAAGATCGTGGCGATTTGCGTGCTGCGAAGCAGGTTCTCCAAGTCGCTGTTGGTTCGCTCTAGGGCAGTGACAGCCGATTGGATCTCCTCTTTTGAAGTCTCTAGCTCTTCGTTCGCCGACTGCATCTCCTCGTTCAGGGAGATCAGTTCTTCATTCGACGACTTCAGTTCTTCATTGGCCGTTTCGTAGTCCTGCAGTGACCTCTCCAAATCGTGGCGAGTCGACGAAAGCTCTCGCTCCAGATGTGCAATGATCGATTCGGCATCATTGTCAGCCCGAATAAACGTCGACTCATCGTCACCGGACAACGTCGGAGCTTTTTCGCCGTGGACCAGCGGCAGCCCCGCATCGTGGAACACTATTAAGAACAATTCAGCTTCTTCACCAATGCGTGGCATCGGTTGTACCGTCAACATCACCCGCTGCAGTTTGCCTTCAATGCGAATGGAGAGATCGTCGTGAACGATCCGGCGTCGTTTCGCTTTCGCCTCTTGCAAGGTTGCTCGTAATCCAACACGCAATCCACTACGAGCCATCTTGATAATGTCGTTTTGAAAGTTGCCCGTGCCCACCGTCAAGTACTTGTCCATGTCGGCTGAAGCACACAGAATCTTGCCATCTTCTTCGACGATCACTGACTTCGGAGCAAATTCGTCCAATACGATACGCTGCATGACATGCAATAAATCGTCGGTCGAATGCGAAGCGGTAATAGGCGCTGCGTTGGACTCGCCTGCGTTCTTGCCACCTTCCTCAACCGATAGTGTTGCCGTCGCACCAGCGCCAGTCCCTTTGCGTTGGGACAGACGGTGCTTGGCATTGACGACTCGGAACAACTCGCCATGCGACGAAATGTTTTCGGATGGTCCTAACAATAGAAACCCGCTGGGACGCAGCGCGTAATGAAACAGCGGGATCAGTTTCTTCTGCAAATGAGGTCCCAGATAGATCAACAAATTACGACACGAAATGAAATCTAATCGCGAGAACGGCGGATCACTAATCAAGTTATGAGCGCTAAAAAGCACCAATTCGCGAATCTCTTGTGTCACCTGAAACTTCTTGCCACGTTTGATAAAGAAACGCCTGAGTCGTTCTGGCGCAACGTCGTCTTCGATTCCGATTGGATAAACGCCTTGTCGACAGATCTTTAACGCTCGATCATCAATGTCAGTCGCAAAGATTTGCACTTCAGGTGGCGAGTCCATTGGATCCATCTGCTCGCGGCACAGCATCGCGATGGAGTAGGCTTCTTCGCCAGTCGCGCATCCAGGCACCCAAATACGTACTACGTCTTCTGGCTTGCGACCAGCGAATAACTTTGGAATGACCGTATCGGCAAGCAACTCAAAGGCCTCGGGGTCACGAAAGAATTCCGTCACGCTGATCAAAAGTTCGCGAAAGAGAGCTTGCGGTTCTTCCACATCGTCGTTGAGATGTTGGACGTAGCTCTCAACGCTGGAAATCTTTAACACTTGCATGCGCCGGCGAATTCGTCGCGCGAGCGTGTTCTGTTTGTAGTGCTGAAAGTTGTGGTTGGTTAACTCCATCAACCGCTTCGAAATCTCGGGAATCGCCTCATGAATTTGCTTGACCGATGAAGATTCGACCGATTCTTGGTCAAGGCTCTTCAGATAGCTTGCGTACTTCTTCAATTCCACGGCGATCGCATTTGCCGACAGTACATGGTCGGCGACGCCCGTGATGGCTGCACTGCGTGGCATGCTATCGTACTTAGCCGTCTCAGCGGACTGAGCAAACGTCATCCCACCCGCATCACTGATCGCTTTCAGGCCCAATGTTCCATCGGAGCCAGTCCCGGATAAGATTACGCCGACGCCACGTTCCCCCTGATGTTCAGCCAGCGACTGCAAGAAATGGTCGATGGGAGCTTCAGGACGTTCGTTGTCGGCCCTTTTCGCAATCCTCAACGACCCGTTCGTCAATTCGAGCAACGTCCAAGGAGGGCAGACAAAGAGCGTTCCAGGCTTGAGTTTCTTCCGGCCATTGACACTGACCACTTCCATCGAAGTCGACTTGGACAGAAGTTCGATCAGTAAATCGCCGCCATCCTTTTCAAGGTGCTGAACGAAGACAATCGAGAAATCTTCTGTGTCACCGAGCGATCGCAGCAGATCCTGAAATGCCTCCAGTCCACCTGCCGAGGCGCCAACGCCGACGATCAAAGGCACAGAATTTTTCACGGTCGGCGTCATTCTGATAGCATTCAGATATTGCGTGGAGGAATTTGCAAAAAATTCCATGTTGCGCGTCATACAGGGTGGGAGTTCATTCGAATGCCCACGGTGGGACTATACTACACCTCGCTGAACTCTGAGTGGCGTGAGGACAACTAAATCACGGCAGCGATGGGACACAGTTATAGCACGCAACTCGCCATTCTTGTCCCTCTATTCCACGAATTTTCCGCGGCGGTAGGAAATGCCAAGCAGAATGATCGCACCAACGATCGAACCAATCCAGCCGCTGGACTGAATTAGCGATCCACCTTGGAACAAGTATCCGATTGCGCCTCCAACGAAGGAACCCGCTACTCCCAGCAGGATTGTCCGCAAGCAACCTAATGGCTGCTCGCCAGGCACGATACCTCGTGCTATCAAACCGACAATGAATCCGAAAACCACCCAGCCGATCATGATTCGCGCCCTAGTGAGAAAAGCTTCTGCCCGAAACTAGAATGACACGGTCGCATTGGTGGATGCGTCGGTCTCTGGTTTCTTGCTCTGCAGGTATGCGGTGCCCGCTTTCAGCAAATACTTCAGGCCTGTCAAACCCGAGTTATCCCAGTATTCTCCCTGAGTCGGTTGGATGCGAATCAGGATGATGGACTCGCTCGCCTTCCCCTCGGGAAACCAAACCCTCCAAGTCTCCTGCCAAAGTGCATCGAGCGTGGGTTGATCGTCGACGATCGTTGCGGTTCCTGAAAGCGAAACGAACCTGTTGGACCGCTGCATCGTGATCGCAACTTCCGAGTCGAACTTCAAATCAGCGATCTTGCCTGAGTGCCGGTCCGTGACGAACCAAAGCTGTCCGTCGTCCTCCACTTTAACCACTGCCATTGGCCGCGCATCCATTGCCCCATCTTCACCACGTGTCACAAGCATTGCCGTATCGAAGTCGTGCAATAGGTCAACAAGCTTTTTGTGAGAGTCCATGTTGAGAATCCTTTGGTTGCGGGAAGTGGTTTTGAATGTCAACTCAGTGAGCAGCTCCCATGCCAAAGAGCAG
>JAGQPR010000148.1 GCA_020426625.1 Planctomycetales bacterium
CAGATGAAAAATGCCCAAGTTATTTTTCCCCAGGTCCTAAAGGGCGCCAAGCGGAGAGCCTTCGTGTCCATTCGCCGTGGAGAAGATTCCAGGCTTTACTTCGCTAATTCTATAGTAGCGGTAGTTGGCGGGTCCGGATTTGGTGAATCTGGATTGAAATAGCGATGAATCATTCCGTTGGGTCCGTCGACGCCAAAGTGCGGTGAGTAGAATCTTGTGGATCCGATTACGTTGAATATTGGCGAGTTCGCGCTCATCGCCTTCCTTTTGAGTTGGGTCGAGTCTGCAGTAAAGTCAATCCAGATGTGCTTTTGGAACGTTTCGTAACTCCATCCGGAAACATGACAGCCGTATTTGTCGAAGTACGGCTCAAGAGCATCCCAACTCTTTGGCCACGCTCCGTCATGATCGTCCATATAAATGATGACAAGATCTGCAGCGCCCCATTGAGCATATGCGTCATCTATTCCCTCAACAGTTACTCCAACCGCAAATACAGTAATCAGTATTGAAAGTACAAATACGACAGCAATACATCTAAGCAATACTCGCATGATCGAACCGGATGCCATGTTGCTACAAACCAATAATACGCATCGAGTTGCAACGTGAGTCAAGTTGAACAGATAGTAGAATCTGCAAGTCTCCCTCGCGGGCCATTTGTTAGCGCGGTTGCTATCTTGCCTAATCAAATAGTACCAGATCCTGGCATTCAACAGAAGCTGCAGTGGAAAACGTGACAACAAATACACTAGCTTTCGCTCGTGCGCGTGATAAGCATCGTGATGCTCATGCGCGAAATCGATTGCCTCGGTATCGCTCTTTGGCTGCTGCAAAACGCAGAAACCTACGTCTATCCATCTGGATGGATAAAGATTGTGTCGACCCTTCGGGCCTTGAAGAACCGCGCGGAATACGCCATGCTCGTTTCAACAGCCAACCCAAAGCGAGAACCTTGAGCAGCCGGAGGCGCTGCTGAAAGTCGAGCTCACAAATTGCGGTTGAGCGAATCACAATATCTCCTGGAAGACACCTCTTCTCTTGCCCCGCCTCAACCAATGAACAATTTTGATTCTGCTGCAGAAAATCCGTGTAGCGTTGTCAAGGCAACCGGACTGATCGGCCTGGGACTGCTGGGTTCAGCGCTAGCGGAGCGTATGGTCGAATGTGGCACTAGCATCTGCGGATACGACACAAACGCAGTTCAACGTAAGGCGCTAGTGCAGCTGGGCGGCGTGGAATGTAACTCCGCGGAAGAAGTTGTCCGAGGCTGTGATATTTTGTGGCTTTCATTGCCCTCGAGCGACGTTGTACTCTCCTTGGTTAACCAGCTGCGTCGTCATTTTAGGCCTGGCCAGATTGTGGTGGACACGACGACGGGTGACCCGATCGACATGATCGCCATTGGAAAGTCGCTGTTGCAATTCGGAGTGCACTATGTTGAGGCGACCGTGGCCGGATCGAGTGCCCAAGTCCGTAGTGTACAGGCTGCTTTGTTCCTGGGAGGAGACGCAGAAATTGTGCAACGAATCGAGCCGCAACTAGCGTCAATCACGTCAACGCACTTTTATCTAGGGCCGGTTGGCTCAGCTTCACGATTCAAGTTGGTTCACAACCTGATGCTGGGGCTACAACGCGCAGTCTTGGCAGAAGGCCTGGTTTTTGCCGAATCACTCGGCTTCGATCCAAACGAAACACTGAAAATTCTACAACAGACCCCGGCCGCAGCGGCTGTCATGCAAAGTAAGGGCTGGCGGATGACGACACACAATTATGAACCGCAGGCACGACTCTCCCAACATCTCAAAGATGTACGATTGATTCTGGCGCAAGCCGAGCGGAACGGATTGAACATACCGTTGAGCCTGGTGCACAAGGAGCTTCTGGAAAAGGCGGAGCAACTAGGCTTTGGTGACGCGGACAATAGTGCTGTGATCGAAGCGCTCCGACACCCCAACGCGCGGGCTCAATGATGACAACAGAACTTGCGTTGCCAACTGCCTCGTCCGCAGGACTTCACCCAATAGACGGCTTGGTGGTCATTGTTTATCTGATCGGTATCACCCTGCTAGGCGTCTGGATGGGCCGCCGCATCTCGGGTCTCGAAGACTTTTTCATGCCTCGCAAGTTCGGCAAGGGCATGATGATTATGCATGCTTTTGGCACGGGCACCGCCTCGGATCAGGCTGTAACAGTTTCCTCAGCGACTTTTCGATCCGGGCTAAGTGGAATTTGGTATCAATGGTTGTGGCTCTTCGTAACGCCTTTCTACTGGCTAATCGCTCCCATCTTTCGGCGATTTCGCGCGATAACCACCGCTGACGTTTACGAACTGCGCTACGATCGTAGCGTAGCTGTTCTGTTTGCAGTGGTTGGGATGGCAAACATGTGCGTAAAAATAGGCCTGATGCTCAAAGGAGCTGGGATGCTCGTGGACGCGGGGACCGGAGGCATCATTGACGCCAATTTGGCAATCATCTGCGTGACAGTGATGTTTGTCGTCTATGGTGTGGCGGGCGGTTTGGGAGCGGCCATAGTAACCGACTACGTTCAGGGACTGCTGACAATTGCCTTTTCTTTCATGTTGCTGCCGTTCATTTTTGGGGAAGTTGGCGGAATAAGCGGCGTACACGAAACGATAGGCGACTCGGCGATGATGTCGTTGGTGGCACCCGGAAAGATTTCGGTGTTCTTTGTCGTCATGATGTCATTGCAAGCTCTGATCGGCATTGTCGCTCAGCCATTCATCATGGGCGTTTGCGCAGCAGGTAAGACAGAATGGGAAGGGCGAGTAGGTATCGTCGGTGGGAATCTGATCAAGCGGCTCTGTACAGCGGCTTGGTCTCTAACTGCCATCGCGGCCGTGGCTTGGTACATCCAACAAGGTCATGACCCATCACGTCTGGATTCAGAATCGCTGAAGGTTGCCGCTGACGGTATTTACGGCGAATTAGCTCACACCTTCCTACCTCGAGTGATGCCAGGCTTACTCGGCCTGTTTCTCGCGGCGCTGTTAGCAGGAATTATGAGTTCCTGCGATTCGTTCATGATCAGCAGCGCCGCGTTGTTTGCTGAGAGTATCTACAAGCCGTTTCGACCTGGAATGTCCGACAATCATTATGTTTGGGTCGGTCGCCTGGCTTCGGTTTTGGTCGTGGCTGGCGGAGTCTATTTTGCGTATTGGGTGCCCAACGTCGTCAAGGCTCTGGAAATCTGGTTCATGATCGCTCCAATGATGGGACTTGTGTTCTGGATCGGACTCTTGTGGCGGCGGATGTCCGTCGCTGGAGCCTGGACAACGACCATGACTGGATTCGCCGCATGGTGGGTTTCGACTCAACCCGCATTTATTGAGTGGCTGGCAGGATTGCCCAAGGCAGAGTCGCTGCGCTTGCTATGGAATGAAGGTGGCGAAACAGTGGTCTACTTGCCATGGCAGATTCTGTTTTATTCTGCCGCTGCATCGCTAGCGGGAATCGTCGTCAGCTTGTTCACGCGGCCCGTAGCCGAAGATAAGTTGAACCGCTTTTATCAGCTGAGCCGCACGCCTGTGCAACCTGGCGAAGTATTGTTGCAGCCATGCACTTTGCCCGTCGAGACTCCAGTCGTCAACCGAGCCATGCTGTTTACGGCGTGTGGATTGGAAATACCGGTACCTTCGCGGACGTCCGTCATTGGGTTTGGCGTAGTCTGGCTATTGATTGGTGGGATGATAGCCGCATTTGTGTGGATCGCTGCATAAGGCCTTCAAATTCATCCTCGTTTTGCTACAAGTGCTGTTCGAGATCGTCACTCGGCCAGTGTGAATTAGTCGTTTTTGGGTATTCCAAAGCATTTCTGGGCGACTCGCAACCGATCCATGGACTAGCGAGTGCGCTGCAGCAGACCAAATCGCCCGCTCTTTCAAACATGTCCGTACGAATCAACCGTGAATGCAGACCAACCGTGAATGCAAAGCAGCCAGTAAAAATCATTTCCCTAGCCCTGGTGGTGTTGCAAACGGCATTGTCGGCTGCTGTTGTGTTGTCAGTGCGCGAGCCAAGCGGTCACATCCTTGGTGTAGCTGCAGCATGCTTGGGAGTTGCTGTAGGGTACTGGGCCATCAGCGAGATTGGTGGACGTAGGGTGTCTGTCATGCCACAAGTACGCAGCGATGCTGAATTGGTAACGACGGGACCCTACCGCTGGATTCGACATCCCATGTATGCGGCGTTGCTGCTACTGGTAGGTGGACTCGCTTGTAGCCCACCAGCGATGTGGAAATGCATTGCTTGGTGCATGCTTTTATTCGTACTCACGATCAAGGCTGAAATTGAAGAAAGAGAGCTGGTTCGCAGATTCCCGGCATATATCGAATACTCCAAGCGAACGAAACGAATTCTTCCCTATTTATTTTGAAGCCATATTTGAAGCTCACCAACTCACCGCTTGTCCTTAAAAGATCTGTGCTTTGCGCCTAAGCGATTGCCTGCTCCCATCTCACCGCTTCACTCCACTGAAACTTGCTTGCTATCGGTCTTGGGTGAGCACGGCGGCGCATGCCAGTCGGAGAAACTCTTCGTATTGCCAATCGCCGCTGCCACCGGTCTGCCGAGATACAACCAAGTCGAGACTGGGTACGAATGCCAACAGCTGTCCACCAGAGCCCGGTTTTGCACGCGCGTCGCCGGGTATGCCAGAACCACTGCGTCCGCTAGCCGGGTCATGTCTAGATGGTAGCTCCCAGCCGTGAGAGAACACCTGTGGATTCAATTTCCACCGCATCTCGGGGCTGGTAACATCGTGCGTCGAGGCGGCTGTTTGGGCGACGAACCACTGCGGGATTACTTGAGCTGCGCCCCAACGACCATCGTGTAGCATGCAGTAGCCGATGCGAGCCAGGTCGCGAGCAGGCATACCGATGCCATGCGATGGGTGCACACCAATACCTGGACCTCCTTCATACATCTGGAAAGTCCATTTTTCGATACCAAGCGGCTTGAACAACGATTCGATTGCAAATTGGTCGTAGGGGAGGCCGGTTACGGTTTCGCACACCAACGCCGCGTGCGAAAAGGCGTGTGTCGAATAGCCACAGCCCTGTCCGGGATCAAATGCTAACAGAGCAGTGCGATCGTCACCGGAATGCCCCAAGACGTATTCCCAGCTGCCGTCATTCTTAGCGCCGACAGCCTCTGGGCATATCCCCGATGTGTGGTTCAGTAGTTGCCTGACGGTGATTTGTGACTTGCGTGGATCGCTTAGCGGCTGGGCCCATGGAATGAATGCAAAGGCTGCGTCGTCAAAGGACATTTTGTGGGGCATCGCACCGAGTTGACTCTGCTCAGATGCAATAGAAAGTACAGTTGCGCAGACGGCCTTGGAGACAGAGGCGACGCGCCGCGCATCCACTGCGGCGCTGTTGCCTCGTTCCACTTGCAAAACGATGGTGCCGTGCCGGATGACTACAGCTGCAAATGGTCGATTGTCAGAATTCAAGAGCCACTCACGTAGCCCCGCGATCTTTCGTCTATCCATACCACCTATCGTCTCAATTTCATCTTCGCTCTCAACCGACCGCCAGCCGCCGCGGGATTCGGGTGGTGGAAAGTAGGCTTCTGGTAATTGAGAAGACGGCAGATCCTTGGCTGGCAATGTGTCTGAGGTAATCGCTTTCAGTGCATCGTAGAACACAGGGTCGTCACTTGCACCATCGAAGCGAAATGGAAACGTTTGATTGTGATCTTTGAGCATTAATCCGTAGGCAGCGCCGCTTTCGACGGTAGCGCGCAATGCAGCGACAGCATCGGGTCCAACCTTGTCATCTTCGTTGCAAACAATCGGCTTTCCAAAACGACGCAAGGCCTCGATACGCTGTGGAATCTGTGATACTTGAGTACCATTCCAATGCGGCGTTAGAAAGTCGCAGGCTTCGGCCACTTCGTCAGCAATCGCACCATTGCCGTAGCCGCTGGCAGTAACCAGCAGGGAAGGCAACGCTTTTTTTGCCAGTCTTATCAAGCTGGCCTGGCCCGTGGCGTCGCGAATGATTGAGTGCGCAAAGCCCTTGTGCGGGAACTCGTTGGCAATCTCGACGACAACATTGGTAAAGC
Source organism: Planctomycetales bacterium (assembly GCA_020426625.1). Taxonomy (GTDB): domain Bacteria; phylum Planctomycetota; class Planctomycetia; order Pirellulales; family Pirellulaceae; genus Aureliella. Next base: position 6,093 of record JAGQPR010000148.1, read on the forward strand.
CACGCGAACCAATCCACTGGACGGTGTTGAGCACACCTGCACGAATGGCGTTTTCATCGAGCAGAATTTTCGACTGACGTTGGTAGTACAAGCCGAGAACGACGACCAGGCCATGCTGGTCGCAAGCGCGAATCACTCGTTCAACGCGTGCGAGATACCTTTCACGCAGGCTGCCGTCCGGTTCAAAGGCCGAGTTCAGGGCACCTTCGTATCCAGGCATGCCGCCTTGCAGGCAAAGTGTAAATGCGTTGACGCCGTGATCGCGATAATCAGCAATACTAGCGATAAAGCGAGTTGTATTGGCGTCAGAATCAAAGTCGGATCTATTCAAGTCTTCGAAGGTTGCATTGACCATGCGCACGTTCATGAGCAATCCTTCAGCGGCAGAGCCTGGATTGGTCGGCTGACCATTGATCAGCCATCGACCATCAGAGATCGCAACCCTTGTCGCACCTTGCACTGAGGAAGACAGCACCGCGAAGTAGACTAGAACGATGACCACGCAGGTCCCAAACTCAACGAATCGCTTTAACATATGGATGTACCCAAGGATGCTGCGGTTTGTTTTCGAAACGGTCAATCATGAACAACATTCGCACATACTTCATGTTAGCATACTGTTCAAGTTCCCCACGCGCAGTGGAGAATCGATACTGTATAATTCGTTGGTAGAATACGTCGCGGCTCGAGAACTGATTGGATCCAGGGTAAAGTCATTTCAATGCGATCTACGCTTTCAATCACCGCTGTTCTTGCGATTGCGTGCTCGGCCATCGCATGTCAGGTTCCCGTGTTTCGTTACGCATTCGAGCAATGGAACCCTACCAAATACCGAGTGCTCGTTTTGGCCAGGGACCAGCACGAGCAGTATCACTCGATGATCAACGAGCTTGGCTTGGGTAATGAGCTGAAAACCAATGCCAATGTGCAAGTGGAAGTCATGTCGCCGGAGACGGAGCCGATTGCCCGGCAGCTGTGGCAAAAGTACAGCGACGGAGCACCAATTGCCGTAGCACTTTTTCCACATCAGGCAGGCGGAATAGGTGGCACTGTGGCCCATGTCGCTGCCGCCACTGCCGAAGGGCTGCAGAGTATCGTCGACTCAAAGGTCAGACGTGAAATTGCGCGACGCCTTGGGGAAGGTGAATCGGCAGTCTGGGTTCTGTTGGAATGCGGTGAGAAAGAAAAAGACGAAGTGGCACGAGCCACGCTCCAGCGGCAGCTTGCCGAAGATTCGCGGTGGCTGGAATTGCCTTCAGCCGAGGAGATGGAAATCAAGCCCGAGGTACTTGGGCAAGTGAAGGTCAAGCTGCGAGTCGGATTCTCGCTCATTGCACTTTCCGCGAACCAACCCGATGAACAATTCTTGATCGATGCCCTGCTAAGCAGTGAAGAAGACTTGCGCGACTTTCATGAGCCCATCGCCTTCCCTATTTTTGGCCGCGGCTTGGTACTCTACGCTCTGGTTGGCCAGGGAATTGCACCCGACACCATTCGCGGAGCGTCGAGGTTCATCTGCGGACCATGCTCTTGCCAAGTCAAGGAACAGAATCCAGGCTTTGACCTATTGATGCTCCACGATTGGGACAAGACAGTCGGCGATTTGAAGATAAGTACTTCGCAGCCATCAAACAACTTGGCTCCAAAGTTTGTTCCTATTCCGGCGGGAAAAGCCAAGCGCTAAACGCGTTCGCTCTACTCCGATGGAATGTATTGATCCGATCAACAAGTTAGCAATACAGACGATTAGTATTCATTCGAGGAATCTGCGTATGCGCGCCTGTTTACTCGGCCCGAAAAGGAAGTTTATGAGATTCACTCGCGACACTGAATCCGCTTTTTGCGTCTTGACGCCATTGCTGATCAAGCTCGTTTTGGTTGGTGCGGTTTGCGTCGTCCTACAGCCGCGGAGAGTGGTTGCAGAAGATTGGCCGATGTGGCGGTATGACTCGCATCGTTCGGCGGCATCCCCCAATCGAATCCCCTCACAACTGCAGCTTCTTTGGAAACGCACTTTTTCGTCCCGCAAACAGGCATGGGACGATCCGCTGAACCTCGACCTGATGACCTACGACCGCACTTTTGAACCAGTTGTAAAAGATGGCCGGATGTTCCTCGGCTTCAATGATCAAGACAAACTCTTGGCGTTGGAGGCGGCGACTGGTCGAACACTTTGGACCTTTTATGCCAATGGCCCGATCAGAATGGCCCCCGTGGCCGACCAAGATCGAGTCCTGGTCTGCAGCGACGATGGCTATTTGTATTGCCTCTCTGCAGCCAGCGGCCAACTCAGGTGGAAATTTAGTGCGGCCCCCAACAATCAAAAGGCACTCGGAAATCAACGAATCGTTTCCGCTTGGCCAGCCCGTGGAGGGCCTGTTGTTCGAGATGGAACCGTTTATTTTGCCAACAGCATTTGGCCATTCATGGGGACGTTCATTTGCGCTTTGAATGTAGAAAGCGGTAAAGTGCAATGGATCAATGACAGCACCGGTTCCATTTATATCAAACAACCTCACAGCGCACCGGCGTTTGCGGGCGTAGCCCCCCAAGGTATGTTGGCGGCAACAGAGAAAGATTTGGTTGTACCCGGCGGCCGGAGTGTACCGGCGGTGTTTGATCGGCTCACAGGAGAGTTACGCTATTTTCATTTGAACGAGGGAGGCAAGGGGACGGGCGGCTCATTTGTCGCACTCGACGAATCGCATTTTTTTGTTCATACGCGAGAACGTGGTACGCGAGCATTTGATTTGGAAAGCGGTGACAAGACAGCATTCATGCCAAACGAGCCCGTCATCGCAGGCAAGACACTCTTTGCCGCAGTAAACGGGGACGACGGAAAACAGTCAATCTGTGCCTACTCAACCCAGGTCGACCACGCCGAAGATCGCGAGCCGCTTTGGCAACTTGCCATCGACGGTCGCGATGATCTGATTTTGGCGGGGCAACACCTCGTTGCCGCAGGTAGCCGCAGCATTTCTGTGATCGCGCTGGAAGGCGATTTACAGAGCGGTGAATTCACTGGTGGCCAACTGGTTCAAGAGCTTGAAACCCAATCTCCGGTGACCAGGCTCTTGGTTGCATCCAACCTGTTGTTCGCCGTCACTCAGGCTGGCGAGATCCTGGCATACGGTTCGACATCCGATTTTGCCCCAGCACTAGCGTCGGCTACGGAGTCCGACAGCTCGGCGAATGTGCCAGTGGTTGGTTACGTGCCGACGATAACGCCCGAGACTGCCGCGAAAAAGGTGTATCAGCTGCTGACGCTGGGAAATCCGCAAGGCTATGCCTATTGGTATGGGGCATGCGAGCTCGAACTAGCGGCTGCCTGGGCGAAAATCAGTCCGTTTGAGCAACTGGCAATTGTCGATGAGTCGGCTGAGCGGGTCGCCGCGCTCCGCGCCAGACTTGATCAGTTGCAGGCCTATGGCAAAGTAACGGCGCACGTTTCAACTGCCAGGGATTTCCTGGCTCCCGAATACACTGGCCAGATGACATTCGTCGGCGAGTCTCTGTCGGAGTCCCTTAGTGGAGAAGATCTACAGGGGATCTACAAGTCGGTACGCCCTTATGGTGGTAAATTGATACTGCTTGGCCAGCAGCTAACCGCCGATCGTTTGGCTTGGCTCGAAAGCTTAGAACTTGAGCGTGCCGATTTTCGCCAAGAGACTCTTGGTTTGGCGATTACCCGGGTGGGCGCGCTTCCCGGCTCTGCAGATTGGACTCACCAATACGGCGATGTAGCTAATTCGATCAAGTCCGACGATAGCCGCGTCAAACTGCCGCTCGGTATTCTTTGGTTCGGCGGCAGCAGCAATCTGGACGTCCTGCCAAGACACGGGCATGGTCCACCGCAACAAGTCATTGGAGGTCGTCTGTTCATAGAGGGAATGAGCAGCCTCAGTGCCCGTGATGTCTATACTGGTCGCGTTCTCTGGACTCGCAACTTTGGTGATCTGGGGAACTACGACGTTTATTATGACTCGACCTACGAAGACGCTCCGCTGAATCCCATGTACAACCAGGTCCATATCCCTGGCGCAAATGGCCGAGGAACCAATTACGTAGTGACCGAGGATCGTGTCTATCTGGTGCAAGGCAATCGTTGCCTGATACTAGATCCTGAGACAGGCGACGACTTGGGGGAAATCAAGTTACCACCGGAACCGTCCGGCGAAACTGCCGAATGGGGCTACATCGCCGTGTACGAAGACGTTTTGCTCGGTGGGCTGGGATTTGCCATGTATCGCGATCGATATTCGTTGAAATTCGAATCCGACGATCAGCTCAAATCGTCTCGGCAAGGTTTTGGATCGAAGAGTCTTGATCGAGCGGCCAGTCGCGCGTTGATCGGTTTCAACCGTTTCAGCGGGGAACAGCTTTGGAGAGTCGATGCGCTCCACAGTTTTTGGCACAACGGCATTGTTGCTGGCGGCGAACGAGTCTATTGTCTGGACCGCAATCCGAAGATGATCGAAGAGGCGTTACAGCGGCGTGGTTTGCCACTTCCCGATACATATCGCATCGTCGCCTTGGATGCTAGGAACGGCCAAGTTGACTGGGAAGTGAAAGAGTCAATCACAGGCTCGTGGCTAGGTTACTCCAAAAATAACAACTTGTTGCTGCAGGCGGGAGCTCAAGCAAGCGATCGGCTCTACGACGAAATTGGTCAGGGAATGCGAGTTTACAATGCGAACGACGGTACGCTTCGCTGGTCCAAAGACGATCTGAAATATTCCGGACCCTGTGTATTGCACAATGACTTGATTATTACCAATGCGAATTCGTACTCTGAGTCTGCCGGTGCCTTTGATATTCATACCGGCGAACAATGGATGATCAAGAACCCAATCACCGGCAAAGTCGAGCCCTGGAAAATCACCCGCGCCTATGGGTGCAATTCCATCATTGCCAGCGAAAATCTACTCACCTTCCGCTCGGGAGCCGCTGGATATTACGATCTGCTTTCGGATTCTGGAACAGGCAACTTGGGCGGATTTCGTTCGGGATGTACGTCGAACCTAATAGCGGCCAATGGCGTCTTGAATGCCCCCGACTACACACGGACTTGCAGCTGCTCCTACCAAAACCAGACCTCACTCGCTCTGGTACCGATGCCTAATGTCGAAGCCTGGAGCGTACACCAAGCTGTGGCCAGCGGCGTCGAGCAACCAACGCCGGTGGATACACTGGGCCTGAACTTTGGTGCGCCCGGCGATCACCGTGCCCCAGACGGCACGCTGTGGGTTGAACACCCGACTGTATCTGGAGAGCCCCTGTCGCTGGCGATTAACCTGGACGAGCGGGCCCAGCCGTTTCGTCGCCATGTCTCAGCTCTGCACGCTGCAGTAGAGGATGGCTTCGATTGGGTCTACGCTTCAGGATTGCAGGACGTGAGTCACATCAACGTCGACCTTATGCTTAAGCCAAAGAATCAGGAAGACAAAACGCCTGTCGCCAAGCCTACGCTTGGTCCTGCAGGCGAGTACGATATCGAGATTTTCTTTGCTGCGCCAGATAAATCACCGCGAACATTCGACGTTATTCTCGAGGGTACCGACCTGCGCAAACAAATCGTTCTTTCGAGTGCGCTTGACGACGACCGTGTTTCGCATTGTGAGTTCAAGAGGGTCGCGATCGATCAAGTACTTTCAATTCGTCTGGAAGCTGTCGAGGGCGGCAGTCCTGTTATCAACGGTCTATTTGTTCGTCGGAATTCCAAATGATTGGCGAGAAGTAGCCTCGTTCAGCAGGCTAAGGCTAGTTGCCATTGAATCCCCCTGTAGAACAGTCGTTTCGCCGTCGTTTGAAGCAGACTTCAGTTGCGGAGCGTGTACCGAATGGACGAGACCAATCCCTACGCACCGCCAACAACTGCGCCAGAGCTGGTCCAAGAGAAATTCGAGGATGGACGAGTATGGCGAGACGGCCAGCTGATGGTCATTCGCAGCGGAGCGGCGATTCCACAGCGCTGCTTTGTAACTGGCAAGCCAACCAATACGTCCGTCGACATCAGTCTGACGTGGCCAGGGCCATTTCCGCATCGCCTATTTAGCGATTGGCTTGGCCGCAAAGTCAAACTTTCCGTGCCCATTAATCCAGCGGTCTACCGCGATCACGTGCGGGCGGTGAACTTTGGATTCGCCCGCCTGATCTTCGGGATCACGCTTGTTGGATGCACATTGATGCTATGGGGGATGAGCATCAGCTGGATAACACTGATGTTTGGGGCTCTGCTGATTATCACTGGTTTTTACTCATGCAGTCGTCAACCAATCGCCCTTAACATTCTCCGAGTTGAAGATGATCTGTTGATCTTGCGCGATGTACATCAAGATTGTCTTGCGGAATTGCCGCCGTGGAAATAGGTAAGCACCCACGCAGAAGTGTCGTTTTTCCGCATAATTAGCCGTTTTGGCGTTGGCCACGGTTATTCAAGAATCAGAAATCTTGTGCGTTGTTGCTTAAACTACGAAGACGTTGATTCTAGATGGCCATGTCAGAAAGGTTTCCATGAAGATTCTATTGGCAGCGCTGGTTGCCCTGATAATTTGCGTACCAAGCATCGCGGAGCAAAACGGAAACGATTCGCGTCCCAACGTGCTGTTCATTGCGATGGATGATCTAAACGATTGGATTGGCTGTTTGGGAGGACATCCACAAACGGTTACGCCGAATCTAGATCGTCTCGCAGCGCGTGGCATTTTGTTTACAAACGCCCACTGTCCGGCGCCTGCCTGCAACCCATGTCGCTCCGCAGTGTTTACCGGACGAGCTCCCAACAAATCGGGCTTGTACGACAATCGACAGCAGATGCGCGAAGTGATGCCACTGGAAACGATCCTACCGCAATATTTTCGCGAACATGGCTATCGCGCGGCAGGCTCTGGTAAACTGCTGCACTACTTTATCGATGCCCCATCTTGGGATGAATACTTTCCGAAAGCAGAATTGGAAAACCCGTTTCCTCAAACGTATTATCCAGCAGATCGTCCGGTCAACCTGCCGCGAGGCGGTCCGTGGCAATACGTCGAAACGGACTGGGCGGCCTTGGATATTTCTGATGAAGAATTTGGAGGTGATTGGTCTGTCAGCAAATGGATCGGTGAGCAACTTGGTCGCGAGCACGAAAAACCTTTCTTTCTCGGATGTGGTATCTACAGGCCGCACGAGCCGTGGTTTGTACCGAAAAAGTACTTTGAGCCTTTCCCGCTAGAATCGGTTCAGTTGCCGCCTGGATATCGAGAGGACGATCTGGACGATATACCGGTCGTTGGGCAGAGCGCTGCTCGAAATCGATATTTCGCTCACATTCAGCAACAAGGCCAGTGGAAGCAAGGGGTGCAGGGCTACTTAGCATCGATCCACTTCGCCGATGCGATGCTTGGACGCGTGCTTGACGCACTAGAGGCTGGACCGAACGCTGACACAACTATTGTGGTGCTTTGGTCCGACCACGGATGGCAGTTGGGAGAAAAGGAACATTGGCAGAAGTACACACCATGGCGAGCGGTGACACGCGTTCCTCTAATGATGCATGTTCCGCGCGGCATTTGTGCAGCGCTCCCCGTTGGTACCCAGTCAGGTGTACGTTGTGATGCACCTGTGAACCTATTAAGTCTATTTCCTACGTTATTGGATCTGTGCGGCTTACCTGCGCGGCAGTCAAATGATGGCCCCAGCTTGCTACCATTGTTAACCGATCCAAACTCGCCATGGGATTTCGATTCTGTGACGTTCCTGGCTACACCGGGCAGCTATGCTATCAGCGGTAGTTCACATCGATATATCCACTACGCTGACGGCAGTGAAGAGTTGTATGACATTCGCACGGACCCCTACGAATGGACCAACTTAGTTGCAGAGTCTGGCTCCACCAACCAGCTCGCGGCATTTCGAAATGCAGCGCCCGTCGACTTTGCCGAGCGAATTGAACCTTCCATACAATCGCTGGCAAAACTAACTTGGCACCCGGCGACTGGCGAGAATGCGCCTGCATCAAAGCCGGACGGCAACTCCTTTCCCGTACATTTCATCAACCAGCAACGGCGAGCTGTAGAACTTTTTTGGATGGATCGCGAGGGAAATCCCAAGTCCTACGGAGTCGTCGACGTGGGGCAAACCAAAAGTCAACAGACGCGCCCTGGCGCTGTGTGGTCAATCGCCGATAGCAAGTCGCAGCAACAGCTGGGGCATTTTGTGATTGGTGATCGTACCGCGCAGGCTGTCATTCCCGCCACTCAGCCAAATGTGATTGTTATTCTCACGGACGACCAAGGCTGGAGCGACCTGGGTTGTCAAGGCGAGGTCGATGACGTTCAGACTCCGCACATAGACCAATTGGCGAAACGTGGTGTCCGTTGCATCTCCGGCTATGTCACGTCACCACAGTGCAGTCCATCTCGGGCAGGTTTGATGACCGGGAAGCATCAACAGCGTTTTGGTATCGATACGATCCCGGATATGCCGCTACCGACTCAAGCGGTAACCATCGCTGAGCGGTTACAGCCGCTGGGATATAAAACGGGATTTGTTGGAAAGTGGCACCTGGAACCGAATGCAACTTGCGTTGAGTGGTTGCGGCGAGAATTGCCGGGAATGGCCGACAAGCCACGGAGCCAAGTGCGAATCCCGTGGGACAAGATTCGCCCCTACTCGCCAGCAGCGCAGGGATTCGACGAATACTACTGGGGCACGTTGGGCAGCTTTCGAGTGAATTTCGATCTTCCAAACGCAGGCATTGATAGTACGTCTGAAGTGCTGCCAGAAATGAAACAGATTCAGAACAAGGACTTTCGAATCGACGTGCAGACGGAAGCTGCCGTCGGCTTTATCGAACGCAACCACGAGGTGCCCTTTTACTTGCAACTGAATTATTTCGGTCCGCACACGCCGCTGGAGGCGACAGAAAAATACCTACAGAGATTCTCAGAAGATATGCCAGTTCGCCGGAGGTACGCACTGGCCATGATTGCCGCAATTGATGATGGCGTCGGAAGAATCGTTGACAAATTGAACGCGTATAGCCTGCTCGAGAATACTTTGATCATTATGACGAGCGACAACGGAGCGCCCTTGAAAATGACCATGCCCGACACGCCGATCGACGGCGATATGGGAGGATGGGACGGGTCGCTTAACACACCCTGGGTCGGTGAAAAGGGGATGCTGAGTGAGGGAGGAATTCGCGTACCGATGATCTGGAGTTTTCCGAATGGACTACCGCGTGGCGATACCTATACTTGGCCGGTCAGTACTCTGGACATCGCACCCAGCGTGCTGCAATTGGCGGGAGGCGATCTGTCAGAAACGCAGGATCAATTCGATGGCATCGACATCATTGCCCAGATGAATGATATTCAGAACCCCTCCACCCGCACGCTGTATTTTCGTTTTTGGGATCAAGCCGCCCTACGTCGCGGCAAATGGAAATACATTTTCGTTGGCGATGGGCGGCGTTTCCTGTTTGACCTGGAAAGTGATCGGCATGAACGCGAGAATCTGATCGACGGGTCGCCCGAATTGGCAAACAAGTTGCATGACCAATTGAAGCTTTGGTGCGATGGCCTGATCCCCGGGGGGCTTCCTTCGGGCGAGAAAATGCGTGAGCGCAACTGGTACGATTTCTACTTCGAGTGATCGTAGCGGTCCCAATCTTCCTCATGAATCACGAACCGCGATACCAATGGGTAACCCCACTAAGTCGATTCAATGTTCTCGGAAGCAGGTGCGGGTGAGACAAGCAGGGATGTTGCGAACTCAGAGACGCAATTTGTGGTAA
>JAGQPR010000149.1 GCA_020426625.1 Planctomycetales bacterium
AGCTACCGTACACCTGTAGCCGATGCGCTCCAGACTCTCGGTCATCGCTCGGGCATGCGCTTTGTCATTATCCACGATTAGGACTGCGAATTCACGTGGATCAAAGGCGAATTCACCTTCGCTCGGTTTCGGAGATGCTTCCGTCATTTTCTCGTCATGCATACTATGGAGAGCAATACTCGCAGGTGGTTAATCCAAACCGCTTGCAGCGAATAGGTCAATTCAGTCATTCAAACTGGCTGCCGTTTACTGCGCTGAATTTGAGAATTGCGGGAAAGGCGTATATCGCTAGCGAATTGGCTCTTGAAAAAACTAACCAGATCGGTGGCCATGAAAACCAAACAACTACCGCTGAACAAACGCGTTCTAGATTGATATATTATTGTTTGCCCCGGCCGAATGTGAGGCCTACGCAATGCTACGTGTCCGATAAGAGCATCAGAGCTGGACGCGACCAGTATAACGGGCTTGTGGCATGGCTGCGAGAGACCCTTGACAGCCTTTATTGGTTCGCCTGCAAAGAGTAATGGGAAGAACATGACGACTTGTTGCCGGGGTGTACGCGGTGCGACGACCGTGGTCAGTAACACTCGTGAGGACATCCTGCTGGCAACGCGGCAAATGCTGGCCTTGATGATTCGCCGAAATGATATCGATTCCACTGATGTCGCTAGCGCCACCTTTACCGTCACCAAAGACCTGGATGCTGAATTCCCCGCGTTGGCAGCTCGACAACTTGGCTGGCTCGAAGTGCCGCTGCTATGCGGTTACGAGATCGAGGTCAAAGGGGGGCTGCCCAAATGCATCCGCATACTTCTGCACTGGAACACGAACAAGTCGCAAAGCGAAATCCAACACGTCTACATTCATGAGGCAATTCGCTTGCGTCCAGATCTGTCCTCGCTGCCTCCCGTTGATTGGGCTGAACTGGAAGCGTGGATTGGTGAAAATCTTTCCAAGTAGTGAATAGCCAACAGTGCCGAATCACCTTGCGCCGCGTGCTCGGAATAATGAAGCGGCCAGAGTGGCCGTTCGCGCAACGCGGCAGTTGTTTGCTACTATCCCAACCGCACAAGACCACATGCTGATCCTTGCTGGACTGGCATGCTGGTTCTTGCGGGACTGGAAATTGCCGATGCACAGTGATCGTTGCTGTGCGGGCTTTAAACGGCTGCAGCTTGACGCATTTTGCTGGCGTTGCCAGCTTGACCAAAGGCTTCCATGCGGGCCACGCAAACTTGCTTCATGGCGTTGCGAGCAGGCTTCAAATAGTCGCGTGGGTCAAACTTCTCAGGGGTTTCGGCCAATACCTTACGTATTGCACCTGTGATGGCCATTCGGCAATCGGTATCGACGTTGATCTTGCGGACACCGCTCTTGATACCGCGTTGAATTTCCTCGACTGGCACCCCGTAGGTCTGCTTCATGCTTCCGCCATACTTGTTGATGATATCTTGCAGGTCCTGGGGTACGGACGAACTGCCGTGCATTACCAAATGTGTGTTGGGCAGGCGCGCATGGATCTCTTCAATACGCGTCATCGCCAGCACTTCGCCATCCGGCTTTCTAGAGAATTTGTACGCACCGTGGCTAGTTCCAATGGCAACGGCCAGCGCGTCAACGCCTGTCAGCTCCACGAATCTAGCAGCTTCCTCAGGGTCGGTAAGTAACTGGTCATGGCTCAGCTTTCCGACAGCTCCGTGACCGTCTTCTTGATCGCCTTCACCCGACTCCAGTGATCCCAAGCAACCCAGTTCGCCTTCAACCGATACACCCCTGGCATGAGCCATTTTGACGACTTCCGACGTAACGCGGACATTGTATTCGAAATTGGCAGGTGTCTTCCCATCCTCTTCCAGCGAGCCGTCCATCATGACGGACGTAAAGTTGTTTTCGATCGCGCTCAGGCACGTTTCAACACTGTTTCCATGGTCCTGGTGCATGACAATGGGAATGTGCGGATAGAGTTCGGCTGCCGCCTGCATCAGATTGCGCAAGAATAAATCTTGGGAATATGCGCGAGCACCACGCGAAGCTTGAACGATCACAGGCGAATCGGTCTGATCTGCAGCTTCCATGATCGCTTGGATCTGTTCCATGTTGTTCACATTGAAGGCGGCTACTCCGTAATCATTTTCTGCAGCGTGATCGAGAACTACTCGGAGGGGAACCAATGCCATGAAACCAATCTCCTGAAGCTGATAATTCAGTTTTGAAAAGCAGTGAAAGTTAATTTGACTGTCGTAGCCGAAAATTATCTTCCCCGGAGCCCCTGCTGGCAATCCCCGATCTACCGGTGGACGCAGTGGATTTTGAGGAAGGTTATGCCAGGTAGCAGTTAAAATGCTCTTGGATTCCTGCGTCAAACGAAACTAGGCAGCACGATATCACAGCCCTGGGGCTCGCCGTTCGCATCCAACCCGCCAATAATAACCAACTAAGGCAACTTACGCCCCGCAGTACTCCATCCCTGGGGAAACACATCCGTGCCGAAGAATCACCGATTTGACCACAACACATTTCGCGTCGAATACCAAGAAAAACTAAATCTCGAAAAAATACCTTCGCAAGCTGGCAAAGAGCTTAAGGACAAACAGTTCGGGGCCGAGACCCTGGCTGCTGACGTTTCCTCGCTGCAGGCGGCTCAAAGTTTGCTGTATGCTGCGCAGTCGCATTCGATGTTGATCATCCTGCAAGGCATGGACGCAGCTGGCAAGGACAGCACCATTCGCCACGTGATGGGAGGAGTCAATCCACAGGGTTGTCGAGTCTATGCGTTCAAGGCCCCCAATGACGAAGAACTGCAACATCATTTCCTGTACCGCCCAGTTCCTTGCCTACCCGCGCGCGGCATGATCAGTTTGTTCAACCGCTCGTACTATGAAGAGACCCTGGTGGTACGCGTGCATCCAGAATTCTTGGTTCCGCAGAAGATTCCGGATATCAATATCGAAAAGCCCAAGTCCCTGAAAAAGTTGTGGAATCGCCGATTCAAGGAGATCAACGCGTTCGAACGAACACTTACATCGAACGGCACGATCATTGTCAAATTCTTCCTCCACGTCTCCCGGCAGGAGCAAAAAAAGCGTCTGCTCGATCGATTAACGGAGCCGGATAAACACTGGAAATTTAATAGACGCGACCTGGAGGAACGCAAATTGTGGCCGGATTATCAACGAGCGTTTGAAGAGACGCTGACGAACACCAGTACGGAATACGCCCCTTGGTACGTGATACCTGCCGACGACAAGTGGTACGCACGCGCGGCCATCGCCGACATCCTAGCGAGCAGATTGGAGTCTCTTGACCTACAATATCCTGAAGTGAAACCGGCTGACCGGGAGATGCTGCGAGAGATCGCTGCTCAGTTGCAAGCTGAATAGTTACGCGAGTGGGGCCTATTAGCGTGTCTTGAAAGTGGTAATTACGCGTGCTCCAAGCGTTTGATCATGGTTGCGAACAAAGTGATTGGGAGCAAAGCCTCCCTCAATCGTCGCCTGAGATCATTGTCTTTGCATTCGAGGCGCATCTTCCAATCAAAGCAAAGGTTCGCGCGACAAAGCCGTGCTTCGCAGGCCGACATTCTCAGTCTGCACTTCGTGAGATCCACACTCAGTCTTCTCTGAGCGACCTTTGCACCCTTGCGTTAGGTTCAATTGGATAACCGCAAAAACGCTGTCAAGTTTCAAGCCAACAGGGGCTGAACAAACGACAAAATCTGCTGATGGACCTGATCTGTAGGTAGAGTGGCGTCGATCATCACCGTGGTCGTCGACAACTTGCTCTCCGTCAGAAAGCCTTCTCGGACGCGTTGCATGTATGCGGCACCTCGACTCTCCAATCGATCTTTGCTTTCCGGAAGCCGTTGCAATGCCAATTCAACCGGTAAGTCCAAGACCATTGTCAATTGTGGCTGTAGGCCACCTGTCGCCACCACACCGACCCGGCGAATATCCTCTACATTCAACCCGCCCGCATAACCTTGGTAGACAATGTTGGCCATTAAATAACGGTCCGCAATGACGCACTTGCCCTCAGCTAAAGCAGGGCGAACAACCGACTGCACCAGCTCGGCCCGACTAGCCATATATAGCATCATTTCACTAGTCATGGACAAAGGGATTTCATGACGGTGAAGCAAGATCTCGCGCAAACTTTCCCCAAGTGGCGTACCGCCAGGGTCGCGAATGGAAAGAGTTGCGCGGCCTGATTTCTCAAGCCAGTTACAAAGCAATTCGACCTGAGTCGATTTGCCAGCACCATCCACTCCATCAAGGCTAAGAAAGATACCATCCATGCTGGCTGAAACTTCCGTTCTGAATTCCAGATAGAGTCAATTCGCGAACCGGTGAGCCGCTGGAAATAATGCCACGGGTAACAATGGACGGCACCCGGCCTCTCACGCGTCGCAGCTCAATTGAATCAACAAACGTTTGGTGTGTTCCTGCGTCGGAAGGCTGTCCCAAGGCAACCAACAACTGCCAACGTTACTAGCGGCGAGGGCTCTGGGACTGCCTGAAATTTGAAGGTCGTGACAATTCCACCATTAAAGACATCACCATTTCCCATCTCGCTAGTGCTGGACAGATTGCTCATCGTAGTCGAGCTCGATTGGTACAAGATATTCAAGTCGCCATCGGAAGGTCCGGCAGGATTCGCTGACTTGACGATTTCGACCAGTAAGTTGCCTGCCGATGAATTGTAAGAATAGTCTAGCCCATCCAGCTCAATCCGCTCACCAGGTGCATAACCGGTAATCTTCATCGGCGTACCACTGAAAAAGCTGTGCACTGGAGAGCCTCGATTGGTCGCAAAGTCAGCGCTCAACACACCCGGCATAGCGCTCGTTGTTGACAGCGTGATGGTGTAGACAACGTTGTCAATCTTGCTTCCCCCACCGGCAAAGGTCGATGCGTAAAAGCTAATCGTGTCGATGATCCTCGTTCCCGTGAAGAGACTGCCATCGTATACCTGCTGGAACCTGAGCCCAGCCCTGAACAAATTGGAATAGCCGGTATTTGCGGTTCCCAGCGTGATTTCGTCGGCGTGGCTGCGTGCCGCGAGAACATTTACAGCCACGAAGATTAACAGAATGCGGATCTGCATGGGGCGAATGCCTTGATTTTGGGAAGAGTAGAATCGTTAATGGGCAGATTGGCAAACTTTCGACGTTGCAGGAATGATCCACAGGTCGAACTTGAGGAAAGCAGTGATTGTGCTTAATCCGCCGCGCAAATCCTAGCCCTTACAACAGATTCATCGTGCAGCCAGAGGCAGTAGATTGATTTGTAGGTTTCAGTGCCAAACGTAGCCAGGGCAAGCGTATTCAATTCGGCACCGAGTCGGTGCGGAACACATCTTGAGTTTCCCAGTTGGCGACATCCGTTTCTGGGTCGTATGTAAGCACTCGATGGGCGCTGCCCTCTGCTGGCGGGACGTCCACTTTGGGAAGCCAACGACGGTGCTCGGCGAGAACCTGAGTGTATTCGGCGCGGGAAGCCAGGTTCTCCCACTCGTTGGGATCATGTCGCATGTCGTACAATTCTTCTGTGCCGTCAGCGTAGTGGATGTAACGCCAGTGCTGGCTGCGGACACCATGGTTACCCTGGTTGTGGCTGGTAATCGCCGGACGAGTCCGCACGGCTGCGGCATCTTTCAGCTGCGCAATCAAGCTGAGACCTTCCAGATCGTTGCGAGGCGTCAACCCGCAAAGGTCAATTAACGTTGGATAGATATCGAGCAGCTCAGCGGGTTGCGAACACCGACCGCCAGCCGCTATACCTGGACCAGCAAAGATCAGCGGCACATGGGTCCCATCATCCCAGAGTGTGTTCTTTCCGGTAATGCCCTTCTCGCCCAGGTGCCATCCATGATCTCCCCAAATGACGACAATGGTGTTCTCCGCCAAGCCGGTTTCCTCCAGAGTTGACAGAATGCGGCCGATTTGCGCATCGACAAAACTAGTGCAAGCGAGATAGCTTTTGACGAGGTTCCGCCACTGGTCATTCTCGCGAACCCATCTCAAGCGAGGTTCTGGCAGGTTCCAATGCAAGTACCATGAAAACTGTGGAGTGTCTTCGCGGTCGTCTTCACGAACAATTGGAAGCACCGAATCGTCGTCTGGATAGAGGTCGTACCATTTCTGCGTAGTGAAACAGGGCACGTGTGGCAGAAAAAAACCAGCTGCCAGGAAGAATGGCTGGTCTTTGGGGGCTGATTTCAGTTGTTCGATAGTCCAGCTGGCAACCTGGTAATCCCCTTTGTCTTCATCGCGATGGGGAAATACTCCCCAATCCATGAGCGGATGATTTCCCATCGGAGTCGAAGGAATCAGCTTCTTCTCCGGCTTGACGCCAATGCCACCGGCAGAACCCCAGACGTCGAACTCATCGAGACGCTGTTTGGGACCACCTGCTCCTCCATGATAGATCTTGCCGGTAGTTAGCGTGCGATATCCATGAGCCTTGAAGTGCTGTGGTAACGCGACGCGATCAGCCCACTCAGGCAATGTTCGAAACCAAGGTGCCAATCCGTACACACCAGTCGTGGTGGGCCGCAAACTGAGCATCAAACTAGTGCGAGATGGATTGCATAAGGGAGCTTGGCAATGCGCATTCAAGAACGACGTCCCTCGAGCTGCCAAAGCATCCATGTGTGGTGTCAGCGCCAGCGGATGCCCTCCCAAGTGACCGATCCAGTCGTTCTGATCATCGATGGCGATGAACAATACATTTGGCTTGGCAGTTTCGGCGGTAGCCGCCTGTGCGTGCAGCGAAGGCGAATTGCCAACTATGAATAATCCCAGCAATGGGAAAATCAGAAATGAATTGAAGTGTTTCATGCAACCAGCTCGTCGTGAAATATGAGTGAGGCGACCGAGCGTCCATGATAGCACAATGTGCGTGGGCATGACTGGTGAGTGCCTGTTCACCGGTCGCGCGGCTGATGCCAAGTCAATGACCACCGGCAAAACCGGTGGCTTGAGGAAGGACCCTAAAAGGGGCCACGAGACTGAGCCATACAAGCACGAAGCACGAGCGAGAGCTAAACGGTTAATAGTTTGAATCAGGGCGATCAGCGAGAAGTGTCGAAAAAGCCGGGCTATTCCTTCGCTCTGGCTGGTTAACTTTGCCCAATTTGTCGCAGAACCCGAGAAGCCACATCGACCGTGCGATCAATCAACTCAGGTGTATGGGTTGCTGAGAAGAATAACGCTTCGAATTGACTGCAGGGCATATAGATATTGTTATCCATCATGCCCCAGAAATACTTGGCGAACAGCTCACGGTCGCATTTAGCAGCCTGTTCCCAATTGTGGACTGGTTCGGCGTTGAAGAACAACGTCATCATGCTGCCGACGCGTTGCAATTGGTGCTCCAATCCGGCGTCCTTTGCTGCGGCTGACAGGCCATCAGCGAGTCGCTGCGCTTGAGTTTCTAGGTAATCGTACGGAGGTTCATCTCGCAAGAGTTTCAATGTGGCCAGGCCAGCTGCGGTTGCAATGGGATTTCCGGAAAGCGTCCCGGCCTGAAACACTTTGCCAGCTGGCAGAATCTGGTCCATCAGGTCAGCTGCACCACCGTAAACGCCCAGGGGCATGCCACCACCAACAATTTTCCCAAGGGTGGTTATATCGGGAGTAACGCCGTACAGCTCCTGAGCCCCACCGTAAGCGACGCGAAATCCTGTCATAACTTCATCAAAGATCAACACAGTTCCATGCTGCGTACACAGCTGGCGGGCCGTTTGCAGAAATCCTTCTGCAGGCGGCACGCAACCCATGTTGCCCACCACTGGCTCCAGAATAATACACGCCAATTGATTACCCTGGTCGGCGAATGCAGACTCGAGTCCCGCGATATCGTTGTATTGCAAAACCAATGTATCGCGACTAGTTCCCTCGGTTACGCCTGGCGAATCTGGAACACCTAGGTTCGCCGCAGAACTTCCCGCAGCGACCAGCAGACTGTCGACGTGGCCATGATAGTTTCCAGCAAACTTAATTACTTTGTCTCGTCCCGTTGCTCCTCTCGCCAAACGTATGGCACTCATGGTCGCTTCTGTGCCGCTGTTGACAAGCCGCAGCTTTTGAATGCTGGGGACCGCTTGGCAAATGCACTCCGCCAATTCGGACTCTCGTTCGGTCGGAGCGCCGAAGCTGGTTCCCTTAGCGACAGCCTGCTGAATTGCATCCACGACCTGTGGATGTGCGTGCCCGAGGATCATTGGCCCCCAGGAACCGATGTAATCGACGTACTGATTTCCATCTACATCGATCAGATACGGACCTGAACCGCTTTGCATAAACAGCGGCTTTCCTCCGACGGCTCCGAAAGCTCGCGCAGGACTGTTCACACCGCCTGGCATCAGACCGCACGCGCGCTCAAATGCTCGATGCGAACGTTCACGTACTGGGGAATTGGTTGTAGCTACTGGCATTTAGAAGACTATGTATCAATGGTTTCCAGGGGGATATTGAGTGGCAATTCATTTTCCTCAATTTCCTGTTGTTCACGCCAAGGCTTGTCCGCTTTGTAACTTTCCAATTCCTTTTCCAGCTGAACCTGTTGCTCGGGGTTGTCTTCCTTCGCTCCTTCTTTTACAGCCTCGGAGGACCACTTGCGAGCGTTTTCAAAATCGCCAGTTTCGGCGTAGGCTGCAGCGAGCGTGCTGAGAATATGGGCCAGTTTGTATTCGGTCAGTTCGCAAGCTTTCAATCCAAGCTCGAGAGCCCGTTTGCCATTGCGCACTTCGTCTTTCGGGCTTGTGGCCAGTAGCCAGGAGTAATTGTTGAGTACGCCAGCGTGCTCTTCTACGGACACGTCTTTGGCCTCCGGCGAATCTTCAGCGAAGCCAGCGATAACTTTCAGTGCCGTTTCGTAATCGGCAATTGCATTCTGGTGCTCACTTATACTGAGACTGGCATCACCGCGAATTCGATATCCGCGCCAATCCTTTGGATTGCTCTTGAGAAATACGTCGAGCAAGTCAATCGCTTCTCGCGGGCGGT
Organism: Planctomycetales bacterium; assembly: GCA_020426625.1. GTDB lineage: Bacteria > Planctomycetota > Planctomycetia > Pirellulales > Pirellulaceae > Aureliella. The sequence goes on from JAGQPR010000149.1 coordinate 9,011, forward strand.
TGTCCAAGTGATAGAGGTGAGCTAGCTGTCGTACCCAGGGCGCGTTAGAGGGGGCAAACCGCACCAGGACCCGCATGTCTTCGATGGCTTCATCATAGCGCCCCTGGGAAGCAGCAACCAAACTGCGATAGAGCACGCCCTCGATTGAATTCGGCTCAATCAGCAACGAGCTGCTAATATCCTCTCTGGCCTTTTCGTTTTCTTCCATGTCAAAGTAGATTTCACCGCGTTTGATCAACGCAATGGCATCGCGACTGTCGATTTCAATGGCTTTATTCAAGTCGGCCAAAGCCGAGTCGCGAGCTGCGTTGTTCTCTTCCTCGCTCAAGTCGGGATCAAGCGAAATACTGCGGTATGCCAAAGCGCGATTCCGATACAACATCCCATTGTCTGGTGCTTCTTCAATTCTGGCGGTAACCAAGTCGATGGCTTCCCGCTCTTGATTCAGACCGATTAGTGATTCGACCACTGCGGATATGGCAAATTCGTTACTGGCATCTTTGGCCAGCAGTTTCTTAGCGTCTTCCATGGCCTCTTGCAAATTGCCATTTTGCCGCTGCAACTCGATTTTAGCTTGCCATGCTTGTATGTTCGAAGGGTCTGCCTCAATCGCCAACTGCAACTCGGCAAGCCTGTCATCGTCTTCCGTACGGAGCAGCGCACGCATTACGTAAGTCTTGGAAAGATCAACCGGTTTATCCTGCAGATACTCTACCGCCTTGTCCAAGTGCGCCAGAGCCTTCTGTCGATTCTGACCATTCATGAATTCGACTTGCGCCAGCAGCGTCCAAGCCTCCGGAAAGTTGGCCTTGGCCGCTACCGCCTTCTCCAGATTGGCGATACACAAGCGTCGAAGGTTGTTGAATGCGTTCCTGTTATTTTGATAACGAGGAAGCTGCTGCAACATCGCCTCAGCGCGTTGATAAGCTGCTGCAGCCAGCAGTTTATTGGCAAGGACTTTGTTGCCGTCGTCAAGTCCGAGCTCGATCGCCTTTTCGCACAGTTCAATTACTTTTGCAAGCTCTTCGTCGGTAGAAGCATCCAACTTCAGCTCAGTGGCTTTGTCGAGACTATCTATTCCCTCATTCTCCGCACTGGCCGGCAAGGCAAGTGACAGGACAACTGCAAGGCATCCAACGAACGCAGCAATTCGCAGCAACATGCGAAATCTCCCAAAAGGAAATGTAAAGCAGAGTCCTAGTTTTATCCGCGAAGTTTCACTAGTCCAAGGCCGTTAGGCGAATGTCCTTGAAATCGACCCACATTGGAACACCCGCGTGCAATTGCAACGCAACGATTCCTTCGGTCAATCCAAAGTCTTTGCCGTCGGTAAAGTCTAAGATCAATCGATCGTTCATGTAATGCTGAATGTGGTTTCCTTTGGCCACAATCACCACGTCATTCCAGTCATCCAATTTGAACAACTCATTGAATTCTTGCTGAGTAATCAGTTGACCAAGGATCTCTTTTTCTTTAGGGCTTTTGGCGACCGCCTTTTCACCTACAAGGCAAATACGACCACGACCGGCCAATCGTTCGCCATAAATAAACCCAGCAACGCTTGGAAACTCATGACTATTTCTAATCTCGTGCTGATATCCCGTAACGACCCAGTCGTTCTTGACGCCTTCAGTGACCTTTTCCGATCGATACTGAATACCAGAATTGTTTTCGCGAGAGCAACGGAAGGAGAGCCGCAACTCAAAATCTTCAACTTTGCCATCCTGCCAAATGATGAATGTATTGCCGTTTGTTTTCAGGTCCGCTGTGGTTTCTCCATGGATCGCACCATCACGAACTGACCAAAGTCGACTGTCTCCACTCCAGCCGGTTAGGTCTTTGCCGTTGAAAATAGATTTCGACTTATCAGTTTCCTTGGGGGCATGCTGAACATCCTCCGCCACCACGACTTGAAGGGAACAAAAAACCAGCATAACCGTCAAAAAAGTCTTCATAATAATAAGCTGCCTTATCGTGATTGGCTTGTGTCGGAGTTAGCTTGCGAATAGTTGTGCGAGAATAACCACCGCATCTGCGATTTGCACGCAATCTTAACAAGAAGTTGTCCTGCTTGCGTCCATTCTCGATTCGCGTTCGTTGCATATTATTATCCTTAACTGCTCATTGTAAGCCGTTAATGGTTGTTTTGCACAGCCATGAGAACCATTCGGAAGGTGGCCAGCGTTCCGCTGGACTTCAAGCGGACGCCGCAGCCAAGCCCGCCAAGGCCAAAAAAGTTTTTTCGGCCAGCTTCCGCGAAGCAGTGGCGTTGGAACCATTAGTCTGCGAATTAGTTCTCGAACTGGATGGAGCCAACTTGTTGTCGATGTTCGCCACCTCAAGCCGACGCCTATCTTCGCCGTGGGGCTATAATAAGTAAGTGCGGAGGCACAAAACACTTCTCTGTTAGAGGGTTTCTCATTGGCAGTTCCCGATCAAATTCGCTGGTTGCTTCCGTACTCGTTGACAATGCTACTGGCAGCCAATTGTCTGAGCGACGAACGGCAACGCGACTTGGAGTTGAAATCCACCATTTTGCCGCTTCTGTCAAAGCACTGTTTCGAATGTCATACCGGGGCGGACGCAGACGCGGGGTTGGCACTGAATCATTTTGACACTTCCTTCTCGTTCCTGAAGGGGCGTGACGTCTGGGAAAAAGCCATCCAAAAGCTGAGAATCCACGAAATGCCGCCACCTGCTGACAGCCAGCTGGGCGAAGCGGATCGACAACGGCTGCTGCTATGGATCACGGAGACCATCGAGGAATTTGAATGTGGCTTAACACCGATGCCCGGCCGTGTGACTTTGCGCCGTTTGAATGCCCGCGAATACCAAAACACGATCCGCGATTTGTTGGGCATCATGTACACTCCCGCCACTTCGTTTCCGGGAGATGACGTGGGATTCGGATTCGACAACATTGGCGACGTGTTAACTTTGCCTCCGATTCTAATGGAGAAGTATCTAATTGCCGCAGAGCAGATCAGTCGTCAGGCTATTCAGACGCCGCCATCGGCGCAATTGTTTGAATCCAGTACACCTGCGTCCAAGCTCAAAGTAGAAGCTGGCTCGAGCAGCGCTCGCGACGATCTTACGCTGGCGTCTTCCGGCACGGCTAGCCTCCAAGAGCAGGTGCCTTGGACTGGCAATTACAAGCTGGTCGTTACGGCGGCAGGTGACCAGGCGGGTAACGAACCATGCATGATGGTCGTGATGCTGGACGGCAAAGCTATCAGAAAGATCCCGGTTGCGAACGATCGCAGCGTGCCGCAAGATTTTGTGGTTCCGTTGCGGCTGCGGGCCGGTCGCCGCAACATCAGTATCGCTTTCGTCAACGACTTCTACGTTGCCGAAAGCCCAGGTGTCGCGAAGCAAGACCGCAACCTGATCCTGTTCCACGTTGGACTCACTTCGCAGAAAGAAGCCGACAAGCCAATCCCACTGAACGAACTGACTCCGACCCACCAGGCAATCGTATTCGAGCGTCCCAGTGGTCCACAGGATGCAAAAGAAGTCACTCGCAAGGTGCTGCAGCGATTGGCCAGTCGCGCATATCGTCGACCGGTTTCCAATGAAGACCTCTCTCGATTGGTTGAACTAGCACTGACAGTGCAACAGGACGATGGCTCCTTTGAAGAAAGTATCCAGATTGCGCTGCAAGCCATTTTGATTTCACCTCATTTTCTGTTTCGTGTGGAACCACCGGGCCAACATGCCGCGTTTTCTCAGTTTCGTGACCTCGACGACTTTGAATTGGCCACCAGGCTGTCCTACTTCTTATGGAGTTCCATGCCTGACGATGAATTGCTCGCACTGGCCTGGAACAAACAGCTTCGCGTGGAGGGTGTGCTGGAAGAGCAGATCAAGCGCATGATCTTGCATCCAAAGGCCAACGCGTTAGTGCAGAACTTCACCAGCCAATGGCTGACATTGAGAAAGCTGAGTGCATTTCAGCCTGATCCTGCCAGTTTTCCTAAATGGACCGACCGCATTCGACAGTTGGCTGAACGCGAGACGCTGACCTTTTTCGCTGGTGTCATGCGCTATGACATGAGCGTGCTGAGGCTGTTGGACGCCGACTTCACCTATTTGAATGAAGAATTGGCAGCCTACTATGGAATACCGGGCGTGGTGGGCAGCGGTTTTAAAGAGGTTTCGCTCAAGGGAAGTGCGCGTGCCGGTCTTTTGACTCAGGCTAGCGTACTGGCGGTGACCAGCAACCCGACGCGGACCAGCCCTGTCAAACGCGGCAAGTGGATTCTTGAAAACCTGCTCGACGCACCGCCTCCGCCAGCCCCTGCTGGAGTTCCCGAATTAAAAGAAAAAGGACAGCTGACGGGAACTCTGCGTCAGCGATTGGAACAGCACCGAGCAGATCCGGCTTGCGCAAACTGTCACAAGCTGATGGATCCGTTGGGATTCGCACTGGAGAACTTCGATGCCGTCGGAATCTATCGCGAAGTTGACCGCGGACAACCCATTGATGCCAGCGGAGAACTGCCTGATGGCACTACTGTCGTTGGCGCGAATCAGCTGCGTAAACTGCTGGTAGAACAGCACCAAGATCAATTCGTCCGTTGTTTCGTGGAGAAAATGTTGACCTACGCCTTGGGGCGAGGTCTGGAGTACTACGACAAATGTGCGGTCGATAGAATCATCCAATCCTTGGAGAATTCTGACTACCGCTTCAGTCAGTTACTGCTGGCGATTGTTCAAAGCGACCCCTTTCAGAAAAAAGGCGAGCGGGAAATCGAGCTATGATTCCAAGACGCATCGATAGAAGAACTGTGTTGCGCGGAGTGGGTACCTGTGTTGCTCTTCCGTTGCTAGACGCGATGCTACCCAACGTGGTTCGGGCAGCCGATCAGCAAGCTCCGCTGCGAGCAGCCTTTTTGTACGTTCCAAACGGCAAGCATATGCCCGACTGGACGCCACAGAAAACCGGCAGAAAATTTGATCTACCAGCCACACTCCAGCCGCTGACTGCACACCGCGAAAGTCTTTGTGTACTCAGCAATCTGACTCTGGACGGTGCCGCTGCGCACGGCGATGGTCCCGGCGATCATGCCCGGAGCGCCGCCGCGTTCTTGACTGGAGCTCACCCGCGCAAATCGGTGGACGATATCCAAAACGGAATCTCAATCGACCAGGCAATTGCCCAGAGCGTCGGCAGCGAGACTCGCTTCCCCTCGCTGGAACTTGGGTTGGAAGGCAGCTCTCAAGCTGGCAGCTGCGACAATGGATACAGCTGTGCCTATCCCTCCAACCTGGCTTGGCGAAACGCCACCAGTCCGCTTGCCAAAGAGATCGACCCCACAGCTATTTTTGACCGGCTGTTTGCCTCAGGCGAAAGTGAAACTGACAAGAAAACCAGCTCGCTGCGCAAGAGTCGCCGCAAGAGCGTGCTGGATTTTGCTCTCGACGATGCCAGAAAGCTGCATCAGCAAGTGGGAGCCGCGGATCGGCGCAAGTTGGACGAATACCTCTATGCAGTGAGAGAAGTCGAAGGTCGACTGGTTCGAAGCGAAAGGTTGGAAGTTGGCAAAGATGGCGTCCCCAACTACGCTCGTCCCTCGGGCGTGCCGCGTGAGTTGTCGGAACATTGCAAGTTGATGTTGGACATGATGGCGTTGTCATTCCAAACCGATAGCACTCGCATCGCCACGATGATGTTCGCCAATGAAGGCAGCAATCGCAGTCACCCGGAGCTGGATGCGCCTGAGGGACACCACGAACTTTCGCACCATGGTAAGAGCGCAGAAAAACAAGCTAAGATCGCCAGAATCAATCATTTCTATGTTTCACAGCTAGCTTACTTCCTGGATTCCTTGAGTTCCATTCGCGAAGGCGAGCGAACGCTGCTCGACAACTGTCTGGTACTTTACGGCAGCGGGATCAGCGATGGCGACCGCCACAATCACGACGATCTGCCAATACTGCTAGCTGGTCAAGGAGGTAAGCGAGTCAAGAGCGGACAGCACCTGATGTATGAACCGAAGACGCCGCTCTGCAATCTCTACCTGTGGATGCTGCACCACTTTGATGCGGCTGCCGACAGTTTCGGCGATTCGAATGCTGTGCTTGAGGGCCTAACCTAAGCTACCGCTCGTTGCCAGCAGGACCTGTGGAACGTTATAACGATGATCTTACTCTCTCGCTTTCGGGAGGGGCCGTTACGCGCGTCATAACGTGCCCCACTCCGCTCGAATTACCCAAAGGAGACTTAAGACGGTAGAACTTTTTCGATTCGCAATGGCAGAGCTGGCAACCTTCGAATAGCGCTGAATACAAGCAGACTGCATTTAGATCAATCGACGATAGCTAGCAGATAGCAATTCAAAAATTAAGCAGTATCGACTATGAGTGAATCCATCGATCCGGAGCAAGAAGCACGGGAATTAGCACAAATCAAACAACGCGGTAGTCGACTGAATGCCAAGCCCATCGGTTCGATCGTGCGGCAGTTAATGACCCGATCAGGGTACGGACAGACGCAAGCGAGCTCAGATCTGAATGCCAGTTGGGCGGCAGCTGTAGGCAATCAATTGGCGGAGCACTCGCGTCCGGGAAACATCAGTCGCGGGGTGTTGACGGTACACGTAAGTGACAGCGCCACACTCCAGGAACTATATTTTCAGAAACGCCACATCCTCGCCGCACTTCGCCAATCCATGCCCACGTTGATTTTGAAAGACTTGCGTACGCGGGTCACGAAACTGGATTGACTGGCTACTTGAATCTGTTTGTTCGCGCAAAGAAGACTGAGGCTTACCCAACTTTGCCGGATTGATCTTAGCTTGGTTAGGAACTGAGGAAAAATAACTTGGGCGTTTACTGTGGG
>JAGQPR010000014.1 GCA_020426625.1 Planctomycetales bacterium
GTGGTGGCGATTAGCGAGAAGTGTCCCAACTAGGCATTATTATCTTTAATCTACCGATTTCGTCGCCGTCCACTCGTACGATCGCTCAGGCTAACTTCGTGCGATCCACGTCCCACTGCCTGTCCACGTCCATGCCCAGCCGCATTTGAAATTTGATCGAACTCTGCCTCCGCGAGGACTCCGGCGCGAAAACTCGCACCGTAACCTTCGATCTGCGCGGAAAACGCACGCAAGTGGTTTTGCGAAGCATGCATCAAGCGTTCCAAGATTTGGTGAACCTGCGGATCAGTCGTCTGAGCCAGCAACTGCTGCAAGTCAGCGATGTCCATTTCCTCGATTCTAGCTCCTACCGTCAACGCATCTAGCGGACTTTGCGACCCACTAGCAACCAGCGATTCGTATAGCTGATGATGCTCCGCGAAGACGAACATTCCCGGCGATGAGTTCAGATTACCGGTATTACCCCCATTCGATTGGATCAACCGCTCAACCGCCCGCATGTGCTGACTTTCTGCTTGCGAAATGTTCTGAAAGATGCCCAACTGCGATGTCATTGCCAGAACTTTGTAAACGTCGCGGGCCAATTTTTCCTCTTCCCATAGGCGAAGCAGCCCAGGCCCGTCCGTCGTCGCCGTGGATCGTCCACCTGCTTGCTGGAACTGATTGCCAAGCTGCGAAGCTGCGATTCCATTTTCGCGTTGCGACTTCCCCGGATGGACTTGCCAGCCACTTCGCGATCGGACTTGCGATCCAGGCGATCTTCCATGTTGCCCACCCGAGCCACTTCGACCACTTTGTGCATTGACGTCCGATGTAATAAATGTCGCCAACAGCAATGCCACCAAGCTGCTTTGTAGACTTGTCATCGTGCTCTCCAGTTTCAGTTTGCTCTCTTCTGTTACCCTATGTCACTAGCTTCAATGCAAATGAAATACCGTTGACGCGCAAACTTGTACAACTGTCCGATTTCTGCCATTGGACAGAGGGTATACAACGAACAAGCCAATCGTTCTAGCTGCTGATTGAGAATTGTCCTGCAATCGCTGCACACCGCGTCACGTACGGCCCTGCAATTTTTGCGCACCTCGATACCCATGCTACTTCGCTTGGCGGGACCTGAACAAACACATAGAAACGCCGCAGGTCTCTAGACATAAACAATGCAGAGGGAGGCGTTGCAATCGACGACAGGAAATCAACTTTTGGTTACCACATTTCGAACTGACCGGCACGACGGTTGCAGAGATTTCGGGGCGTACCAATTACGTCGTTCCGCGGAACATGGCGGAACCAATCAATCTAGGAGAGCAAAATGAAGAAGATCGCTACATTCGCAATTGTGTCCATTATCGCGGCGGTTATCGGAACTGCATTGACTGGAGTTGCATCGGAGCAACTGACATCTACGGACAGCGTATCTCACAAGTCCACTAAGCCATGTTGCCAAACCAGAGTTGCGACCGGAACGCAAAACATCGTCGAATCGACCAAGGCAAGATGCTGCAATTTAGACAACGCCTCAAAAGCCAAGCTTGTGAAAACCGATGTTTGCAGTGGAGAATCTTGCAAACTGGCCAAGCCAGCTTCGGCATGCGAATTCTGCGAAAAGAATGACACGAGCAAATCTGCGGACAGTGTCACCGCAGCGCCACTCACGGTGGCGAAGACTGGGGCTTGCAACGACAAGGAATGTCTTGGTGCGGCCAGCAACAGTCAAAACTGTACACCAACAACAGGTGGCAAGTGCAATGGTGCGTGCGATGAAAAGTGCGAGCATGTTAGCTCGAGCAGCGGGACAACAACAACAGCAGCAAGGACCGACAACTGTGAAGACTGCCCACAACAGCAATGCAAAAGCTTGGTTGAGACCGGCAGCGCAGCAATTCTCGAATCGACGTCAGTAGAATCCACCGTTCAGACATGTACATATTGCGATGATCATAATTGCAAGAAAGAATGCAGTGACTGCGCCGAAGCGCGTAGGGATTCAACGACCTCCAACCTGAATACGATCGCCGAACCAGGCCACGGGCACGCCGGTGATTCACAGCACGCGAAGGATCACAACGATTTCTTCTTTCTGATAGAGCATCGCGACTCAATCCGTCGGCATGTGAACAACTTGCCCAATGGATATGAATCTGTAACCGAGTCTGACTCTGAGGAAGTTGCCGAAATGATCCAGGTGCATGTGGAAGCAATGTACAACCGCTTGAAAGGCGGCAATCCCATCCGCATGCGTGATCCCATCTTCCGAGAGCTGTTCGCTAACGCTGATAAAATCAACATGGAGATCGAGCATACGGCAAAAGGCATACGTGTGAAGGAAACTTCTAGCGATAAATATGCCGTTAAGCTACTGCAGGAGCATGCAAAGGTTGTTTCGCTCTGGATTAAGAATGGCTTTTCCGAGCTGCCCAAGAATCATGCGGCACCAAAACGATAGTCGACATCTGTGCAGTCTTCCAAGTCCGGTAGTAGACGCTGCCCAGTCTGAATGGTTCGCTAAGAATCTCGCTTTCAAAAGATTTACCGTAGCGGAAGAGGTAACGAGCTTCAGCAAGATCTAACGTAGTGGACAAGGTAACTAGTCCCAGCATTTCCACGACAAAAAATGCCCAGTCGCCTCGTCCACTGCCTCTCTCGCACGATAGTCAATCGATTCGCCGACGCTTATGTACTCGCAGTTTGCCTCATGTTGCTCTGGTGGCCAATTAAGAAGGCTCACCTTTGGCATGGAGATGCCTGAGATGGTGCGCGGCATGTGCTGTGTGGACTTCCAAGATCTTCTCGCGCGGCAATATGCCGAATTCGGGGTGCGGAGCGAAGCTTCCAGAGTAATCAAGCAGACGTCCAACACTGGCTGCGAATGCTTCCACTTCGGTTATATCGTCCAAATCGCCTACGGCTCACTTCACAACTCGGCAGTAGCTTCGCCGAGACGCTGCATCCAACCGACGCTACGTGGCCATTCACAGATGCCGTCGAGACATTCGTTGGGGATACATTCTCTCCCGTTGCCGATCTCAGAAAGCCGATAGATCGGCAATTCGAAATAGCTGTTGACGGCCATGTTGCTCGCCCCCAACAGCTTCTATCATAAGTGATGTTCGACTCCGTCTCGTATCGCCGCCATGCTCAATCCCTAATTCAATATGGCAAAAAAGATTTCAAAACCAGCGAAGCCAGCCACTGCCATTGAATCCCCAGACGGCAAGCCCATCATCGCGTTTCCTACGACCTCCAAGCTTGAACGATGGCTCAACAAGCATCATGCCGAACATGGGGGTGTTTGGATCCAGTTCTTCAAAAAGGACAGTGGCCACAAGAGCATCACTTATGCGGAGGCACTCGACGTAGCATTGTGTTATGGCTGGATCGATGGCCCCGTGCGAAAAGGCGATGAAGTCTCTTGGATTCACAAATTTACGCCGCGTGGCAAACGAAGTGTTTGGTCTCAAGTAAACAAGAATCACATCGAACGACTCACTCGTGACGGTCGCCTGAAGCCAGCAGGTCACGCAGCAGTCGAGTTGGCAAAGGCGGATGGACGTTGGGACGCCGCTTATGCTTCAAGTTCAACGTTCGAAGAATCGGCAGCGTTTCTCGCCGCTTTGAAAAAATCCAAGAAGGCACTTGACTTCTACGCGACTCTTTCAAAATCCAAAAAGTACGCCTTCTATTATCGACTTCACAACGCAAAGATGCCTGAAACGAAAGCACGTAAAATGGTGGAATTCATCGCCATGCTCGAACGCGGAGAGACGTTCGGTTGAACGTGAGAATCGAATTCGGTTATCTAGTCGAGGCGGCTCAAACAGGAAAAGTCAGGTATGTTGCCGGCACGGCGTCGACGAGCCAGACGCCGTTGGCGGAGAGGTAGAATTGGTGGCCATCACGATGCATGGTTTCGGCCGCGACTTGCAGAATGATTGGCTTGCCTCGCCGCGAGCCGACTTTGGTCGCGGTTTCTTCATCGGGCGATAGATGGACGTGGTGGCGTGATCGCTTTTGCAGACCGCTAGCTCGAATACTCTCGAGAAAGGCGGCGACCGTTCCGTGATAGAGAATGCCGGGAGGCGTTTTCTGTTCGAAAACGAGTTCGACGCCGCGGACTGAATGCCCCTGGCTGGCCCGAATTCGCAAGCCATCCTCGCTCAAGGCGAAACGATTCTTGTCGTTCGTGGCGACCACTTCGTGGATCACCTCCATCCTGATTGCTTTTCCATGAGCGTTTGCTTGGCTAATCAATTCGTCGATGCAGAGCCAACCTTCTGGGTCTAGCTTTGCGCCAATCACTTCCGGCCGATGCCGAAGGACCAAGCTGAGGAACTTGCTGGTGGAGACGAGTTTGTCGTTTCTAGTCATGCTTATGATTCTAAAGAGTTCATGCTTACGAACGTAGTGGATAGGGTGACGAATCCCTGCTCCGCCACGATGACAGGGACTCGTCACCTCGTCCACTACAAGAAAACGTCCGCGAGAGATTTCCGTCTGGGGCATTTGAAAGTGGATTGAGTTCCAGCTTGTCGTCCGCAATGACAGGCAAAAAAGCGTTTACAGCACTTTCGACAGGCAAGATGCCTATCCCACGTTACAGCTCAACACCAATCGCTTCCCGGCAGACGCAGAAGTCGATTTCCTCGATCAATTGCGCCATTGCAGCTCGCTCACGATCGGCTGCTGCTAACCTTGATCGCCAAAAGCTGTTTCAGCAGTAAGAAGTCAACATCGAGAACATAGGGTACGCATTCCGCTGCCTCGGGCACTTCCAGCACTGGCATCGACTGGCTGGAAGATCCCAAGCAGCGAAAAGCATCATCCTCGATAAAGCTGACCACAACTTATTCACTCTGGAAGTGTTATATTAGCCAAACGTAGCCAAGCTATCTATTTTGAAGATTCTTGGCCCCTCATCAGAGCCGATGGCGCATTGTTTGGGTCAGCATATGTGAAGCCAAGCTGACGTTCTGAAACCAACCTCTTTCCCTTGAAGGCTTACCATGTTCGAAAACTCACGACAGTTCAGTCGGCGTAGAGTGCTGGCCGGTTCAGCAGCATTCGGCACGGTGCTATTTAGCACTCCCGGCCTTTTTGCAGAAATGTTGGCCACGCCACGCATGACCGAGGGCCCTTTCTATCCCGACCACCTGCCGCTGGATCAAGACAATGACTTGATTTTATTGAAAGACTCGACGACGCCTGCTATTGGCGAGGTCACACACCTGACGGGACGTGTTCTCAGCGCTGCTGGAGAACCGATTCGCAATGCGTTGGTTGAGATTTGGCAGTGCGACGCCAATGCGGTGTATCTGCACACAGCCGACAGCAATCGCAAGAAAGACCAGCAAGATAAGAATTTTCAGGGTTATGGCAAGTTTGAAACGAATGCCAACGGAGAATACCGCTTTCGCACTATCAAACCGGTGCCTTACCCGGGCCGCCCGTCGCCGCACATACACTTTAAGATCTCTCGCGGCGATCGAGAATTGCTGACATCGCAAATCTTTATTGCGGGGCACGCTGGCCAGAAGTCGGATGGAGTGTTTCGCGATTTGCGCGATCCCCTGGACCGCGAATTGGTTCAAACCGATTTCAAGCCGATCAAGGAATCGAAGATTGGCGAGCTAGCGGCAATCTTTGACGTTGTTATCGGCAAAACACCAGCTGATCGCGATCAGCCGAACCGCCAGTAGCGCTACACCATCGCATCCGAATTCGGTGCTCATTCGACACTGATTCATCCCAACCCGTGAAGGTCATGGGGCATACAATCGCGTCCAGTTGTGATGCTCTGATCAAGCGGGCCATCATTGCGCAGGCCCCATTCTGTGCCGAGCAGAGAATAATAACCTGCGGTCGTTGGCTTCCCTAATGCAATGTCTTGATAAGAACGAAATACCACAATGAACTTAACAACGATAAAGATTCACGCGGTGGCTGGAATGCTACTCTTCAGCAGCGCCGCGACCGCGCAGCCGCCTCGACCACAGGGTGGACTACAGGGTGATCGCCAACAATCGCCAGTCGAACGACTGATGCAGTACGACGAAAACAAAGACGGTGTGCTGACCGAGGTAGAGCTAACCGATCGACGCCTTCAACGCATCATGGCGATTGTTGACGCTGACAGCGATGGCAAGGCTACCGCTGCTGAACTTTCGAGCTATTTCGAGGGACAGGCCCAACAAGTTCGCGGACCGCGCGACGGCAGAGGAATTGACCCAACTGACCGCCCTGGCGGACCAGGGAATTTAGGTCCGCAAGGCCCTCGGCGACAGGGAGGCCCAGAGGGTTTTCGTGGCCCACCCCAGGCATTCGGTGGCCCGCCTCGCCCCGGACAGATCCTGCCCAATTTTCTGAAACAGGAACTTGGTTTGACGGAAGCTCAAGTAGCAAAACTGGATGATTTACAACAGCGAGTCGATCAGGAACTGGCCAGTATTCTAACTGCTGAACAAGGCGAACGACTGAAGCAGATTGGTCCGCCGGGTGGTGCTTTCGGCCCTCCGAATGGTCAACTCGATGGTCCCCGGCGTTCACGACCTGAGTGAGCTAATGTTGGTTCAGCTCCCGATTGTATCATGGTGATTGCCCTAATCTTACGCGAGCACGGTGAAAATCAGCCGTGAGTCGGTTTTCTCGGCAAACCGAGCGACGCTAATGTTGCTTGGCCTCGCGGGAAAGGTTGCATCTTGTGCGAAGCGAAAGTAAGACTATTTGACACCGCAAGTTTGCGAATTGCATCGACCTGTCAACCGCAACCGGTTTTTGGCAAAAACCTGATACGCAGCATCGAGTGCGTGTGAAATTCCGGGTATGCGAGTTACCGCTACTAGTGGTCTGAGCCCGATTGCCGCGTACAGAAGGCGAAAGACTTCAACGCCTGAAATCCACTCACCGCTCGGCAAACGCCCCTGTATCTCATCCATGAACTGCTTCATATCTTTGCCATAGGCTGCGGCGTTGAAGCCCGGATCGGCGATATCCGTGAAGAGGATGCGATGTTTACGATCGAACCGACGCAGTAGATTGATCTCGCGGAGACAGAGTGGACACTCTCCGTCGTAAAAAACCTCTACTCTCCAGTCACTATTCATTCTTCACCCACCGCCTTTCCGCCAGCCTCTGCCTCGATGGTTACCTTTTCGTTCGCAGGCTCTGTTAATCGGATTAGGATCTCATTCCGTCGCGATGCCGCTGGGGTGAAAGGCGGATTATAACCGGCCGCTTCGGCCGACTCGACACCGGTTAACGAGCGTCCCGTCATCCAATCACGCAACTGCTCTTCCTTCAACTTTGCCGACTTGGAATCCAAACGTCCGGAGAAACGGATCACCGCGAAGCGACCGCCCTTTCGTTCTCGTAGTTGCACTCCCTTACCCTGTGGATCAGGTGCACCCTCAGTGGCCACTAGCTTGGGCATCACAAAACCCATCGAAACCTCTGACTTACCGATTTCACCTTCCATAAAGACAGGGGTGGTCATCTCGATTTTCTGCCCGGCTTTGTTGGCGCCGCTGATGTACTGAAATAGTCTCATGAAGCTGCCATCACGTCCTTGCGAGTCCATTTTGGACTCCGTCGCGGCAAGTATTAGGTCCGGATATTCGCGAATCTCAAAGGCTCCGTCAGACTGGATCACTTTGTACTCTGCCGACTCATACCCCTCCCTGTCGGTAATCGCCAGTCCGACTGTGCCGACGATGGCGACGAAAACGAATACCGTACTAAACATTGCAGGTCGATTCACCGTGCTTGCTCCGTCGTTTGAAGATTTCTGGGTAGATCAATTTGTACTACAACTTCTTTGTAGACACAGAACTCGCAATGCCCACACCACATTGACAACTGATCTCTCCCCGCCAAAGCGTGTCCAGGTAGCGAGCGGATCTGCAGTTGCAAGCCTGCTGCGCTAGTGCGGAGTGGCAAGTCTACGCGGCACCGTGTTGGCCCATTAATTGACCGAACGATTCTCACGTCAAGGCAAAGCAGCGTCAGCGTCGTTAACCGCGATATCAACTTGGGTAGTTCCCCACCAACGGTAAGCAACTTACGATCTGGCCAGCGATTGGGCACGATCGAGTAGCCGATGCAAGGCGGAGGACATTTGCGGTTCGTTTAGGCGCTCCGCGAGTGATGGGTGATAACGCGTAGTTTTCATAGGTGTTCTCGTTTGTTGTGCAGGTACTGGGATGGATAAGCTAGGCTTTTCCACTGAACTCCGCTTCAGGTTTCACACTCGCCCGACCGTCAGCTTTCCACGCTGTGTAACCTCCCGTCAAATTGACTACGTTCCTGAATCCCGCCGCTTGCAGGACACTAACACCGATCGCCGACCGTGCGCCGCTGCGGCAATGAACCACTATCTTTTCGTCGCGGGGTAGCTCGTCGAGACAAGTCGGTAGCCGACCCAAGAAACGATGCTCGGCTTGCTTGATGTGTCCCTCATTCCACTCCTCAATGGATCGAACGTCGACCAGCTTCATTTCGCCGGATTCAATTGAAGAAGCTAACTCTGCTGGCGTCCCGGTCGCATAGACTTCATCAGCTTGACCCGATTGACGAACATCATTTGCATCAAAGCCACCCCGGATGTCTTCAACGCCAATCTTGTGTAATACGCGTGCTGCTTCTTCCAAGTGTTCGGAATCGCAAATCAGATAAGTTGGGCGATCGTAATCGACTAGCCATCCCGCCCAGGCTGAAAGCATGCCCAACGGAATGTTGATCGTTCCCGGGACGTGTCCCCTGGCAAATTCAGGTGACGGCGCCAGATCGACGACTGTTCCCTGTTGGATCGCGTCCGCCAATTCGTTTGTTTCCAACATTTGATGGCGATGGCCGGCACCTAGAATTGCGGGGCCTTCCTTGTTCACTCGTTTCATGACCGCGAAGTACTTTGGCGCTTCCGGCTGGTCAGCCAAGATGTAGCGAACGAACTCCTCTTCGTCCGTAAATTGCAGTGCCGGATTGAATAGTTTTTCGTAGCCGACCGTCGAGGAGGGAATTGCTCCAAGACCTTTGCCGCAGGCGCTGCCAGCACCATGGGCGGGCCAAACTTGCATGTAGTCAGGCAACGATTTGAAACGCTCTGCTGATTGGAACAAGTCACGTGCACCCGGTTCAGCGGTGCCAGCCAGGCCAGCAGCTTCTTCTAACAAATCGGGCCGCCCGATCGAACCTACGAAGACAAAGTCACCAGTGAAGATTCCCATCGGTTTGTCAGCGCCGCCACCTTGATCGGTCAGTACAAACGAAATGCTTTCGGGTGTGTGGCCCGGAGTGTGCATGACGTCGAAACGTATGTTTCCGATCATAAAGTGATCACTGTCGTGCAGCAGTTCACTTTTGTAACCAGCCAGGTATTGGTACTTCCATTCCGCCGGTCCTTCGTCGGAAACGTACAGCTTTGCATCGACACGGTCAGCAAGCTCGCGAGCCCCCGACACATAGTCCGCGTGAATGTGCGTTTCGGCCACCGCGACCAGTTTGACGCCCTCGCGATCAGCCATCTCAACGTATTGTTCCACGTCGCGACCTGGATCCACGACGATGGCAACTTGGGCTCGCTGGCAACCGACCATATACGACGCATGGGCGAGCTTTTGATCGTAAAAATACTTGAGTAACATCTGTCTATTCCTCTGTGAAAATGTACCTGAGTTAGAGAACGACTGACTTGACGATTACAAACATCGCCACCAAAACGACAGCGAAGGAAAAGGCTTTTTGAAGCGTAGGGCCTTTTAGATGAGTGGCGACTACGTTGCCGAGCCACATTCCGGCAAATCCTCCGATCATGAATTGAATCGCAACCTCCAACGAAAGCGGATTGCCCGCTGCCATGTGAGATATAACCCCACTGACGCTGACCAGAACAATGACAAACAACGAAGTTCCGACAGCTTGGTGAATCGCCATACCACTGAATAGCACCAAAGCAGGAACAATCACAAAGCCACCGCCTACGCCAAACATGCCCGAAAGCACACCTGTCAACAGGCCGACCAGAACAAGCAGGCGAGCGCAGCGGGATGTCAAGCGAAGCGTGCCGTCTTTGTCTCTTTGGCAGGCGCTTCGGTCTCGCCCGTTACGTGGGCGATCGCTCTCGGTTGAGCAAACGCCGCTGGCCACCTTGGGGTTTTTCGCCTTGGACCACATACGATAGGCAACGGCGAACATCAACAGCGCAAACAACACCAACAACAGCCGCTCGGGCACCAGTTTCGACCAATACGCCCCCACGGGTGCGCCGACCATTCCTGCCAAGGAGAAGAGCAATCCGGTTCGCAATTCGACTTCCCCGCGTAGGAGTCGCGATATCGCACCAAACATCGCAGTACCTCCGACTGCGGCAAGTGAGATCCCAACGGCTTCACGCGGCGCGATTGCAAGTCCGTAGACTAGCAGCGGGACAGCGAATACACCGCCCCCGCCGCCGGTCAAACCGAGTGCGAAACCCACGATAGAGCCGAATAGAACCGCTAGACCAAGCATGACTCACCTTTGCAAGTGGCTGAAAAAGGCAAGTTCGAAGGGACTGCAGCGATGAGAGGCAGCTGTTGCGAAGGCCAGACCCAATCAGGGCTGGCACTCAGGGCAATCCCGCACCGAGTGTCGAACAATCGTATGGCAGTACTAACGTCCATTTACATGTAACCTCGCGACATCTCGATATATTAACGAAAATAAAAAGCGGCTTGCTTTCACGCCTGCCGCTTGATCTCACGTTTCGTAACTAACACCGCAGGGCACAAACCTCCCTTCGATGCATGCCATCAATTCCGCTAGGTGCGATGCGGCAATTTGGTAGTACACCCTGCGCCCGTCACGCTCGCTAGACAAAAAACCGCATCGCTGCAGCAACCGCAGGTGTTCCGACATGGCGTTGTCGACGACTTGGCAATCCTCGGCTAGTTCGCCAACTGTGTAGCGCCCCTGCAGAAGCATCTGAACGATTCGCAACCTGACTGGATGTGCCAACGTTTTCAGGCATTCGGCGGCTTCGGAAAAATTCTCGACACCATCGGCTCGTTTGGATTTTGCAATGTTTGACATCAGGACCTCCAACTGCTCCCTTAATGTCAATATATCGGAATATCTCGATGTGTCAATAACTAAAACTCTATCATTTCATGGGTCCAGGTCTTTCAATGCGGAATCTTACCCATTTGGCTGCGCTGGCTTTGGCATCACGTCATACCTCGGAAACGGCTGCAGCGGTAAGCATCGAGCCGGGAATTGATAAGCTAGAAGCTTATCCCACGCGAAGCGTCAGCGATTCCGCTATATTCTGAATTCAATGCCCGCGTATCGTTACTCAATAGGTAAGAGTTGTTCTTGACAAGCAGTGCCTGAAGAAATGAATGAAGTAGATGAGCAGTTGGTCGCCCGGATTCGGCCATTAATGAAACGCAAGAAAGGATACTCCGAAAAGAAGATGTTTGGAGGCCTGTGCTTTTTCATTGCTGGCAACATGACCGTCGGTCCTTGGAAGGGTTCGCTGATCGTCCGCCTGGCCAAAGAAGATCACGCAGAGAACCAGCGTCTTCCTCATGCGACTCCGATGGATATTACGGGCAAAGTCATGCAGGGATGGGTCAAAGTCGAACCAGAGGGAATCGAGTCTGACGAACAATTAAAATCCTGGATCGACCGAGCCGTCAAGTTTGCACGAACATTACCCGCAAAGTAGGTTCGGATTGCCAGCAGCGGTCAGGTGTATTCAGGGTTTGTGCATGAGTGGACTGTGATGATTTGGTAACGGCTCGGTCATTGATATCTGGGATGAAGGCCCGGGAAAACCTCTGCCCATGCGTTGAGGCCAGGTGCAAGCCTGGTAAGTGCTGCATACACCCGAAGAGCGTCCCTAGACGCCGACACAATTTTGGGCGAGTACGTTCTTGAATTCTTGAAAAGACGATTAAGTAACCCGCAATAGAGCAAATTTCTTCCGTCCAGAACGAAGGACAACAATTGACTCGCTAACCAAGTCTTGGCGGCTGAGAGTGTAGGCGGCATCGTTGATGCGTCGATTGTTCACGTAGCCGCCGCCCTGCTCGATGGTTCGCCTTGCTTCGGTCTTGCTCTTGGCTAGTGCAACGGTAACCAGCGCATCGACCAGTGGCATTCCTGAACTCAGTTGTTCGCTTGAAATAGTACCGCTGGGTACGTCGTGAAAAATTTCGCCCAACTGTAGATCGCTGACGCCTTCAATCTCCGCGCCGAACAATATTTCTGTAGCTTTCAGTGCAGCATTCAATCCTGCGTCTCCGTGCAAAAACTGCGTCAGCCAAGAGGCAAGTCTCTTTTGAGCTTCTCGCTTGTGAGGCTCATCGGCTACAGCCAATTCCAAGGACTGAATTTCTTCTTCATCGAGTTCTGTTAGAAAACGCAAGCACATGATTACGTCTGCGTCACCAACATTGACCCAGTACTGGTAGAAGGCATAGGGTGAGGTGCGGGCCGGATCCAGCCAGACAGCCCCGCTTTCTGTCTTGCCCATCTTGCGCCCGTCGCTGGTGAGCAGCAATGGGCAAGTCAGACCAAAAAGCTGCTTTGAGTGCATCCTTCTCGCTAGGTCGATACCAGCGGTGATATTGCCCCATTGGTCGCTGCCACCAATTTGCAGACGGCAATCATATTGTTCGCTCAAGTGCGCAAAATCGTAAGCTTGCAACAACATGTAACTGAATTCGGTGTAGCTCAATCCGCTGTCATCGCGTTGAAGGCGATTTTTTACTGAATCCTTTGCCAGCATGACGTTGACGGGAAAGTTCTTTCCAACATCGCGCAAAAAGTTGATGTAGGACCAATTCTGCATCCAATCAAAGTTGTTCACCAGTCTGGCTGCGAACTTGCCATCAAAGTCTAGAACGCTGCTCATTTGAGCTTGCATGCCGAGAACATTCTCTTGCAGCAAATCCGGTGAGAGCAAAACGCGTTCCTGACTCTTGCCGCTAGGGTCGCCGATCATGCCTGTCGCACCTCCGACAAGCGCAATCGGCGTATGGCCCGCGCGTTGAAATCGACGGAGCATCATCAGTGGCAGCAGGCTACCGCAATGCAAACTTGGTGCTGTCGGGTCGAAACCAGCATAAACCGTCCGCGACGTGGAAAGGAACTCCCGGAGCATCGTCTCGTCGGTACACTGCTGGACCAACCCACGCCAATGAAGTTCATCAAGTATGTGCGGTGTATTCATCATCGAAACAATCTGGGAGATAAAGTGGGAATTGCCAGTGGAATTGTCTGCGATAGTTTTCCCGCTCTGACGAATTAGCCAAAGGGGAACAACTTGGGTTTGGGTAGAGCCTTCATTGCCAGTTCCGCGAACCGGAGGTCGGATTTCGTCGTCACTTTTACATTCAATGGACTTCCTTCGACCACCGTAATCTCGACTCCTAAGGCAGCTACGATGGCAGCATCGTCAGTCGCCTGGACAGGATTGGGGTGGGCATCGTAACCGCGTCGCAGTAGATCAGTTTTGAAGACTTGAGGAGTTTGAGCCAACCAGAGGCCATCACGCGGCACCGTTTCGACGATTTTGCGATTGCCATCGACCTTTTTCAGCGTGGAATGGCACGGTGTGGCCAAGATAGCTGCGCCACGCTCCGCTGCAGTTGCGAACACAGCGTCGATCCAAGGCTGTGCGATGCATGGTCTGGCAGCGTCGTGGACAGCCACATAGGGAGCGTTTGCAGCCAGGGCATTCAATCCGTTGAGCACGCTTTCCGCGCGAGACGATCCACCAACCACTGCTCGCACGCCCAAGATCGCAGCGTTGCCAGCGAATTTCTCCCCGAACATTTCGCGATCGTCTGGCGAAATCACCAACACGATCTCCGCTACATCCGCCCGTTTTGAAAACGCTTCGGCGGCGTACATCCACAGAGGCTTGGCATCAATCGTACTGAAGACTTTGTTTTTGTGCGGGTCACCGAATCGCTGGCTCTTGCCTGCCGCGGCCAAAATGACTGCATATTTCGACATGGAGTCTCTTCCATCAACTGCCCACCACGCCAACAATTGACCACAATCAACACGGCGTAGAATCGTTAGCAATCGCAGAATTGTCACAACCGCTCCTTGACTGGTCAATCCGACTAAAAATTGCCGCATGGTCAGCTAAGTTGACCTAGGATTCTACGAGAGCGTTTCGAACTGTCGGGTTCGGCTTTTTGAATCATTGAAAACGCAATTGCCAGCAAGTGAATTTCGTGGAAACAAGCCTTGACCAGCGACCGGAATTGTTATGCGTAGAAGCTGCGCTGGTCGCTCGCTTTCTGCGAAATGAAAACCTACCCACGCAGCTTCTCGGCTGGCTCCACCATCCTGGCCGAATCGCACCTCCACCCGACGATCTGGTAGACGGAAAATTGCCGGAGCTGATGCTCGAAGTTCTCACACCGTTGACCCAAGACGCGGAGGCTTGGGAGAAAAGTGAACTCAGGCATGCAGACCAGTGGTATGCAATCGCATTGCACTGGCTTGCAGATTCTTTTCGAAAAGCGGAGTTATCGTGCGGAATACGATTGTTGTCCAGCAGTTTGCTGCCGCTGTACCGAGGTCTGGCGACAAGACGAATAGCAGACAGCTTTGAACAGAGCCGATTCCACTTGTCGGAGGTAATTCTTCTGGTCGCCATGATCAATGAAATGGGAGACGACCTGCGGACGATAGTCGAGCAATCGCTGCCCTGGAAGGTTGCGCCAAGCGAGATACTACGCAACGAACTTAAAGTGGATATGTCTTTCCTGGCGTCACTTGCCCGCCAGTGGCACGCAAACGGCAAAACTGCGCAGCAGGATTTTCTCGACGCGCTTTCCTTGGCGGACCCGGTAGATGCCGCAGCTCTCACACCAGAATGGGCTGACCGAGGCCTACTTTGGCGACTAGCTGGCGAGCTGATCAGTCCGAAAACCAACATCGTCATGCCAAGATCTTGGGTAGAGCCTTCGCTTCCCTGGAGCAACGTTTGCAAACACTGGAGCAAATTGGAGTTCATACTCTCCCAGTTGAGTAGCTCCCAAGAACAGCAAGCTTCACAAGACAGCCTTGCGAACAACAGCCGCGACGGAGATTCTGCCAGCGAGTCGCCAAGCACCGCACATCGCCGCTCGCACACCGCTTTGCCGGTTGAGTCCAGGCAGACTCTTACTCAGGCCTCGACTGCCAAGAGCGTTATCGACAGCCTGGAGGCTGAAATAACCAGCTCGAATCCGGCCTACTCTGCAGTTCTCGAAGCTAGGGCGATGTCAATTCGGCCCAACCCTACTCAGTCAACCAAGACAAAGATTCTTGTCGCGGAAGTCAAGTCGACTAACGATCCGGTCTTCGTTGATTCCGTAAAACGCAGCCTGGTCAACTCGCGCAGCGAAGAACAGCCGCTCGCTTTAGCGTTGGTTGTTGTCCATCCCGAGAACCAAAACGACTATTCGGCGATTTGCCAGCCGAATAGCGACGGTCTGGCGAGCTGGCAAAACGATCTGGTCCATTGGTTATTGCATCATCCTGAAGTCATAGATCCACGAGCGTTCATCACTGCCGACGAAGAATTCGCCTTGGTGCTGGTGGGGCTGGAACGCAATGAAGTTACCGCATTACTCAGGCAGGGACTAGTTGAGGTGCTTTCAGGACAAAGTGTGGATGCAGCAACGCCGAGTCTTTTGGCCAAGACGCATTTGCCCGCGCGGTTTCATGTAGGCATTGCGGCCACCGGAGCATCCGGTGTAGCGATCGCACCAGAACAACTAATTGAACCAGCAAAGCGTTGCTTGTCAGCCGCCTCTGGCCTGGGCAGCGCGTCCATCAAGAGCATCGAAGTCTACTGAGTGTCCCTACTGCGGTTGCTGGGACTTAGCTTAGACCGTGGGCAAGCTCAATAGTTCAACCCCAGACTTTCTTCGTAGTCGTACTTTAGCATTTTGCCCCGGCGAGCGGAAATTGCCTCCCATTGTTTGGAAGCTTGGGACATGGCCTCACTGGCCGTGCTCTTGCCTTGCAAATAATGCACCAAGTTTTGGCCTAGTGCAGCGCGGTACTCGGAAGCAAGTGGCATGCGAGGTTCGATGGGTAACAGATCATTGCCCAGGACTGGAGATGCCAATTGCCTGGCTTTCCAGCTTGTACTATCAACCCCGAACACTGGCGATGAGGCGTCTATGCCCGCCATCAGCGGAGCGAGAAAAGCACGCGTCCCCGATGTCTCCAGCCAATCGACAAACAGTAACGATTGCGACGTCTGACTACAGCTGCTGGCGATCGAGCAGACCAGACCGGCTCCCGTATTCCAAGTTCCCGCAGACGAGTCGGGCGATTGCAGCTGTACAATAGCGCCGCCACTGCGCAACTCAGCAGCCTCAGCGTCAAGTTGGTTTGGAGAGGCGATGGATACGAATGAGGTTTGCGATTGGCAAGCGGCTTTCCAAGCCGCGCTGTGGGTTCCAACGGCTGCTAGTCCATCGGGAGTCTGTGCTGCAATCCGCTTGAGCGTCCTGGCCGCCGACTGGAAATCGGCTTCAACCAACTGTGATCTCATCGTTCTCAGGTCAAACAAGAGGCCGTACTTTGCATTTCGGCTGGTCGTCGTGGCGGCGGCGATCGCCAAGAAGCGATCCACAACAGCTTCCATGTCTACGGTTTCATCAGTGACAGTGAAGTCAACTTGCGGTTCGAGCATCCCCAACAAGTCTTCCAAGGTTGGAACCGGGCGATCCTTCAGCTGTTCGACTACCGCGTCACTGAATATCCAGGCTGGAATTGAGCAGCCTAATGAAACTGCGTAATCATTCTTGCCGTAGTTTCCTTGCGACTGCCACGCCTTCGGACGTGAAGAAACGCTGCCCTCGTCGGCCGCTTTAGCGCCCCCCTTAGGCAACTCAACGATCCATTTTCGCTCTTTGAGTTCTCCGATCAGCCTGGCTGGATAGACCAGAATGTCGCAGTCACATTCCGTCTTTGACAACAACTCTGTCGGCTCAACAACTTCGAAACTGACCGGTTGATCCGACTCGGCCATCCAGCGACGCGTGATGAGTTCTGTGTTGTCGACGTCAGCGGTGATCCACACTCGAAGGGGCACGTTGGTAGCTGCAGGCCGTGCCGCGGAATCTTCCGGGCTGTTCTCGGCGGGTTTTTTAGGTTGATTGCAACCAGAAGCGAAAATGGCCGTGGCAAGTGCAATGGTGATATGCAAGACGTATCGCATGGGAAAGGGAACCTCTGCATCCCGTAGGAAACTGATCAAATACGCAGTATAGTGTCCTACTGCACCAACATCGCTACCGCTGAATGACTCGAATACGATCGCCCACAACGATCGTCGACTATTCATTCAGGCGATCGCTGGATCGTAGCGGAATCGCGGCGTTGTTCAAGGGCGAGTGGATTAGTTGGAATCTGGACTGACGGGAGTTTACCGTGGCATATACCATTGGCGTCGACATTGGAACCTCGGGAACGAAGAGCTTGCTGATTGATCCGGATGGAAACATCTTAGCGGAGTCGTCATCGTCCTACGGTGTTTCCATGCCCAAACCACTATGGACGGAACAAGATCCCGAGGACTGGTGGACTGCGACCGTCAAGACAATCCGGGCCGTTGTCAAGCAAGCTCGGGCCAAGCCGTCTGATGTCAAGGCAATCGGTTTGTCTGGGCAAATGCACGGCTCTGTGTTTCTTGACAAAGCGGGTAAAGTGATTCGTCCTGCATTGCTATGGAATGACCAACGTACGTTTGACGAGTGCGAGGAAATCACCAGGCTAGCTGGCGGACGGGAAAACCTAATTCGCATGGTGGCCAATCCTGCGTTGACGGGCTTCACTGCTCCAAAAATCCTTTGGCTACGAAACAAAGAGCCCAAGCGATTCGCAAAGCTCAAACACGTTCTGCTTCCCAAGGACGAAATTCGGCGACGGTTGACCGGCGAACTGGCAACCGACGTTAGTGATGCCAGCGGTATGCTGCTGTTGGATGTGCGGAATCGGTGTTGGTCCGAAGAACTGCTCTCGCGGTTACAACTGGATCGGTCCATGTTTGCTACTGTATACGAATCGGAAGATGTTACGGGTTCGCTTCGTCCAGAGATTGCTGAGAAACTCGGCTTGACGCCCGAATGCCTCGTGGTTGGGGGGGCGGGGGATTGTGCGGCCGGCGCCGTGGGTAATGGAATTGTTCGCAAGGGAGTGTTGACCGCATCTCTTGGGACATCAGGTGTGATGTTCATGCACAGTGACGAACCTCAGTACGACCAACTGGGCCGTTTACACACGTTTTGCCACGCTGTTCGCGGGAAGTGGCACATGATGGGTGTGACTCTTTCTGCGGCTGGCTCGCTGCAATGGTTCGTGGACAATGTTTGCACTGAACTAGCCACTCGCCGAGGCGCGGACCCATATCAGACGATTAACATTGAAGCAGCGGCGGTTCCAGCAGGCAGTGAAGGTCTCTTGTTCACTCCCTATCTGGCTGGCGAACGAACGCCGCATGCGGACCCATATGCCAGAGGCTGCTTTGTCGGACTGACCAGCAAACATACACGCGGACACTTGGCGCGCGCCGTCATGGAAGGTGTTGCAATGAGTTTGCGAGAAAGTCTAGAAATCATCAAGTCGTTGGGTGTGCCTGTGCGCGAAATGCGACTCAGTGGCGGCGGAGCCAAGAGTCAAATATGGAAGCAGATTTTTGCCGATGTGATGGACCAAGCCGCCTGCACGATTAATGCCGAACAGGGGCCAGCCTACGGCGTGGCTCTGCTGGCAGCCGTCGGCTCGGGGCAGTTCAAGAATATCGAGGAGGCCTGCAAGGCAACTATCGAAGTTGTCAAGAAGACTCCGCCCAAGAAATCGGCTGTACGAACCTACAATTCAATGTTTCCAATCTATCAATCGCTTTACGGATCTCTCAAAGAGTCTTTTTCCGCGATTGCCGCGATCAAGTAGAGTCGCTCAGCTGTTGCTCAATGTTCCGACCGGCAATGCGAACCTCCAGGAGAGTGGATCAATGGCCTCGTTCTACGTCATTCGCGGCGCAGACAATGGACAGCATTTTTCGATTCGCGGCGAAGTAACACAAATCGGCCGAGGACAGGGAAGCCCGATTCAGCTCAACGATACCGAAGTTTCTCGTCAACACGCCGTGATATATCGGACAAGCGATGGTGAGCATGAGATCGCCGACAATAATAGCAGCAATGGAACCTACATCAACAGTCGCCGTATCACACGCGAAAAACTGCACAGTGGTGATCGAGTTCAGGTGGGGCGGACGCTGCTGATCTACACTTCCGGCCCAGAACCGAACGACTCCAATCCCCTGCTCCATAGCGTCGGAAACCCCGCGTCCAGTCACGACGTTGAAATAATCGTAGGTGAAGAAGCACAGCCACTGGCGCAAATCACTCAGAGCTTGGAAAGCCACTGTGTCTCACATGCGGAGTTGTCACTGGGCCACGCGCCTGGAAAAACGTCGATGAACGTTTCCGCTAACCACCAGGACCCGCCGCAAGATGAGGCAGAAAGTTGGTTGTCGGAAAACTGGCGTGACGACGAAGGTGGGATCGTCTACAAAGTAAGCCAGGCGGTGCGACGCACGCTGGACTTGAACGATTTGCTCGAACAAGTCCTCATGCTGATATTTCAGTGGATCGCATGCGACCGAGGCTGCATCATGTTGGTCGATGCCATTACCGGTCAATTAACGCCAACGATCAGCCGCGATAGCAAAACGCGCCGCGTCGGATCCAAGAACCGCAATCATCAGCCGATCAGAATCAGCCGGACCATCTTGGACCATGTCATCGCCTTCAGGCGTGGTGTCATGACGAGCAATGCTCAGGACGATTCGCGTTGGCAGGGAGTCGAAAGCATCGCCAACCTAGGGGTACATGAAGCCATCTGCGTTCCCATGCTCGGACGCTATGGATTGGTTGGTGCCATCTACGTCGACACGCAGATTTCTGCTGGTGCCTTTGCAGATAGAAAAGGTAAGAAAAGTTTGGAGGAAAAGCATCTGCGACTCATGTTGACCATTGCCGGACAAGCTGCCCTGGCAATTGAAGATACCCAATTCTATCAAGCAATGATGCAGTCTGAGCGACTGGCCGCCATGGGAAAGACGATCGCCAACCTCTCCCATCACGTAAAGAATATTCTTCAAGGTGTACGAGGAGGGAGCTATTTAGTCGAGGACGGTATCAAGAAAGAGAAACTGGATGTGATCGAGCGCGGCTGGAAAATCGTCCAACGTAACCAAGACCGCATTGCCAACCTAGTGCTGGACATGCTGTCCTTTAGCAAGGAACGTGAGCCTACTTTCCAAGTTGGAGATATATCTGCACTTGTGAAGGAGATAGTCGATTTGATGTCCGAGCGAGCCAAGGAGGCAAACGTAGTGCTAAAGATGCAGCCAGTCTCTAATCTGGGGGATATCGAATTTGACGGCGAATCCATGCACCACGCAGTGCTCAACGTAGTGACCAACGCAATTGATGCCGCAGCCGCGACACCCGAATCCGAAAAACAGGGCCAGGTTCGAATTGCTATTCAATCGGATTCAGAAAAGAGCAGCGTTTCCATTCATGTTGAAGACAATGGTGAAGGGATCCAAGCTGAAGATCTGCAAACGATTTTTACACCTTTTGAGTCCTCCAAGGGAGCGCGTGGGACTGGGCTCGGACTACCGGTGAGCCAAAAAATCCTACGTGAGCATGGTGGAGACATCACGGTACAGAGCGAAGTCGGCATGGGGACTACAATGATCCTGCAGTGGCCAGCGAGGCGCTTTCCTGCAGCTTCGCAGACTATTGAATCGCCGCTACTCGAATCCCCAAACCAAGGTAACGTTTGACTGCGTTTTCCGAATTGAAAGTTGGACCAGATGCTCGATCGCCAGTTTACCTTTCGCACCATGCCTTGTTGGCGATTGCTCTTGGGGGCCGCTGCTTTACTGGACGTTGTGTTGCTGGGTAGCACGCAAAGAATCAGATTTCTCGCAGCACAAGAAATCCGGACTGAACCGCTAACGGCTGGCCAGTCAACTGAAAAAATAGTCGTTCATGATGGTTACCGGGTCGAATTGGTCGCTAGTGAGCCCGCAGTTGTGGACCCAGTTGACATGGCTTTTGACGACTCTGGCAATCTATGGGTCGTCGAAATGCGTGACTACCCCTTTTCTCAATCGGAGGTACTGCAGGGGCGAATACGAGTCCTGCGTGACATGGACGGTGATGGTCACTATGACCAATCGCAAGTATTTGCCGACAACTTGGACATGCCCACCGGAATTGCCTTGTGGCGCGACGGC
This sequence comes from Planctomycetales bacterium, assembly GCA_020426625.1. Taxonomy (GTDB): domain Bacteria; phylum Planctomycetota; class Planctomycetia; order Pirellulales; family Pirellulaceae; genus Aureliella. The sequence continues at coordinate 21,308 of JAGQPR010000014.1, forward strand.
GCTGTCGTAACTGTTGCGGGGCGACTGATTTTCTTGCGGGATTCGAATAGTGACTTCGTGGCCGACGTGACCGAAGAATGGTTGGTAGGATTCACCCGAGATAATGAGCAACTACGTGCCAATCATCCGCGGCTTGGCCTGGATGGCAAGTGGTATGTTGCCAATGGACTACGCGGTGGGACGATCCGATTGGGTAGTCATTATGCGGCCTCCGAGAGAGCGACGAGTACAAATGAGACGCATTCAAGAAACGAGAGCGATAGCGAGTGGAATTTGGGCAGCCGCGACTTGCGTTTTGACAGTTCTACCGGCCGCGTGGAACTGATTTCCGGCCCCGCCCAGTTCGGCCTTTCCGTGGATCGATTCGGGCGACGATACTTCTGCAGCAATCGCAATCCCGCGATGAAGGCGATTTTCGAGCAAGAGGACCTCAACGGTAACCCGCTGGCAAGCCTCACTGCGCCAACTGTTGATGTCGTACCTGCGGGCGAACAGTCGCAAGTTTTTCCCGCAGTCAGCGCGTGGACAACCTCCAATCTCCACGCTGGACAATATACTGCGGCGTGCGGTGTATTTGCTTGGTTACCCGATTCAACTCCGCTTTCATCCACTAGCGTCGGAGCTAGCGAGGTCTACGTATGCGAGCCAACCGGCAGCTTGGTGACGCAGAACCATTTACAGCCGGACATTGGTTCAGAGCAGTATGTTGCACCTGCACAGAACGAGGCTTATTCCTGGCTAGTCAGCCGCGATCCATGGTTTCGTCCGGTCAACATAGGACTCGCACCTGATGGAGGCCTGGTGTTGGTAGACATGCACCGCGCGGTGATTGAGCATCCGCGATGGGTTCCTGAGGAGTTGAAAGATCGGCCTGACCAGCGCTACGGCGATGCTGCAGGACGAATCTACTGGATTGGCTCAAGCCTGCAGGCGCCGCTCGCTGAATCCATTACAAGACTCCACGACCAGCCTCTGTCAACGTTGTCGGATTTGCAGTTGGTTGAGCAAATCGTTTCTAACAACCCTTGGTTGCGCGAGACGGCGCGCCGCCTGCTGCTGCAGCGATATGGCGGTTCCGCTCGATCGACCAATCGCGAATTGATTGCCAGCTTGCTGCGGCATGCGGATGCCAGCGATGTGTCGGCCAATGCCCGGGTATGCTGCCTGCAGCTAGCCTGCGTGTTGGATGCTACTGCGAGCCAATGGTTGCCAAGATATCTCACCGTTGAGGGGAGCGAGGCTATCACGGTTGCGGCGATTCGAGCTCTGCGTTGGATCGATTTTTCGTCTACACCAGACGACCGGAGTGCAGCTGCCACTGCACTAAGCATGCTCGTTGACGCAAGCAAACCTCCGGTTCAGTTCGAGAGCTTACTAGCTTTAGGTCTATTGAGCGATTCGAATCACCAACCCACATTGAGTTCTCACCAAGTGGCCAAGGTGCTGGCAAACTTTCGCACTACAGCATACCGAGCGCGATGGTTGGTAGCTTTGGGCAGTGCTATGCGACATTCCCCTCAGATGCTTCAGGATATTTGGTTAACGGAATTGGAACTCTTCGATGCCTGGCAGGCAAACTCTTCCAGTGATATGCAAGTCGTCGAGGGTACAACGCGTCGATTGTTTCAACTCGACCAGCACCGTGCAATTACGCTCGGCGCCGCCATAGGCCGTCTGGAGCAACTAACTGCGACTGAGTCCTCCCTGGCTCGCCCGGCCGCTCTGGTTGCCCTGCTGACTCTACTGAATCAGGGGCGAGCTGGCGAATTCGGCAATCACGAGCAGCGGCTCTGGCCCATCGTGCGTGAACTGGTTTTGACTGAGACCCAAACCACTCCTGTGCGGCAACGAGCAGCTCTGCTCCTGGCGCGCTCTGGTGCCCCCAGCGACGTCGATTTGCTGAGTCAGTTATCGCGGCAAATGGTAGGAGCCGATGTCTGGCTGCCTTTCGTCAAAGCCTGGGCCAGTACCAGTGACCCAAACTGTGATCAGTTTTTGGTGGAACAACTGGCCAATAGTGCTCCGCGAACTCAAAGAGGTTTCCTGGAATTGATTGCCGCGCGACCTCAGCGAATTCAACTGCTCTCGCTGGAAATAGCCAAACAACGATTAAGCGCCCGCCAGATCGGCTTGGACGGGATGAACAAAGTGATTGCGGCTGCAGAAGGTGCCGTCAAAGAGCAGTTGCGAGCTGAAGTCGACGCGATCGTGAATCGAGATCGCCAGCAAGTACTTGAGCAATACTTGTCTTGCCTCGAGTTGAAAGGGCAGCCACAGAACGGGCGAGCCGTGTTTGAAAAACAGTGCTCGGCCTGCCATCGCATTGCTGGCGTTGGCCAAGACGTTGGTCCAGACATTTCTGACTCTCGAACGGCCAGTCCTCTGCAATTGCTGACTTCGATCCTGATACCTAATCAAAAGATCGATAACAACTATTTTCGATATGGTGTGCTTAAGGTCGATGGCACCTTGGTCGAGGGCATGATCATTGAAGAGACATCCGAGAGCATTACGTTGCGCAGCCAACAGCAACCGCGCATTACGATCGCTCGGGAGGAAATCGATGAGATTCTGGCAAGCGGAATGTCTTTGATGCCCGATGGACTCGAAGCCCAAATTGAACCACAATCTATGGCAGATCTACTTGCCTTCATTAAGCAGTGGCGTTACCTGGATGGTAGTGTGCCTCTCTCAACCGACTGACCGAGAGATTCCGGCACATGGAATTGGAATTGCCTTGTGAATAATGACGTTGAATCACGCGAGCTTTCCGTGGTCGGGTGGCGGGAGTACGTAGCATTGCCAATGCTCGGCGTCAAACGAATCAAGGCCAAGATCGATACAGGGGCGCGATCTTCTAGCCTGCACGCGTTCGACGTTGAAGTCTTCAAGCGGGATGGACTGGACTTCGTTCGCTTTGTGATTCTGCCCACGCAGCGGAGTGACAAGCGGATCGTGCACGCGGAAGCAAAGCTACTGGAATTCAGGCAAATACGCAGTTCAAGCGGGGAAACGTCCGACCGCCCCGTCATTCAAACGCATTTGGAATTCATGGGCGAATCTTGGCCCATCGATCTGACATTGGCGAATCGGGACTCGATGGGATTTCGCATGTTGGTTGGGCGCGAAGCGATTCGAGGCCATAAGCTGGTGGATCCTGGTGCTTCTTACTTGGGCTCACGAAAAAAGTGAGCTGAGCATCGACGTAGAAGTCCTACCGGAAAACTAGCCGCTTTGGCGTTTGATTATATTGATCAAGTAGCAGAGAACTTGATCGTTGTACTTAGTTGCCATGCTGATGGCCGTGGTTGAGATGTCCGGGCATCTCGTCCTCGCCCGTCTCGAGGAATGTGACCAAGTCGATGATTTCCTCGCGCGTCAGTGTGTCAACCAAACCTTCTGGCATGGCGGACACTTTTGTTTCAACTTGCTCTACGATATCAGTGCGCTGAATCCGTGTCAGCGTATTCGGTGTCAGCAGATTGGTAGCTACTTGCACGGCAGCTTCACCTTGTTCGACGATGACTCCCGCGATCACACGGCCATCTGTTGTCAGGAATTTGTGCGTAACAAAATCCTTGTGGATTGTGTGCGACGGTTGCAGGATTTGCTGAAGCAGTTCCTGGCCCTTCCATCGCTTGGCAGACTCGACCAGATCAGGTCCTAAATTGACGCCGTGGCCCGCGACCACATGGCACTGATTGCACTTGGCCTTCACAAACGCTTGCATGCCACGCATTACCGATGCTTCGTCGTGCTCGCGCGGCAGCTGCGCGAAATCATTGAAATCCAACATCGACCACCGGCGGACGAAGGTGGGTTCACTGGCCGCCAGCAATTGCTCCGCTTGTTCGGGCGTTTCAGCCACAATCATGACTCCATTCATGATTACCCAATGGCCCGGAAATGTACAGACATAGGGGTAGATACCGGGCTGACTTGGTGCGGTAAAACGAAGAACGTTGATGCGTGTGCCGCGATTGGGACCGATCATCGGCGACCAGTGCAGAATCTTGTCGCCCTGGTCCAGTGGAATGAAGTCAGAATTTGCGTTGCGGGGGTCTTTGGCCATTTCATTGGCTGCCATACCGACATCGGCCAGAGTACCTGGCTGGACAAGCACCCAATTGTGATCCGTGGCGTCTGGATTGCTGAACACGACTTTGACAGGCTGCTCGGGCTGAACTACAAACTGCGTGAGAGTGAAAAGCATGCGTTCAGGAACGCAGGAAATCTCTACGCTCTTCAGGTTAGCCTGACTGTCAAACTGGGCTTGGCTTGCGCTAGGAGTCGGCTCCTGGATCTGTGCGTTCCGCTGCATCTGCTGCAGCAGAGTGGCAACGCCATAGCTGGAATCACTCTCCCAATAGGGCTTTAGAGAGTGCGAACCAAGGGCACATGCGAGGGCATATTCCAAATGACCTCCCAGAGGATACTTGGTAACGTCCAGAATTGCCTCTAGAGACTCGCGGGAACCGACGTACGTTGCTGCGATCGCTGCTTCCATCCTGACAATGGCGTTTTCATCATTGGCGGCACGACGCAACAAATCGACGGCGTCATTCAATTGAGGATGCCAGTAACGCAATTGTTGAGTTGCTGCAGCTCGGGCTAGAGGGATTTCGCAGGTAAGCAACTCTCGTAGCACAGCAATCGCGCGCGGCGAATGACTGGTTTCACCCGAGCCGTGATTCGCCAGGGCGGCAGCGTACAACTGAGTGGCCGTGTAACGCAAATCCGCTTCACCAAGCCAGCGATACAGCCAGAGAGCTTCCAATTGGTGGTGGCGGTACCGCGGGTCCATCGCATCTAGATTTTCGGTCCATTTGCCTAGTGAGTCGAGTACTTCGGCTCGATTGCGTTCCCGCAGTTCGCGCTTGGCCCAATAACGGTAACGATATTCGCGACGCTGCAACAAATCCAACAACTCAGCTACCGAAGCTTGCGCAAACTGAGGCGACGTAGCAAGGACGGGTTGGTCCTTGGCCTTGATACGCCAAATCCGCCCCGAATGCCTGTCTCGCCGCTCGTCGCGCAACGAGTATTGGGCATGACCTTTGACAGGGTTATACCAGTCGCATACGTACAAGGCGCCTCGAGGCCCGAATCTCACGTCGACCGGAATGAAGCTCAGGTTCGTCGAAAACAGCAAATCGCTGACATAAGATTCCTGAAATCCGAATTCGTCCTCCTGCCATCGGTGGATTTCAACGCGATTGGTGGGCTTGTAACGAACTTTAATGAATCCCCCTTGCAGCTCTTGCGGGAACGTTTCAAAGTCAACGAATTCCTGTCCGCATGTACCAGAATAAGCTTGCAAACCTCCCGGGCGAGGATGTTGTGTGGGGTATTCGGGGTCAAGCGAATGAAAAGCAGCCGCATAAATTGGATGGCTGGCAACGTGCTGTCCCCAGTCGTCGAAGGTCACGCCCCAGGGATTGGTGCTTGGGTAAGTACCGAAACTAATTAAACGCTGACTAAAGGGCGAGAAACGGAACCAACCGCTATTCTGCTGTCGGACGGGCCCATACGCGGTTTCTACCTGACTATGGTGAAAAATAGATTCTCGAAAAATAAGGTCTCCGTCTGGAGTCCAGGCAATGTCGTGCAGCGCATGATGAGAATCCTCAGTTCCAAATCCTGTCAACAGTTGCGTCCTTTGGTCGGCGCGATCGTCCCCGTCCGTGTCTTTTAAGAACGTCAAGTGCGGCATTTCGGAAACGTACACTCCACCGTTGCCGAATTCGAATGACAGGGGAATGCTCAGGTCATCGGCAAAAACGGTCGACTTGTCCGCGCGGCCATCTCCGTCGGTGTCTTCAAGAATCACCAATTTATCGTTGGGTTCATTGCCAGGGTAAACGTGGGGATAAGTTGTCGAGCAACTGACCCACAGGCGCCCTCGGTTGTCCCAACGCATTTGAATCGGAGCGGCGATGTCGGGAAACTGTTCTTCACCAGCGAAAAGATTCACTTCAAAGCGAGGGTCAATCTGAAAGGCCTTCAATTCCTCGTCTGCAGACAGCCACTCGTTCGCGCCCCTGCTCTCCAGTGTGTTTGGTAGTGGAGGCACATTGGAATCGTCGACGAATACCGCGTCTTCGCCTTGGGCAAGTTTCCAGATAGCCCGCTGACGGTTCTCTACGAGGATGTCAAAATTTTTCATCGCAGGTAAGAAGTCTAAATAGCCGTAGGACTTGTTTCGACCTCCGGTGTAGTAAAATGTATTCAGTGGGCGAAAGCGCCTAAAGAAATGGCGGTTTTTGTCGACCACAGCTGACAACAACTGGTCACTTACTTTGGCTGGTTCCTTTTGAAAGGCGCCTTGAAAAAGAATATCAGCCAGGACCTGCTGTCCCTTCGCATTCAGGTGAACGCCGTTGATGGTCAGGTCGTCGTCAGGCGATTGCATGGCCGCGAGGGTTGGCGAGAACAAGTCAATGAATCCAACCTGTTGCTCGCGAGACACCTCCCGCATGGCAGCGACATAGATTTCAAGGCGGGCATTGTTCAAATCTGCCGCTGGCACCCCCTGTACGTTTTCATTCGCTGTCGGAGATACCAGCACCACTTGCGGCGCACTGGCGCCATTGAATGCACTGGATTTAAGCCGCTGCAGATAGCTGGTGAGACTGGCACGAAACTGGTCGATCCCTCCACTGCCTGCAAACGACTCGTTAAATCCGAATGCGGCAAAGACGATATCCGCTTTCTCATGAGTCAAATGCTGGAATGTTGAAGCAAAATTGGCTGGTCTTGGTTGCAAGTCAATCCCGTCAGCAGACCAAGCCAGATTGCGGACTGAAATCTGCAGGTCCGGGTAACTGGCCTGAACGTATGCTTCAAAATGTCCGTCGTGCTGAGCTCTGTCGAAAAGCGTATTCCCTATGAGTGCAATGCGCTGTCCAGCTTTCAAGTTCAACGGTAACTGCGTGTTCGATGGGCTAGTTGTCGCTGGCAATGGAGCCGAGTTCTCGTAGATGCCGAAACCCGTGAAATCCTCCGTGGTCAGCTGGGATTCGCTACCTTCCGAAAAGGTGTTGCGCGCGTCGCGAGGATTGGCTCGCGCACGCCGTTGAGCATGACCAGTAGATTGAACGCTGGCTAGAAGAATAACGAATAAAACACAACGCGTATTCATCGTTAGGAACCTTTGTAGATGCCTGGCATGGTGAGGAGCTTAGCGGAGGAGTCCTCCGCCACAAATAAGCATCGCGCAGCAGTTTTTCCGCATAATTAGCCGCTTTGGCATTAGCCACGGTAATTTGAGTTTCAGAAAATTTGTGCGTTGGTGCTTACCGGCGAGAGTGCGCCTCGAGAACAAGATTGGGGTGAGCGAAGCGGTAAATAATCTTTCTCTCTAACGCTTCTTCGGTGAAACCAGGAGCAATTTAGAAGATCGCATTGACTTTAACCTTGCGTCCTGCCACTTGCACATTGCCAGCGGCAATCGCTGCAATCGCTTCGGGGTACAGTTGTCGTTCGACATCAAACACTCGCTGCTGCAGACTTTCGGCCGTATCAGCCTCCAGCACGGGACACATTCGTTGGGCAATGATTGGACCGTGGTCATATTCGTTGTCGACAAAATGCACAGTACAGCCAGTCAAGCGGACGCCGTAATCGATGGCTGCTTGATGAACTTTCAGTCCATAGAATCCTTGGCCACAAAAGGCTGGAATGAGAGACGGATGGATATTCACCACTCGATGCACAAAGTCACTGGGGATCAGCAAGTGTTCTATGTAGCCAGCCATCACCACTAACTGGGCACGGTGCTCTCGGCAAAGTGAAAATATGGCCTCCGAGTGGGCGGCGGAGGTGACAAAGTCGCGACGTCGCACTACTTGATTGACAATCGCATTCTCCCTGGCCAACTGCAATCCGCGAGCGGACTCTCGACTGCTGATCACCAATTGAAAATCAATTGGTAATCCTTGAGTCAGTTTCCAATGTTGCAGATTCTCAAACGTTGTTCCGTTGCCGGACAACAAAACTGCGATGGGCAGATTTCTCATTTTTTTGCTCACCTCAGTGAATGTTGGCCGATCACGGAATCACTTCCAGTTTTCGCCATGTTTGTGCGATGGACTTGGAAATTGACTCGGAGAGGGACACAGCATGACCTGCAAAATGGCCCTCCCCGGCCGCATTACGTCCGATCCTCCCGCGAGCGAGAGGGGGTAAGTTTATGGACCCTTTCAGGGCCTTCCTTAAGCCACAGGCTCTGCCGGTGGCACTAGCTCTCGCTGGAATGCTTGCGCACCTGGATTCCCAGATGCACTATTTGGTTCGCTATTTCAACTGATTCTGTTGGCACCGATTCAGGGACCGGCCCGATCTCCACGCTTTCCGCCAATGTTTCAGTGACAATGTAACTCATGTTTTCGTCAATCGCTACAGCCATGTCGGAATCGAGCCCATCCAGATATACAAAGATACGATCAGTGAACTGGCAATCACGCTTTTTTCGCGCGTCTTGAATGTGACGCACTAAGTCTCGGGCATAGCCTTCGCGAATCAGCTCCGGCGTAAGGTCTGTCGACAGCACCACCACGCAATGCTTTCCTTGAGCTGCCGTCCAACCGCTATTGGCCTGCATGCGGACTTCGATATCCTCGTTTTCCAATTCAAGTGTCTCACCGTCCAGAGCCAAACGAATGTGGCCACTTTCCTGCAATTGCTGCAAAAGGCTTGCGCCATCAGCTGAAGCGAGCGCTTTCTTCAGGGCAGGAATTCGTTTGCCAACCTTGGGGCCCAGCTTCTTGAAATTCGGTAGCACTTGATACTGAACATACGGGCTGTTCCCCGAACTATAGGCGATATCCTTCACGTTCAGCTCGTCGCGAACGATGTTGTCGTGCTGTTCAAGCCAAGTAAGATGCTCGTCGCTGGCCAGATTGACCGCCACCCGCGATAGCGGCTGACGAACTTTCAGCTTGGCATCCATGCGCGCGCTTCGTCCTAACGAGGCAATCTCCCTCAAGATTTGCATTCGCTGGCTGAGGAGTGCATCAATTCGATTAGGCTTCTTTCGCGGATAGTCGCACAAATGCACGCTCTCTCGTACCCGCCCGGCCACTGGTTTCGTCAAGTTCTGCCAGAGGGCTTCGGCGACGAATGGAACGAAAGGTGCGGCCAATTTCGAAATCTCAATCAACACTTCGAACAACGTCCAATAGGCATCCGCTTTGTCCGTGCTTTCGGCAGCATTTTCGCTTCCCCAATAGCGATTGCGACACCGTCGTACGTACCAGTTGCTCAACGCGTCTACCAAGCTCGATATCTGCTGGCAGGCCCCAAAACTGTCATAGCGGTCCATACGTTCAGTCGTCTCGGCGACCGCAACGGCCAGCTCGCTCAAGATCCATCGATCCAATTCAGCGCGATCTTCTATAGGACGATAGCTTGCCGCTTGGGGCAATTCATCGCAAGTCAATTGGTCGAGTGGCTGTACGATTTCACCGGGGCCAGCGAACTGATCAATCTCAGCGTAGATCGTGAAGAAGCTCAGCACGTTCCATAATCGCAACAAGAATTCGGGAATGCTTTCACGAATGGCGCGTTCGGAGTAAATGATCGAGCTCCACGGCGGTTGATTCGCAAAGAAATACCATCGCAGAGCATCGGCCCCGTGAACGTCAAAGATCTCTTGAGGGCTGCGGTAGTTTCGTAAGCTCTTGGACATCTTACCCGTCTTGGAAACGTAATCGGTTCCCAAGTGAGTTCTCGCTTCTTCCTCGGTGAGAAACCGCTGCTTTCCGTCCTTGGATTCGTACCATTCGGCCAACATCAATCCCAGCACCGTGCAGTTGCGGTACGGGTGCGGATAGGCGTGTGTTCCGACTGCTTCTTGTGGCCCGGCGGCTTGCTGCGACATCTCTGGCGACCGGGAAAAAAGCATCGTGCTGATCGCCAATTGGCTATAGAACCAACCGCGAGTTTGATCGATGGCTTCGCTGATGAAATCGGCTGGAAATGCCGACTCGAATTGTTTCTTTCCCTGATGCGGGTAGCCCCACTGCGCGAATGGCATCGCTCCGGAATCGTACCAGCAATCGATGACCTCGGGCACGCGACGCATGGTTGCACCCGGGGAAAAGGGCGAGTCGTACGTTATGGAATCGATGTAGGGCTTATGGACTCGCAAATCGTCGACTAGGTCTGGGTTGGCCGCCTTGGCTTCCGCCCATACCTGCGTTCCATCCACGCCGGGTTTGGCGAGCAATTCCGCATAACTGTCGATGGCTTCGCGCTGGCCTGTTGCTTCACACTGCCAAATCGGTAGCGGCGTACCCCAATAGCGTTCGCGGGAAAGCGCCCAATCAACATTGCTAGCCAGAAAGTTGCCGAAGCGACCATCGCGAATGTTTTCCGGCGACCATCCGATTCGCGAGTTGTTGGCAAGCATGGCATCGCGAAATTCGGTAGTACGGATAAACCAACTTTCACGCGGATATTGAATAAGCGGATCTTGCTCTGCACGCCAACAGAATGGATAGTCGTGCAAATATTGATCTAGCAACAACAGCCTGCCAGATTCCTTCAACCCACGAGCGATCGCCTTGTCGGCATCTTTCACCCATACGCCTTCATGCTCCGGATAGACCGAGGTGAATTTGCCATCGGGTCCCACCGCACATAGCAGCTCGGGGGTGTTTCCATCGGCTTGAAAGCGAGCTTGTTCGCGGACAAGCAATTCATAGTCCACTTCGCCAAAGGCCGGTGCAATGTGAACCAGACCAGTTCCGCTATCCAGTGTCACGAAGTCTGCCGCCACCACTCGCCAATACAACGGCTCGATCTCACCGTTTGTCAGTGTGCCGGTCTGATCCGCCAACTGCGAATAATAAACATCGATCGGTGGCTGGTACCGTTGTCCAACCAATTCTCGGCCTGGAAACGTTCGCTCAACTTTCCAGTTTCGCTTGACCTTATCCGCAAGGGCATCGACTAAAGCCGCAGCGATAATCAACCGCTCATCGCTGTCTGCATCGTAGCACAAAGCGTATTCGATGTCGGCATGGACCGCCGCATACGTATTGCTTGGCAGAGTCCACGGAGTTGTGGTCCAAACGACCAGTGAGGTTCCTGACTTGCCAACCAATGGGAATTTGACGTAAACGCTCGGGTCAGCCACCTCGCGATAGCCCTGGCCTACCTCGCCGCTGGAAAGCGCTGTCCCCCCCTGGGCCCACCACCAAACGATCTTATGGCCACGGTAGAGAAGCCCCTGGTCAAACAGCTTTTTCAGCGACCACCAGACACTTTCAATGTAGCTCTGATGATAGGTCACGTAAGCTTCATTCAAATCGATCCAGAAACCTAGCCTTTCCGTCAACTGTTCCCACTGCTGCATGTACCTCCATACGCTCTGCTGGCACTTCTGGATAAACGGTTCGACACCAAATTGTTCGATTTCGTCCTTGCCGTGGATTCCCAGCTCTTTGCAAACCTCTACTTCAACCGGCAGACCATGCGTATCCCAGCCAGCCTTTCGCTCACAGAAATACCCTTGCATGGTCTTGTACCTGGGGTACAAATCCTTGATAGCTCGCGTCAAACAGTGTCCCGGATGCGGCAGGCCATTTGCTGTGGGCGGGCCCTCGTAAAACACAAACGTCTCACAGCCAGTCCTCTGCTTAAGGCTCTTGGCATAAATCTCTTGCTTTTTCCAAAGTTCTAGAACGCGTTCTTCGAGTTCAGGAAATCGGATCTGAGTGCTTACTGCTTTGAACATCGTTTTCGTTGCAATTGAGAGTGAGTGACGCCGAGGGAAGTTTAGGTTTTGGCGGCGTTCGCCAGGAAGTGTCAGATTCTCCGATACTGCTCGCTAATCGCCATCATGGTTTCATCGCAACTCACCATTCCACCAAAAGTTACGTCGTTTTCGACTCACTTTCGGAAGGGAGGGTCGGAGCTCCAACGACAGGGAGGGAGATTCCCCTCCCCGCTCGCCGGACTGCTTCGCGTGTGCCCGCTCGTGACTCTCCCGAGGGAGAGTAAGTTGAATTGGTGGCGATCAGCGAGAAGTGTCAGATTTTCCACGCAATTTCGCCTCCGTCAAAGCCCAGAATCGCCGGTTTGGATGGATTCAAGGACGAAAGCGAAATTGCTCGCCAGGGCTCGAGGGATAGGAATTGAACTGCCAAGCATCCACGCAGAAGTTTTTCCGCACGATTTGCCGCTTTGACGTTGGCCACTGTTGGACGAGTGTCAGAAACTTGTGCGTTGGTGGGTAAACCCGCAGCTTGCCGCTCCCCTTTACGCCAGCGCCACAGCGCAGATTTTGTTTGAAATGCCAGAAATTGCCTGGCCAACGCTTTCCAAGTAATGCAGCAGGCATCGACCGCATGCGGTTCTTCTGCAGCACGACATGACGTAAGATTGGACAAAACCATTTAGGATTAACCGACACTTCCTCAACAACCGCCAACATTTCACACCCAGCCTAACGCGTGTGCAACTCAGCCTCTCACGTGAAAATCGCCACGAACAGACGCTTTTCCCGGTCGGGAGCCGATTCCTTGCCGTCGCTGGGCTCCGTGCCTCCCTAGAGGATGTTGCATCCAATATCGTTGCGACTTCAGTCGGAGGTGACTGGCACGCGTGACGTGTGGAGTTGTTCAAAGAATTGTGTCGCATTGCCCCGTTTCCCATCAGGATGATCATTGCCATGTCGGACGCCGAAGATTTCTACAAGCACCCCGAAGCCCAGGGAGAGGACGTAAAAGAGCGCCCGCAGCCGGCTGATGAGCCCGCAGAATTCGAGTCGCTCGGTCGCCAGCAGCCTGATCTACTGGACATGATGCGTCGCACAATTGTTCGGCTCGAACGAGATGCGACCAGTCGCGGAGATTTGAAAATACTGAATCGCACCTTGCAAGAACTTCGCTACGCCTTCAAGGTTTTTCAACCCTATCGGAGGCGAAGAAAAGTCACCGTCTTCGGCTCGGCGCGAACTCAGCCTGAGCATGCTGCCTATCAACAGGCGGTAGCCTTTGGTCGCGCTATGGCCGGGCACGGCTGGATGACGATTACCGGTGCCGGTGGCGGAATCATGGAAGCTGGCCATGTCGGTGCTGGTCGAGAATTATCGATGGGGTTGAATATCCAGCTGCCCTTCGAACAAAGCGCAAACCCAGTAATCGAAGGCGACCCGAAACTGGTAACAATGAAGTACTTCTTCACTCGCAAACTGATGTTCGTCAAGGAATGCAGTGCCGTCGTTTCGTTGCCAGGAGGATTTGGAACACTCGATGAAACTGCCGAAGTCCTCACGTTGCTGCAAACCGGAAAGCAGACGATGTTGCCGGTGGTTTTACTCGACCAACCTGGGGGCGACTATTGGCAGCATTTCGGCCAGTTTATCGAGCAGACCTTGCTGCGAGATGGCATGATCAGCCCCGACGATAGATCGCTTTACACGATCACCGACGACGTCCAGGAAGCTGTCGACGAGACGCTCCGATTTTACCGCGTTTACCACAGCATGAGATACGTAGGAGATACTCTGGTGCTGAGGATCATGCAGAAGCTGACCCCCACTCAGTTGAATCAATTAAACGTGGATTTCGCCGACATCCTGGTGGAGGGGCGTATAGATCAGGTTTCCGCGTTGCCTGAAGAAGCCAACGAACCAGAATTGGCTGACATGCCACGGTTGAAGCTGCGGTTTGATCGACGGCAGCTTGGACGATTTCGCATGCTGATCAATTCCATCAACGACACTTGCCCAACTTGCCAAGTGTCGGCGGAGCATTGACCTACAGCCTTCAGGTTTCTAGGAGGCAGGAACCCGCACCGGGACTGCTACTCGTGGCGTAGTGCTTCAATGGGATTCATTTGCGCGGCGCGGATTGCCGGGAACAAACCAAAGATGATTCCCACGAACAAAGAAATGCCGAAGGCAATCGGTATCGACTCGGGAACAATTGTGGGGGTTACGTTCCTAACGACATCAGGCAAAGCCGCCATCGTGTCTGGATAGGCCGCAGAAACGAAGTTTCTTGCCCATACAATCGCTGGCCTGCAGAAGATTCCGGCTAGGATTCCTGTAATGCCTCCCACCACGCTCAACACAGCTGCCTCAACCAGGAACTGGCTAACGATATCCTTCTGCTTGGCGACCAATGCTCGGCGAATGCCGATCTCACGCGTGCGTTCGGTGACAGTGGCCAGCATGATATTCATGATACCTATACCGCCGACCAACAGTGAAATCGCGGCAACGAGTCCCATGAACACCATGAACATCAAACGCGTAGTCTCAGCTTGCTCGAGTAGCTCGAGAGGAACCACGACGGCAACGTCTTCCATGTCGTCATGACTGGACAATGCATTTTCTACTAATGCTGCCGTACTCTTTACTACGTCAGTGCTGCCCACTCGAATTGTAATTTGGTTTAATTCGAGTACCTCGCCTTCAAATGATCCGCCGGTCCTTCGCGTTACTGTGTCGCCAATTCTTTGCTGTAGCGTTTTGATCGGAATGTAGATATCGTTGGAAAAGTCCTGGGAGTCCATGGAGCCACCGATGGCCGCCGATGCGTTGCGATGCTGTAAGACTCCTACGACCGTGTAATAGTCGGTGTGTTCGGGCACGTAAACGTGTTTTCCGATTGGGTCTTCATACGGGAAGAGTCGATCGGATACGCGAGCAGCCAGCACGCAAACGTTTTCACGCAGGAAATTTTCGGCATCGCTGATGAAATGACCGCTGTTGACCGTCAGCCGGGTGACTTCCGCGTACTCTGGCGTGCAGCCCACCAGCCGCCCGTCTACCAAGCGGTCGCCATACATGAATTGCCGGCGAATCTCGCGAATGGGAATGGCACTCTTGAGCGTAGGGACGGTCTCGACCAGCATGTCGTACTCATCGCGAGTTAGCCCGTATGGAGTGACACCGGAATTAGCACTGAGTTTTTCACTTGGTGGTTTGACCGAGCGGACCATAATCGTGTCCGCGCCCAAGCTCTCGATCTGTCGGCGAGCTTCGATACTGATGCCTTCGCTGATGGCCAACAGCCAAATTACACTCGCTACGCCAATAAAGATTCCCAATACCGTCAACAGGGACCGCAGAGGGTGCAGCCATAGACTTTTGACGCCCAGCGTTAACGTTCGCATCCAGAGCATGCTTATGCCTCTACTTTCTCTTGGGCTTCAGCACCCTCCGTCGGAATCAACTCTAGAGCGCGAGCAGCCGCACGCTGTCGCTCCTCTGCGTCATTTGTGACGTCCGACTGTAGTAAACCGTCGCGTAGCCGAACCACTCGTTTAGCCCGCTGAGCAACCTCGTCCTCGTGCGTGACCATAATGATGGTACGCCCCTCATTGTTCAGCTGGTCAAATAGTGCCAGGATTTCGGCCGTGGTTTTCGAATCAAGGTTACCAGTAGCCTCGTCAGCCAAGATAAAGTAGGGGTCGTTGACCAGACTTCTAGCAATCGCCACGCGTTGCTGCTGACCGCCTGAAAGTTGCATGGGTCGATGGGTGAGACGATTGCCTAACCCCACGCGAGCGGCCAAGTCCGTACATCGTTTTCTCTCTTTGGCCCCCAATTTCCCCTGGTAATAAAGTGGCACCTGAATATTCTCAACCACCGTCAACTGTTGGATGAGATTGTACGACTGAAACACGAAACCGATGCGTCGCGAACGAATTTCGGCCAGTTGGTCGTCTGACATGGTTGCGACATTATCGTCACCGAGCAGCAGTTCTCCAGAGCTGGGTTGATCGAGACAGCCCAACAAATTCAGCAATGTGCTCTTACCCGAACCGGAAGGTCCCATGATGGCGACGTAGTCGCCTTCGGGGACATCGAACGATACCCCGCGTAAAGCGCGCACCGTTTCACTCTTGAGCACATACTCTTTGGTCAAATTTCGTATCGAACAAGCGTGCATAGTTAACAGCCTAAAAGTGGATTGGGGAGCAATCAGAAACCGCCACGGCCTTCGCCGCCGCCTGCCCTACCGCCACCGCCTCCGGGCCCTCCGCGACCGCCAAATCCACCTTGACCTCCGCCGCCACCGCGACCGCCTCGTCCCCCCGACTTTTTCATGCCATTGATGACTTCTTCCTTGGTCAGTTCACCGTTTTTGTCGGCGTCCCAGTCCGCAGCACGCGTGCTTAAGTTTCCATTCGCAGACAGCTCCTCAGCGGAGATTTTTCCGTCTCCATCGGTGTCGGCATTTGAGAATATGCGGTCAGCAATTGCAGCTGGGTCGAAACCACCACCGCCGCCACCGCCTTCACCCGCCGGTCCTTCACTACCTTGATCCGCCGGAGCTTGCGGTGCCTGTGCATTGGCACCGATGGCTGCCAATTGTTCACGGTCCGAAACTTCGTCGATTTCAGGGAATTCCATCATATCCAAGTGCTGCCGAGGATTGAGGACGACCTCGTCGCCTTCTGCGATTCCCTCCCGGATTGTGACCGTCTTGTCGTTGGTCGCTCCAATCTTGACTTCGACGGTTTTCCAATTCTCACCGTCACGAACCAAGCAGAAGTGACGTCCCTTATGTTCGTACAATCCATGCACCGGAATCTGCAGCGCGTTTTCCAGCTGTTCGACAAAGATGCGAACTTCTGCAGTCATGCCTGTTCGAATTGTTTCCGGTGGGTCCAAGATCTCGATAATCGTGGCATACTCTTTGACGCTTGAGTTGAAGAAATTGCCAGGTTCGGCGTATTTGTTGACCCGCGTAACCCTGGCCAACATCTCCCCTTCGGCTGCGCCAACCTTGACCTTGGCAGCCATGCCAACTCCGATCAGCGTCACGCGAGATTCATTGACTTTTGCCTTGACCTGCATCTTGGATGGATCCGGCAGTTTGATGATTGTCTGGCGTTCTCGGACAGACGCTCCTTCTTCGACGACAAATTCGGCCGAGCCGCCTCGACTGCTGAACGAGTTGTTATGCACGACGACTCCCGATGCAGGCGAGAGTATGACGCATTTCTTGATCTGATCTTCGATCTCGCGCAAATCCTCCAGCTCTTCAGCCAAGACGCTTTCGTCCGAAGCTAGTTTGGCCTTGGCGGCTTCGATGTCGCTCTCAAATTGAACTTTGTTCTTTTCCAGCGTCAGTTCTTCGAGTACTTTCAACTTGGACTGAGCAGCTTCAAGAACATTCCTGGCGTTATCGACCGCATATTGCTCCGCCTCGATTTGCAGTGCTCTCACCATTCCTTTGGCACCCATACGCTCGGCGCTGCTCAGGCTCAGCTCTGCCTTACGCAGTTCTTGCTCTGCGACGGCAATTTCACTAATAATCGCCTTGCGTTCCTGTTCGTACGTGCCCTGGATGTACTCCATCAATGAAATCTCGGCGGTTTTTACCGTCGCTTTGGAGCTGATTACGGTCGCCTCGGCACTGGCAACCGCGATTTTCTGAGTACCAAGCTCGTTTTCCAGGGAAGATGAATCTAACTCGACCAATTTGTCGCCTTCTTCAACGATCGAACCCTCATCGATCACCCACAGAATCGGCGTTCCGCTGCTTGCCCCCGACGACCGACCTGCCTTCACTTCGCAGATGACGTCGATGTTCTTGCTACTCTCTACCTCGCCCTGCTCAAGTACTACGTGATCAAACGGGCCAACAAAAGCCACATCCGTTACTAGTTCTCTAGTCTTGGCCTTCCCACCTCCACTACCAAATTGGTACCAGGCCAGTGCGCCACCGCCCAGCAGTCCAAGAATGATGATAATGATCAGCAGTGAATTGCCCCGGCGCGACGATTTGTCGGCCGCCAGGCGTTGTCGATTGGTCATATTTGGCTCCTAGAGGCAGCCGAGGGGGGTGGATTTAGGTGGGATAACAATTTCGAGAAGTAGCTATTCTAGTTCACTTCTCCGCTCACGGTAGCAGCAAAGTACACGATTCTCGGGGGCACATCTTGCAATTCGGGACAGTAACAAGTATCAAACCTTCCACTCGGCAATTGGTTTCAATAACGCATTACCA
>JAGQPR010000150.1 GCA_020426625.1 Planctomycetales bacterium
GTTGTCCCGGTTGTTGTCCCGGTTGTTGTCCCGGTTGTTGTCCTGGTTGTTGCCCCGGTTGTTGTCCTGGTTGCTGTCCTGGTTGTTGTCCTGGTTGTTGTCCCGGTTGTTGACCGGACTGTTCGCTAGGTCGCTCCGGCGATTCCTGACCTGGTTGCTGGTCTGTCGATTGATTTTGCTGTGGTCCAGCTTGCCCGGCTTCAACGTTTGACTGGGATTCGCGGCCCGTTGCTGCCTGCATCTCTTGATCGAGTGCATCGGTCAATTCGTTTAACTGGCTCAGGGCCAATTTCAAGGATTCCACCTCGCTTCCTAGAACGCTTTCAGCAGCCAAGTCGATCTCTTCTCGCAAATTCTCCAAGTCTTCGGCAGATTCACGGGCCAGCTCCCGAGCTTGAGAGGAAAGGTTGCGTTCTACCAACTGCTGAGTCGTATTGATGCGATCTTCGGTTCTTAGCTGCTGTGTTCGTCGAAAGCTGTCGTACAATCGCTGGGCCAGCAAGGGCTCAGGCTCTTCGGCTTGTTCAACCGTGTCCTGCATCTGTTGCAACAGCTCCTTAAGCTGCTCTTGCTGCTGCTGCAATTTCTCCGCCACATCGTTTGCCGGGTTTTGTTCGCGAAGTCCAGCAGTTGGTTCGGTGGTGCTTTCGCTCATTTGATCCACGATCTCTTGTTGTCGCTGCTGAAGTTCGGCGGCCGAGCGTTTCATCTCTTGCATGGTATCGTTGAATTGTCCGGCAGCCTGTTGACGAACCTCATCCTGCAATTCATTCAGTGCCTGTTCGGCGCGGGCACCGGAGGCCAAAGCTTGGCTAGTGTTGCCCTGCTGCAAAGCTTCGTTGGATTGTTGCAAATTCTCACGCACCTCTTCCATTTGCTGCTGCGCGTCTTGCATGGCTTCACTCGATTGACTTTCCATGCGTTCATTCAACTCATCCGCGTCCTGCAGCATTTGCTGTTGTTGTTCGCGCAGTCGTTCCAGCTGTCTCTGCAATTCCTCCTTTTCCTCCTCGGATTCGGCAGCTTGTAGTGCAGCCTCCACCTCGCGCAGCTGTTGGTTGATATCTTCCTGACGGGTAGCCAGCTCTCGCAATCGGCTGACAACTTGCCGCAATTCGCTCTGTTCTTGGCTTTCTTGTGTTTGTGCCAGCCTTTCGTTTTCGTAGCGGTTCTCTTGGTTGTCCAATTCCAATTGATCCAATTGCTGCTGCATTGCGCGATTGCGTTGCGACTGGCTCTGCTGGCCCTGGCCGCGCTGCGATCGCACGACCTCATGTTCGCGACTTTGCAGGCGCAGCAGTTCCTGATAAGCGGCTTGTTCCACCGAGAGCGCCTTGTTTAGATCGGCTTTCGTCAGGGACTCGCTGGTTTCCGTCAAACGGGAAATTGCAGCTTGCATGTTTTCAGCAGCTCGCGCCACAATTTGTTCAGCGCCGGGAACGGTGGCTTCTGCCGCTTTTTCTTCGAGCAATTCGAGGGCTGTTTGTTGGGATTCAGCCAAAAGGACAAGATCTGGACGCGAGCGTCCCAGCAGCTTGTCACCCTTGCCCTCACGCAGAATATTCCATGAGGCGACGACGATTTGTTTTTGCAGCTCCAGCAGTTCCTCAGTTTGCTCATTGCCCTCTTGCTGACCCTGCTGTTGTTGCTGCTGCTGTTGATCCGCAGTTGGCTGCTGGCCTTGTCGGTAGATTTCTTCAAAGGGGCGGACTTCCACGAAGTAGACGTCGCTCATCGTGCGGCGGACTTCACCTGCTTCGTCGCGATCCTCGGCCCAGACATAATATGACAAGAGCTGGTTGGTTTCTGCCTGGAGCGACTCGAAGTCAATCACCTGCGATACATCAACCTGGCGCTTGCTATCGTCGGCAGAAGGCTGGCGAATTTCAACCGTTTCACCTCCGCCGAACTGGTAGGCAATTCCAACGCCATCGAGCGAAAAATCGTCTGCGATCTTGGCCTCAACCATAAACTCTTCCAGCGGTGAAACGAGCGCATCTCCGCCTGCGGTCATTTTGATCGTCGATTCCTTGTTTGGTAAAACTTTGGCACGCAGAGTAACTTGCGCGACATTTTCTCGCCCGTCATGATCTACCAACTTAAGCGACCAGCTTTTTGACTCTGAAAGGAGCAGCTCGGTTTCGACCAACACATCGCCTTCAAGGTCCGCTTGAGCAGCGGTCAACTCGATGGGTTCTTCTCCTTCGGCAACCAACGAAGCCGAACTGACGGGCTTGTTCAAATGCAGCTGCCAGGTCAATTCTGTCCCGACGGGAACGGTGACGCGGCGTGTGTCGACTACTGTCTTGTCATCCTGGCGAGTGTAGCTTGGGTAGCTGAGCACGGCGTCTGCGCGGACCAGCGCGGGGTAGTCGAATACCTCGACTCTATAAGTCTTGGTCAGGTTCTCGTCGTATTGAACTCTGTATTCCAGAGGTTCGCGAACGTCATATAGAAAGGCGGCGAATAGAGGGTCGTCCAGCGAACGCCGCATTTCAATGACGGTTGCCGAGACATCGGTCAGCGTCCCCTGACTGTGTGCCAACCAAACTTCGTCGGGCAGCTTCTTTTCGAATCTGGCGGTGACGATCAAGCTGGCACCGCGTTCGACCTCGGTGTCACCAGGAGTGATGATTGGTAGATCGGAAAGTGGGCGGTTGCTTGAGGGAGAAAATGCCGAGGTCAACTTTTCTATTTCCGGTAGTTTCCACAAGCCCATGCCTGCAGCGATCATCAACCCAATTGCCGGAAAGTTGGCGAGCCAGGCCAACAATACCCGGTAATAGGAAACGGCAAGTCGCCAAGGATGGATCACGTCGTGACGGATGGCTTCTGCGATCACCGAGCGTTGCAGGAATCCAAAAGTTCCATTGCCGCTGGGCCTTAAGCTGCTGGCCGTCACCAACGATTGGTTGAGCGTCGGGTATTTCTGTTCGATCAGGCGGGCGACTTGAGTCAAGTCCTTTGAGCGCAAGCGTATGGATAGCCAAGCCACGGCGGCGGCCAGGGTCGTTCCCCCAATCCACAACCAAGGCGTGTTGGCTGGAAATTGAGTTCCGTTGCGGGCTGCGGCTGCGATAGCCCAAGCGGTGATTGCGGCCAGAGCAAAGATGCTAGCCATGCTCCATCCCAATTTGACGCTCCGCAGCCGCCGCGCAACCGTCAACAAGCGTTGCTTAAGTCGATCATCCATCTCTCTTACTCCAAACCTAACTGGGGAGCCCATTGTCTGCTTGGGATCGGAAAAAACACCTGTCCGCTCACGGCATCCTCAGTAGCCTTTGAAGCGGAGGAATCCTCTATCAGTTTTCATTCAACGTTAATTTGTCTGTTGTTGTCAGGCCGTACCTAGCTGCGTGATTCGTCGGGCAAAGACGCCGGCGACCAACGATTCGACAGCCAGCACCGCGATAGCGGCAGCAATCAGCCATTGCCAAAGTCGCTGCTTTCTCTCCAATTCATCAATCTTCAATTGTCGCGCCAACTCCCGCCGCGCGTCTGCCGAGGCAACTTGGCCGAGTCCGATTCCATATTGTTCAAAGGAATCGATATCCAAAGGAGTCAGCCGACTCTCCAGCATGGGAACTTGCATGGCGACCAGCTGCGAATCCTGCCCAGCTTCGATTCGATAAACACCGGGTTCGTTGAGGCTTACCCCATTTGGGTTCACCAAACAAATGGGGTCCACCACCAGATTGTTGTCTGCATCAAAAACTTGCACTGGACCATCGGTTACTTCAATCGACTGGCCGACATCAAAGGCAAGCTGTGTCGATTGGTTCCTTAGTGAAGGATCGATGATCCCCATCAGTATTGGCACGAATTTGCTCGAGAGGGCGAGGCCACTGGCTGAGGGTTGCCAGCCTGCGGTGAGGATCCATACGCTACCCTCCCCAAGGTATTTTTGGACGAGCATGGGATCTTGGTCGTCGAAACTAGCGACCACTTCAAAAGTCGACGCGCCGGTCTCGTCTGCCGAAAGTGAATCATCGGCAGGTAGTTGAACACTGCGGTGCGACCAGAAACGGATCTTGCTAAAGTCGTTAAAGCGAGGATCGGCAAAGGGCAAAAAAACTGGGTGCTGATAGTTGACCTTGGCCATCAACGCAAAATCTCGCAAAGCAGCTTCTGCAACGACAATGGCATCCGTTTGAAACAAGTCATTGAGCAGGCGGGTATCTGTCGACAAGCGAGCTTCGTCCTGCCTTGCCAAACAAACCAGTATCGTTCCACCCGAAGCGACCCACTGCCGTAGCGATTCGACTTGACGTCGCAGCTCGTCCGTGGGTTCTATGATCAGGACTTTGGTCTTTGGATCACTTAGTTGCATCGGCAATTGAGCGGCGCTGCAGGCGACCAAAGAACGGCTGACCTTAGGTGTACTGAGTGGGGCTTTCTCCAAAAAGTAATCCAGCCGCTCTTCGGCAGGCAAATCTGCCAGCCCAACGAAGGCGACTTGTTGAGCGGACGGTGGAATTTCGATTACAAAGCAGTCGTTATCGCCCTCCCAAGCGTCGCCACTCAGTCGAATTCGATCTGCACCATTGGGCGTTTCTCCCACAGAGACCACTTGGACGTGTCCCGGCGGAACTTGGACCGAAGATCGGCCGAGATCGCGACCATTTTTGTCAGTCCAGATCAAATCGAAAACGCTACTCATTGAATCTTGAGCATTCTCTGAACGGATGCGATGGTTCACGCTCGATTCGTTATCCCCGTCGCTTTCGTCCGCAGCCATGAGTGTTGGCCGCGCGTTGCCAGGAATGGCGGGCCGCGTTTGCCGAACGTCCAGTGTAATATTCTTGGGCCACTCGTAGCCTTGCAGCGCCTCCACTCCACAGCCTTGGTGCAAATCGGTAACCAAAATAACTTCACTGACCGCCTTGGAGTCGATTTGCCCAGCGATCGCAGCGGCCTTGAGCGAGTCGCTGACCTGTTTCAATCCCTCGCCGATTCGTGAGGCTTTCCAAGTGGGCGTCATTTTTCCGACTAAGGTACGGGCGGAACTCTGCGTGGCGACAGAGTCTGACTTTGCCATTTCCTCAATCGAAATAATCGGCGAGAGACGGTCGTCAATCGTGTACAGCGCCAGCCGATCGTCGGGAGACAAATCGTCGAGCACTGCAGTGGTCTTGGCCAAGGCCGCCTCCCATACATCTTCGCGCTGCATGCTAGCGCTCGTATCAAGCAAAACCACCACTGTCCGCCCGTTCAGGACAGTGTTTAGCAAGCTTTCCTGCCTGAAGTACGGACGCGCGAAGGCAACCGCAATCAAGACGATCGCCAGCATACGCAACAAGAGCAGCAAGATGTGGTCGAGACGACTTCTTCTAGTAAGGCGAGGAGGTGAAGGACTGAGAAAGATCAAGGAACTGAACTGCATTTGTCCTTGCGGCTGACGGCGGATGAGATGAAATATCAACGGACCGGCGATGCCCAGTGCCGCCAACGCATAAAGCGGTGCAAGTAGTCCCATTGCTTTAGCCTCCAACCTGCTGCAGCTTGGATGAAACCGCTGGTGAGATTCCGATCGCCGACTGCTTCAAGCTGCCGGACGACGTGGCTCTGGCTTCCTTTGATTTGCTGATCGCTGCAGCGGACGAAAGGCTACCCGAACTGCTGATCAGCTCCAACAAGACCAAGTCCAGCGGGCGGTCAATTGTGACGGTCATCAGCCTGGCACCTCGGCGATGGCAAATATCAATCAACTGCGACTCGTGTTTTTCAAAACGCTCGCGATAGCTCTGTTTGGCTAACGCTGGATCGACGTAGATCTCACGCCCTGTCTCCATGTCGCGGAGCATGCTGCTCTTGTCCATATTCAATTCGATTTCACTGCGTTCCAGCAATCGAACCAACAGGATTTCGTGCCCCCTACCCTTCAGATAACCCAGCGGCTGATACAGCGACTCTGGTGCAGTTAATAGATCTGAGATCAGAACCACCAAACCCCGCCGACGCGAGAGGCCCGCCAGTTCAGCTAGCGAGGACTCAAGATTCGAGTTGACACCGGTACACGGCTGCTCGAGCAATCGCATGACTTGCTGCAAGTGTCCTGTTCGATGTCGTGGAGGCAGGAAATCGGGGTTAGCAACGCCACAAGTCATTACACCCACGGCATCTCGCTGCAGCGAAAGATAATATGCCAACGTGGCAGCCAGCGTACGACCGTATTCGGCTTTGCTGTAGCCTCCCGTCCCATAGTCCATAGACTTGCTTTGGTCGATGGCTATGTAGCAGCGACGATTGGTCTCATCCTCGAATTGTTTGACGTAGTAGCGATCCGTACGCGCCAGCAGTTTCCAGTCTACGGTCCTGGGATCGTCTCCCAATACATAAGGCCGATACTCGGCAAACTCGACGGAGAATCCACGAAGCGGACTTCGGTGCAGACCAGCGGTGAAGCCCTCCACCACGGCTTTGGCTCTCAGATTCAGACTCTTGATCTGCATCAAAGCCGCTGGATCAATGAACCAACGTTGGCCTTGGTTTGTCCGTCGTTCGGTTTGCATAGGCGTCCCCACCTGTTACGCAGCTTTGATACTCTTAAGCAGTGTGGCCACACAGTCCTCAACAGAAACTCCTTCCGCCTCCGCCTTGTAATTCAATAGGACTCGATGCCTCAGCGTGGGAGCGGCAAGCGCTCGAATGTCATCCAGCGTCACATGAGCACGACCCTCCAACAGCGCACGTGCCTTGCCACCCAAGACTAAGGTCTGTGCTGCTCTCAGGCCTGCTCCCCAACTGACCCACTCGTTGACGAAGCTATTTGACGTTTCACGGCCAGGTCGAGTTGATTCCACCAAGCGAACTGCGTAGTCGGCTACGTCACGGGCAATGGGTACTCGGCGCACGACCTCTTGGAATTTGATGATATCTTCGCCGCTGAACAATTTCTCGATTGGCTCGGGTCTGCTGGATGTTGTTTGCAAGACAACGTCCAGTTCCTCATTGTGCGGCAGGTAATCAATCAAGACATTGAACATGAAGCGATCCAACTGGGCTTCCGGCAAGGGGTAGGTCCCTTCCATTTCAATCGGATTCTGCGTAGCCAATACAAAGAAAGGTTCGTCCAGGACATACCGCTCTCCCGCAACGGTGACCTGGTGTTCCTGCATTGCTTCCAGCAGAGCAGCTTGTGTCTTGGGCGGTGTGCGGTTGATTTCGTCGGCCAGGATCACATTGGCAAACACGGGGCCGCGGACGAACTCCAACTCGCGCCTGCCATCTTCTCGTTGTTCCAGTATCTCCGTGCCTGTAATGTCCGAAGGCATCAGGTCCGGCGTGAATTGAATGCGCTGAAACTTGAGGTCAAAAATCTGGGCTACGCTTCGAACCAACAATGTCTTTGCTAGTCCCGGTGCGCCGGTGATTAAGCAATGTCCGCCAGCCAGCAGACTAATCAACAATTGTTGAACGACGTCCTTCTGCCCAATAATTGTCTTCGACAGCTCCGTGTCAATTTTGCCGCGACTATCGCGCAAATGCTCGACGATGGCCTGCTCTTCGTCGTCCGTTAGCGTATCTATACTCACTGGCGGCATCCTATGTCTGACTAATAATGACTAATGAAAGTTGAAACTAGAAGTATTGATCGAGAGAAAAATATGGGCTCTCAGCGAGAAGTCTTCGCCGTCAATGCGTCATGGCGTAGGTCACGATATTGATTCCAAGCGGGTAAGATTTCTTGACGGAAAACTCTTGGAAATAATCGGGATCAACACCCTCCTCTTCCCAGCCGTCGCCCAAGTCGGTGTTATGGCAAATGAATACCATGATGCGCTGGGCATCGTCGTATATGGCTCGGTAGTGAGGCGTACGCACCTCTTCTTCTGAATGCCGTCCTCGCGACTCCCAGGTAATGCCATATCGCCAGGCAGCACCTACCGAAGGGATTTGAGGCTTTTCCTTGAGAGGATACACGCACTGAAAAATGTCGTGTTCCAGCGGCACTTCTTCGGGTTCACGATCTGGGAATACACGCTTAATCTGAAAATAAAAATTGTCCCATTCGTCGTTTCCCCAGAAGTCGTCAACCATCAAGAAACCGCCGTTGAGGCAATACTTCCTCAACCCCTCAATCTCTTCCGGGCGAAACTCCAATAGGCCTGGTTCGATAAGGTAAAGAAACGGATAGTCAAACACTTCTTCGGAATCAAGCGTGACAATTTCAGGATTGGGATTGACCGCGATGGAGGTTAGCTGGTGCAGACGCAGGGAGAAATTCAAGTCACTGTCGGGCAGATCTGTGGCCCACTTGCCCCAACCGCGGCTGCTGCGCGACCCGCCGTAGCCTCCACCGCCGTAACCGTATCGACCATATCCGTCGCTGTATTGAACGCGTGCAAACGTAAAGACGTCTTTGGGAAACGACTCCTGCACATCCCAAACTGGAACGCCTCGCCTTTCGTCCATGTCACCACGCCAGTTACCACGCCGTTGCCATTGCATCGCCACAACGGACGAAGCTGCCGTGACCACTACCAAGCCGAGCATCATCAAGTATCGTGCGGATATTCTCATGGCTTCAATTATCCTCCTTGATGGATTTGGACGGCTCAGGCGAAGGGGCAACACCGACTTCTGGTCGACTAACGATCCATTGAGCTTCGGGGTCGAGCAGCTGGTGCACACGCACCAGCAATTTTTGAGCAGCGCGGTATCTAGGAGAATGCTCAAGGGCCAGCAGGGCTTCGACCCGCGCCTGTTCTTTCAAATCCGCAGCCTCCAGGGCGACGGCCAATTGAAAGTGTAGTCCGGCTGGGTCGACCGGGTCCATTTCTTGCAGCGCACGCAATGAGGGTACGGCATCTTGAGGTCGATTCAATTGGTTCGACGCCAGCACCATGGCATTGTGGGCCGAGGAAACGAGCGGCTGAACAGCCAGAAACTTGTTTGCGAACTGCTGCAAACCCCGCCAATCCTGCCGAAATTCGCAAATTTCCATGAGCCGAGTGAGCGCATTCAAATCGTCACCTGAATAGGAAACAATAGTATTGAGGGTGTCGAATTCCAGATCCTCCATGTTCAGCTCACGAGCGCAACGGGCCACCAGCTGAAGCCCACCACCGCTCTGAACATCATCGGGATACAATTGAACAAGTTGTTGGGCCTGTTCGAGCGCCGCAGTCCATTGTTCTGCTTCCATCAGCCGCATCGTCAATTGTACTTTGGCAAAGTAGCTATCGGGTTGTTCCTTGAGCCACTGCTGCAAGTCCAACTCCGAAGCGCGTTGTGGCAGACCCTCGTGGTCAAAGCTTAAGCTGGGGGCCAAGGCTTCTGCTCGTTCCTTGGCGAAGGATTCAAACTGCGCATCCAGCACGTTGGCGTCGCCATATCTGCGAGCAAACGCGTCGGCGAGAGGCACACCGATTCCCAGATCAACCAGGAGCATGCGCAGCCGTTCCAGGCCGTGTTCTTCGATCAAATACTCAACGGCCAAGCAAGACTCAAAGTAGGCAAACTGCAGATGCATGGGGCTCTTTGGATTCAGAAATGCTCCGCTCAGTTGCGAAAGCGGTACGAAATCCTCGCCAAGCAACATCGCTTTGTAGGTTGGGCTCATCCGCTGCCCCCAACTTGAGTCGCGTTGCAGCTCCTCGTAGACGGAAATTCCCTCACTCAACCACCGGGGCATGCGATTGTTTGTTTTCTGTAAGGTCACCACATGGCAGAATTCGTGCCATAACACTGATTCCCAATTCGCTGGTGCTTCGCCTTGCGAAGCCGGACTGTTGGCCGTGATGAGCGAACCGAAACAAACCCCCAAGAACCCAGCGCCGCCAGGCAAGCCGAACGTACGAATGGCAAAGTCGCTCTGTTGCGGGAAAATCTCGACTGCGATTGGCAGCTTGAGCTCCACAGCATATTTCTGCGAAAGTGTGCGCTTTGCCTCATTTAGCAGCTCGACAACACGAGATCCGTAAATCAACGATTCACGTCGATCCATTCTGACGATAATACCATCGGATTCAATCGTCGCGAACTCGGCAAGGCGATCTTGCAGAGTTCTCAAATTGAAAGCAACCACGTTGTACTTGTCATCATTGGCCACTTGTTCAACCAGAGTCCAACCCTCATCGGTGGCGCCAGCGCGAAGCAGATCTTGGGCCAATTGAAATCGAGCCGGAATGAAGTTCGGATTCAACCGAAGTGCGCGGCGCTGGTACTTGATACTCTCCTCGAACCGATAGTGCTGAGAAAGGATTTTGCCAGCCGTGTAATCCACGGCAGGATTCATTCCCCACGTCGACAACGCCTGCTTGCGGAACTCACGCTCGGCAGCATAGTCTCCCTGCAGATGTGCAATCGCGGCATGCATCGCCAGAGCGATGGGCTGGGTAGCATTCACTGCCAGCACCTGGTCCAGCACTTTGTTCGCTTCCTCGTAATCTTCGGCATTGACCAAGTTTTCGGCCTGAAGCAAGAGGCTTTCCGGATGCAGTGGGTTCAGCTCCAGGGCCATCGTCAAATGTTCGGCTGCCTGTTCCGCATCCGAGGGTGCCCAAGCCTTGGCCAGCATGCAGCGTATTGTTGGATCTTCCGGTCGCAGGTCAGCAGCTGTTTGCAGAGACTTGACTGCCTCTTGGTAATCGGCCTTATCCAAAGCTAGTTCAGCAGTGGCAATGAAAGCGTCCACATACTTGGGGTCACGTTTCAAAATGGTATCGTAATAGCCGATGACGTTGCGGGCGTCCTCGCCGATGGAAAGTGAGAATTTGCCAATTGCCAACAGGTTTTCCCGATCGGTAAATCGATATCGAGCGGCTTGGACCATCTGTGGAATCTCGTCCAGCAGCGTCGATGCAGTCTGATGCTGTCCACACATGCGGTAGGCGTCAGCTGCCAACATCCGTAGTGGCAGACTGGTGCCGAACTTCGATACCACTAATTCGTAGACTTCGCGGGCGTCATCGTATCGGCCGGTCACCAACAGAGCTTCGATCAACTGCCGGGCCCAGACATCATTCCAGATCCCGTTTTCCACTTCAGCGCGAGTAAGCTCAATGCAGCTGTCATAGTCGCCGCGGTAGAATGCTTGGCGGGCCAAGTCAATATCAGCGCCATTGCATTGCACCGGAGGCCAAGCAGTGATGATACAAAACAGGACTATGAAGCCCGCGATCCTATTTCGCTGACCAATATTTGTCAGGCCTCTTACCATAGAGTTCCCGGTAAACGATTGTGGAGACGAACTGTGATGACGCCTACAAAACGAGACGCGCGAGATTGCTTATCCTCTCTACGATAGCGACTTTCCAGCGTCATTGCACGCTTTGAGTAGGGTGCCTGCGTAAAATGCTGCGGAATTAAACTCACGACTTGACCGTTCCCGGCCCGGTCGTCCTTAGCCCCGAACGCAATTCCAGTATCCTTGGAACGATACCAATAACCGCGAGACTCATCGCGACGCGCGGCGTAGTGTGACCATTCCGTTACCTATCTACATGGAGCGAGCACGTATCAAAAACGGAGCAGACCGTCCATAATATACGTCTCGTTAACTCCATGCCCTGCAAAAACGCCTTCTCTAAACCCGGGTGAGGGCGTTTGGTTTCGGAAAACGTTTAGCCTCTTAGCGAATCTCGAACCGACAGCGTTGCGGCAGTGACCATGAAAGGTGGGGTCAAAGTTATGTTTTGGCTATCGAGTATTATTGCGTTCACGTTTCGAAATGAGGTTTTCGGCACTCGGGGACCTTTTAGCTTTGCTGGAATGGGAATCATGAAACTGGCGTGGTTCGGAGTGGTTTTGATACTTGGCGGCCTGCTCCCCAATTTGCCCGCTCAGCAGCCACCTTATGACGTTTTTCCAGATGCGGAACCACCCTATTATCGCGTGCGTTACGAGGCTGCGGAGCAGGTGGGCCAGTTGACCTTCGGTGTCAATTACACGATTTGGATTCCCCCAAGTGTAAAAACGTTACGCGGAGTGGTCGTGCATCAACATGGGTGCGGCGAGGGTTCGTGCAAGTCGGGGCTGACAGGAGCCTACGATTTGCACTGGCAGGCACTGTCCAAGAAACACGACTGCGCGCTGCTGGCTCCTTCCTACGAACAACCGCAAGAGGCTAATTGCCAGATGTGGTGCGATCCGCGGAATGGATCTAACGAGGCGTTTCAGCGGTGTTTGGCGGATCTGGGGACGCAGTCCGGACATCCTGAATTGGCCACAGTACCGTGGGCCTTGTGGGGGCACAGTGGCGGTGGTCACTGGGCGGGTGGAATGACACTGTTACACCCGGAGCGAGTTGTGGCTGCCTGGCTGCGGTCGGGCGTGCCGCTGCTAAACGAAAATCCAGAGCGACCGGAACTCAAGCCGTACAGCTTACCCGACGCTGCCCGGCGTGTTCCAATCATGTGCAATTTGGGCACGCAAGAGGGAGTGACGGTCAAGGAAGGCCGCTTCGCTAGTGTGTGGCCTGCCAATGAAGCCTTCTTCACGGCTGTGCGTTCAGCAGGTGGCTTGGTTGGTGTTGCCGTCGATCCGCTGACCAGTCATGAATGCGGGAATCAACGCTATCTAGCCATTGCTTGGCTCGATGCCTGCCTGTCCGCTCGGTTGCCAGACGTCAATCGAGACTCGCTCAAGCCCATGCCAACGGAGCACGCTTGGCTGGCCTTACCCACTGGAGGTCACGCCGTCCCGCAAGCTGAGTTTGACGGCGATCCGCTTACCGCTGCTTGGTTGCCCAACGAAGCAATTGCCAAAGCCTGGATGCGTTATGTCCATGACACGAACCTGCTTGATTCCACGCCGCCACCGGCACCTACCAACTTGCGTGTCAAATTTGGCGCAGCGGAGGGCAACGAGCTCACTTGGCAGGTCGAGGCTGATTTGGAGAGTGGCCTGGCCAGCTTTATCATCGAACGCGACGGTCGGTTTCTGGCCAATTTACCCGAGCAGGGACAGAATCGCTTTGGTCGCCCGCTCTTTCAGAACTTGCAATATAGCGACACTCCGGCGCAACCACTTGTTCCCATGGGTTTCAGTGACAAAACGGCGGATCCCGACGTAAAACACGCCTATCGTGTAATGGCAGTGAATACCGTTGGCCTACGGTCCATAGCGGCTGAAAGTAGTGAGTAAACAGTGGGAGGCCATTTCAATGGCTTCTGCGATCTTGTAACGAGATCATCGATCGGCTTGGGAGCTGGTTGTCTTACCCTGCCACGTTGGGTCGCGCTCTAAGAAAATCAGATGTTGCCAAGGCAGTCCATCGTACTGGCGAGCTACACGGAATCCATTCGCTTTATACTCTTTGTAGATTTGACGCTTACTCATCTTATGCAGCGGCTTGATGGGTACTCGTGGGTCCTCTTCACGAAACTCCAACAAGGCAATTACGCCTTGTCCAGAGAGACTCTTTCGCAATCCTGCAAGCATTTGCTCTGGATGCGAAAATTCGTGATAGACGTCTGCAAGCAGAATCAAGTCCACTTCCTGGTCGGGCAACTTGGGATCTACGATTGTGCTCAGAACAGGTTCAACATTCTCTACACCTGCATCTTTGCATCGCAACTCGAGCAGATGCAGCATTTCCTGTTGGATATCGACTGCTAGAACTCGTCCCTCAGGTCCCACCTCTTTGGCCATAAGCAGCGTGTAGAAGCCATTGCCACATCCAAGATCGCATACCGTCATGCCCGGTTTCAGTTTCAGTTGCTTCATAACGTCAGAAGGATGCTCCTGCTGTTCACGGTCCGGGCGAATCAGCCAGGGCGCACCCTGATAGCCCATCGTCTGGGCTATCGTGCGTCCCATATACTGAGTTCTAGCTGGAGGAATGTCGTCGGCGGAATCCTGCCCAGCCAGGATTGGAGACAGAGAAATCATTACCAACAGTACTGTCGCTTGTCGCCAGATTCCGAGCATACTTTCACCTTTGATACCCTTCTTCGCAAACTGCGCGCTGTTGCCACCGCCCAATGAAAACTCATTGTACAGAAGACAGTAGGTTAGATGTGCAACGGTCAGCAGCAAGAGTGTGGCTGGCTGATTCTGCTACAATGCCTAAGTTGAGTCTACGATGAATTCACGCCGCACGAGGATCGCTATGAAGAAGATGCAGCGCGATTGCTATTCCTGTTCAACAAGACTTTTTACCAGTCGATTGATCCTGCTGATATTTGTGCTGTTTGGAGCCTACCGCCACGGATCGATTCTGGCCGATGAATTGCCCGCAGAGACTGTAGGAGAAGACACTGGTACTGTCGTTGGCACGGTGGTATTCGTTCCAAGCCCGGAACACCCGTGGCGTCTAGGAAGATATTATATAAAAAACGCTAAGTCTGGTGAATTGGCCGAGGCCGTAGTGGCACTAACCAGTCGTGGATTGAAGGCGAGCGATACAGATCGTCAGCCAGTTACAGTTGTTGTCGATCAGAAAAATTTTCAATTCACGCCAGAGACAACTGCGATTCGAGCTGGCGACCGCGTGCGTTTTTTGAATAGTGATGATCAGTCACACAACGTGAAGACCGCGCATTCCAAATTCTCGTTCAATGTCACGATGCCTGTCGGTGGCGAACATGTCACCACTTTTGAATCTGCCGGAGGGATTAACCAACCTTACAAAATTGATTGTGTATTCCACTCGGCAATGCATGCTTGGATTTACGTCTTTGACCATCCTTGGTATCAAGTCACATCGGCCGATGGTCGCTTCGAGTTGCAAGGGGTGCCGCCAGGGGAATATCGTTTGGATGTTGCTCACCCGGCTGGAGGCTGGCGTTACCGCGAAACGATCGAAGTCGTGGCAGGCAAGACACACGAAGTCCAAGTAAGAATAAAAGCCGACCAAGATAAACGCTAAAGGGAAGATCTAATGAACAACTATCGCAATCGAAGAGATGCCTTAAAACACACGGCCTATTCCACAATGGGCGCTCTGGCCTGGTTGTCGGCTGCACCCATAGCCTTTTCGCAGGAGGCAGCGGAGGATGAGCTGGTGCCATTCATGGATGAGCCGCGAACTCCAGAGAATCGACTTGATTGGGAAGTTTTGGATTCTTGGTTGACGCCGCAAGAGCAAGTGTTTTCCGTACAGCATTATGGCGTTCCCGAGTTTGACTATCAGGACTATCGCTTGGAAATCGGCGGCATGGTCGGACGACCAAGGCAGTTGACGGTTGACGACCTCAAGTCGCTGCCCAAGTCGGATGTCGTGACAACACTCGAATGCGCCGGTAATGGGTCCAATCCGGGATTTAGAAATGCGGTTTGCAATAGCCGCTGGAGTGGCACAGCACTGGCGCCGCTCTTGCAGGAGTGCGGCATTGATCCGGCAGTTACGGAAATCGTCTTCTTCGGTGAAGACAAGCAAGAGGAAATTCTGCGACCGGGTACCAAACGAGAGCTAAAAGTAGAAGTGCCCTTTGGCCGCAGTATGTCGTTGAGCGATGCACTGCGTCCGGATCTATTGTTGGCCTACGAACGCAACGGTGAACCAATCGAACATCGCAACGGAGCGCCGATTCGGTTGATCGTTCCAGGGTGGTACGGAGTTGCAAACGTGAAATGGTTGACTCGCATCGAATGTCGCAATCGGCGTTATATGGGACGCTACATGGCCCGCGACTACGTTACCGTTCGCGGAGAACGATTGGGCGACGAGATCGTTTACGTGGAGTCTTCAGTGACTCGTATTCAGCTGAAATCGGTGGTGGCACGCGTTACGCGTCAGGCGGCGGTTGGTGGAAAAATTCCTACGAAAGCGTT
>JAGQPR010000151.1 GCA_020426625.1 Planctomycetales bacterium
AATTGATCTGGCGTGGACTGGGTGCATGTATAACTCGAATGGCCCCTACCCGCTCGCCGACCCGCTTCGCGTGTGCCAGCTCGCGACGCTCCCCAGGCCAGGCCCCAGGGAGAGTAAGTTGAATTCGTGGCGATCAGCGAGGGGAAGTGTCCATATTTCTCACTATAGCGCAGGCGGTGTCCAGTCAGGGATCCCAGAAGACTTGAACTGTTTGTCGTACAAAACGTGGAAGGGACGGGTTGGAGACATGGGGGCCTCCTCGTTGACCATCATGGGGCGAGCCTCATTCCAAAAGGCGTCATAGGCAGCCCGCATCTTGGCAACCATTTCGGGATGTTCACTAATGATATTCTTGGTTTGGCCCGGATCTTCCCACATGTCATAGAGAGAGTCGTTGGTGACGAAACGATAACGGTCACTGCGAACGGCAAAGTCTTTCAGTCGAAAATCGTTAGGTTCGCTGCCGGTTGGCCATCGACCCTTGTGCGTGAACAGATAACGATCTTCCCAATTGGTTTGCGGATCTTCGATCAACGGCAACAGGTTACGGCCTTCGACTTGATTTTCAGGAATTGAGGCGCCAGCCAGTGCGGCCAGAGTCGGCAAAATATCGATGTGGGCTGCAATGCGATCAACATCTTTTCCCGCCTGGATTTTACCGTCCCACCGCACAAAGAACGGAACACGCACACCGCCTTCGTCTGCGCTTCCTTTCTGCCCTTTCATTCCAGCGTTGTACAGCATCATGCTGGTGCCATCAGCTTGACGCCCCATGGGTACGCCAACTCTTCCTGATCCTCCACCTGTCATGCCGTTGTCACTCATGAAAATCAACACGGTGTTTTCCAGCAAGTTCCAATCACCTAGCTGCTGCACCAGTCGACCCATGTTTTCGTCGATATTTTCGATCATGCCATAGAAGCCAGCTTGTTCTTTACCAAAGCCCAGGTCCGTGAAACGCTTCGAATTTTCTGGCGGGGCAATGAAGGGGCCGTGAGGAGCATTGGTCGCGACGTAGGCGAAAAACGGTGCATCCTGCTGGCGCTGATCGTTGATCCAGCCCAAGGCAGCAGTGAAGAAAACATCGGTACAAAATCCAGTCGTTTTGACAAACTGACCGTTGTGTCGAATTATCGGATCAAAGTACTTGTTGTCCGGGGCGTCTGCGCAACTGCACTTGTAGGCTTGACCAATTCCGCCTGCACCATGGATAAACGCCTCGTCAAATCCTCGATTGTGAGGTTGGTAAGGCTCCTCATCTCCAAGATGCCATTTGCCAAAGATCGCTGTCGAGTAGCCCGCGGACTTAAGAATCTGCGGCAAGATGGTCGCCTGCAGCGTCATGCGCTCCCGCTCCAAGATGGTATGCGTGACACCATTCTTCAGCGGGTGCCTGCCGGTCATGATCGCGGATCGCGTCGGCGAACAAGTTGGACTGACCAAGAAACGGGTAAAGTGGGTGCTCGAGTCGTAGAGTTTATCCAAGTTGGGCGTCAGCAACCAAGGATGCCCATGCCTGCCCACCGGTGCATACCCTTGATCATCGGTCATGACCAGAATAATGTTTGGACGCGTACCAGTCAATTGTGCCGCGTGGGCAACATCGCCGCACCACAGTGCGCCATTCAAAGTCAGGAACAACAATACTATCCATGCCGAGTAATTCATGGGGGGGCCATAGTTGGGAGGAGGGCAGATGTGAAAGTAAGAGACCCGGATTATAACCTTGGCGTCCGAGCCAAGCCAACCATGCGGGGCGCGACTAGCTTTGACGCTTCGGACGAATTTGTCGCGAGCGCAGATACCTTATTCTTCATTGGATAAAGCATAGTATCTCCCGGCGGGGTTATTCAGTCGGTTGCAACCAGCCCTTGCGCCAGATGAATCCGATCAACCCCAGGGCCACACTCAACATGACCGCCCAGACAATAGCGTAGCCAAAGGGCAGATTCAACTCGGGCATGTTGCCAGGTTGACTGGTATTGAAATTCATACCGTAGACGCCCGTAATGAAACTGAGCGGAATGAAAATGGTCGCGATGATGGTCAAAAACTTCATCACCTCATTCATGCGTTGGTTGACCGCCGACAAATGAAAATCGCGAAGATCGGTGCACATTTCGCGATAAGTGTCCAGCAGGTCGATCAGCTGAACCGTGTGGTCATAACAATCTCGCAGGTATAACTGAGTTCTTTCGTGGAAGAGCTCGTGGGGATCGGGCATCAGGTGATTCAGGGCGTCGCGAAGAGGCCGGATAGCGCGTCGTAGTTCGCTCAAATCGCCCCGCAGGTGATGCAGCCGTTGGGCAACATTCTTAGAGCCATCTGCCAGAATGGTTTCTTCTACAGCTTCAATTTCGTCGCCAAGTGCGTCAACTACTGGGAAATAAGCGTCAATGACCGCATCGACGATGGCATAGGCCAGATAGTCCGCAGGTGCCGCTCTGATTTTTCCCCAGCCTTTCTTAAGTCGCTGCCGCACCGGATCTAAACAATCACCAGGAGATTCTTGCAGCGTAATCACAAACTGAGGACCCAAAAAAATACTCAGCTGCTCGCTGTGGACTGAATTCTCGGAGAACATTCGCAGTACGATAAAAACATGGTCGTCGTATACTTCGACCTTGGGGCGTTGATGTGACGTGACGGCATCTTCGAGTGCCAGATCGTGCAGGCCAAACCTTTTCTGCAGGTGCAGCAAGACGCTGGTATCGCTCACGCCGTTGATATTGATCCAGGTAACGCGGCCCGCTTCCCGCGTCAGTGGAAGCTCCGCTAGGGAATTGGCCTGCGACTGGTTGAAATCGTCTTCCGTGTAACGAATCACGTCAATCGCAGATGTGGCGGGGCGGGCGATAACCTCAAGCGAACCGGGCATTGTGCCTGGAGGATTCCGTCGTCGGATTCTGGGGGTGTTCCTCCTTCTGCGAGAATGGTTTTGCTGATCCATTGCGAACTAAGCTTTCCCCAACAGGCAGACAATGTCCCACGCGCGACGACGCACGTGCTCATCCTCGTCGACACACCACTGCGATAGCGCTGGGAAGTCAGCCGGAAGCTTTCCGGAGAAAGCCAGGATATGAGCTGCCGCTGATGCCACTGCGCTGGTCTGACTTTGCAGCCGCTCCAACAGATTTGGCTGATGGTCTGCGACCGGCACCGACTGAAACGCGTCGACGAATCCATCTGCAGCCGGGCCTTCAGCATTATCGAAGGCGGCCCAAAGATCGTTGGCAATCTGCGGGTCCTGCATGTGCAGCGCAGCCAGTGCGGCAGCAAATACCATAGGGCGTTCTCCACCAGCCAACGCCTCCCTAATCATTGGCAGGCTATGTTGCCCACTTAGCACGATACCATCCAGGTGCGCTCTGAGCCGTTGATCCAGCTCGTCGAGCCCCGCTTGGTCGTAGGCCGCATCGCGTCTGGCCTCAAGGCGTAATTCCCAAAGCATTTGCAACGACTCAAAATGCTCTTCCAGAATGCTTGACAGCCAGGGTTGTGTCACCGGCAGCCCGGCAGAATCGGGTTCTACACTCACGATTAGATCCAGAATTTAGAAGCGTTAGGAAAGCGTCAGGCTTCGGTCAAAAAACGTTCCTGGTTAACGCTCACGTTTGAGGAGTAGACTGAACTTGTTGACTGTCGCAAGTCAGCTTTAACGCAGTCACATCATGCGGCCCCATTCTTAGCCTAAGGCGGGCGCGCCACAGGAGGAACAGTTTCATTTCGTCGACGTTAATGATCACAGTATCCAAGACAGTCGCCAAGTGAACAAGTTGGCCACCGCGCAATCGTACGCTCACGACCGGAGGCGCGATGGCGGGCAGTTGGAAACGCAACGTGCCGCGCGGGTGCGCGTTCTCGATAATGACTGGCTCATTTCCCTTTAAGTATTCTGGGCTGATCAGACCGGGCGAAGCCGCGTTGAAGAATCGTTCTGAAAAATCGCTGGGCAGCAAAGGAGCTCGCGTCTTTTGCCAAATGGCATCGTATGTTCCCGCCCACTTGCGGCGTGGTAACCAGTGCGCACCAATGAATCCAAAGCCAAACGGTGGAGGTGTGTTGCCGTAGATTTCCAGAGGATTCGTAGGGTCTTCGAGATTTGGCAGCGGTTGTCCGTCAACGACGTCCGAGCGTGGAAAACCCACCCCTACCGGATTCCATTCGCAAAACCTGCTGGAAAACGGATCGGGTTCAGCGCACTCCCAACCACCAAACGCTCGCTCATAGATTAGTGGAATGGGTTGTTCAATGGGCTCAGGAGGCGTTTTGCGAACGGCCCCCAAATGCTGGCTCCAGCGGCGATTGCCAAACACACGGACCGTCTTATCCAGTGGCCCGATCCGCAACCGCACGTCCAGAGTACTCGCTCCACGAGATTGAGGGACAGCATGGCCGATTAGCACCACATCGGTCGCGGGCTTCATGTAGGCCGTTTCGGGTTCGTATTTTAGGCTGGACTTCTCAGGTTCTCCATAGTGTTCTCCGGCCATTTCGATGGGAGCTTGCTGGTCGGCCGGGGCGATTTGGGGTACCTCCCCGAGCAGAAACGTTCCTTTGACGACACAGGCCATCAGTGGAGCTCCATCTCGATCCATTACGTGGATCGGCTCCATGATCAACTTGGTACGGTTTTCCAGCTGCGGGTGTGCCATCGATAAGCTATCTGCCTGGTGCGTTGATCGATTCAGTTTCCACTCTGCAGTATTGTAGAGCATGCAACTGTGCTGTTGAGGTGGGAAGAAGAATAGTTGCTTTGCCAGCAGGACGTCAAAGGCTTGCTCCAGGTGGACCGGCTTAGAATGCGGAGTGGGCCATACTGGCTCAGATCAACTCAGCGAAGCCAATCGGACATCTGTGGATCGCTATCCTCAGGAAGTGGCGTTTCTCTAGGTAGGCGGGCCAGGGAGGGGCAGAGCTCGTATTCGGGTTGCGTCGTGAAACCATGCAACTCGGCCAGTCGCAGCCACGCCAGCGCCTCGACATTCACACGGCGATTCGCCTCGACTATTGGATCAAGCAACTGCCCGAACTTGATCTTATCGGCGATTTCCATTTGTCGATGATCTAACAGCCGCTGAAAAGCAGCATCGAAATCACTTTGCTCGCGATCGATGAAGCTACGCGTCAGGTCGATCGCTGGATGAAACGTCGACTCAAGGTAGGCTTCCATCCGCTCAAGCAAGCTCACCAAAGTCGGTGCGTCAAACTCCGTATTGAGCAACCACTGCAGAATGCGGCCGTAGCACCAATCGTCCTCATACTCATGGCCGTTTCGCAGTTCGGCTGGCGAAGCCAAGAAAATCTCACTCGCCAGACCAAATTCTCCAGCGGCGATCGCGTCCAACAAAGCAAAATACCGACCGCTGCAATAATGATGTTCGTCGGGCTGCTCGGCTGCGGCACGTACTAGATAAGTTCGCCAGGCTCGCCCACTACGAATCAGATTATGTAAGAACGCCTCGGTGTTGCCTTCGGTCAATAGCAATATGATGCCCAGCGCCCGCAACTTGGGACACAATTCGTATACACATTTGCCCAAATCAACCACGGAGTAATCTGGGTCCGCTACTCCTTCAATCCAAAAGGCAACATCAATGGCCAGTGCCGTGGCTGCGTCGTCCAGCTTCATCGTCGTTCGATCTGCATTCGATTAGGGATAATCCGTCAGCTCAGTCCAGTCGACACCAGTCATGCCAGCCGCCTTAATTTGTTCGGCAAACGAGCGGCGAGCAATGATCACGCGATAAAAATTCAAACAGCGGAAGAAGACTCTATCTTCCGGTATTTTGTCTTCCAGGAGAACCAGCGATTCCACCTTGTTAATCTGGTCTGGAAGAATTTTTGAATAGCGTGGCTGACTATTTTCCAAGTCCAGACAATCGATGGGATGGATGGGGTGAATGATCGAGTAGGGGGTCGCGACCGGCTTTCCCTTGTGGTCAAAAACAGTCACCGGCAAGAATTCAACTTCTGGCACTTTATGTTCGCTGAAAAAATCGACCAGCTTCTGAGAGCCAACCACTACCGCATTCGTGTTTGCCAGGCTGTCGGTCAGGCGAGTATTCTGTGGATCTTCCGGTTCCATGCGGAACGAGGCGTCGGATGGGAATTCCTCCGCCAGCGGCGCGCCAGCTAGCAATGGAAAGGTCTTCTCCATGCCCTGAAAATCGGTAAGCGAACAATCGTATCCTTGCGGATTGTTGGACCAAATCAAAAAGTCGGACATTGTACTAACCACCTATAAGATTCTTGATGGCCGCCTTTAAACGGCTTAGATTCTTGTTTAATCGCTTGGGAAAGCCTCGTTCCTCTGGTTTGTGCGCCAGTGAGTAGGGCAAGAACCAATTATCTACTTTCTCTTCACAGGCATCCAACCAGGCCAAGTGCGTGCCGCCCTTGCGCTTGCCGCGAATCTTCAGGAGCCCTTCCATGTCACCTGACATCTCATCCAAGCTTGCGGACAGTTGGGCTGGAGCAATGCTGTGATCCGCTTCCTTAACCTCTGCCTTGAGCACTTCTAGCGCTTCTTCGACTTCCTTGTTGTACTTGCCATGGTCGAAATCATGGTTTGGTAAGTTAGCAAAGGGCGGCGGAGTATAAGTCGTGGTGATACTGCCCACCACGGCTCTCGCGGATATTGGAATGTCTTCGGCAAGACAGTACCAATAAACTGTATGCGCAAACAATGGCAATGCCATCATGTTCTTGGGATTGTTGACGCAGTATTCAGTATTCTCAAGAACCGTCTTGAGTTTGGGATCCTTGGAAATCACTTTGGTAATTTCTGCCACACAGAGCAGATGGTGGGCGTTCTGGCTAATCTCAATATTTTCTTTCTTCTTCAGACGAGGAAACTTGAAGGACACAGCCAAGCTGGTATTGTTCTTGACGACATCCGCGTACTTATTCCCGCACGGATCGCATTTGGCCGTGCGCTGGGTACAGAATTTGTTTACGAGCGTTCCCGCCGAATGGCCAGCCATGTTTACTGTCCCTTCAAAGACCTATCTACAACTTAAGTGAACATGTTATGCGACAGCTTGCAGCACCACTTATGCGACAGCTTGCAGCACCACCGCGGTGCGGGTCCGTTCCTCCGAGCCACTGAAGACCACTGCCCTTTTGGCCGAGGCGCAGCGTCGGCGTAGTGCATGATCCACGGTAGCGATGGCAACCGCTGCCGAGGCAACTCCGGTATCGCCAAACTCCGTAGCAGGGAAAGTCGCGAAGTAGTTTTCGGCCTGAGCTCGCACCAGAGCGTAACCCCACTCCATCGAGCGATATTCCTCGCCGTTCAGGTCCACCAACAACCAGGCAGCGCTGCCATCCACGGTCGACTTGAGCAAATCCCCTAAGGCGTTTCCCGTGATCGGACTGGCAGAATAAAACGTCTGCTCTTCCTCTTGTGTGTGCACACCCTCGATTTGAACAACAGGCTGTTCCTCTCCGTAAGATCGATTACTGGACTGCAAGCACAAGACTACCCCTGCTTCGCCCGGAGCAAGTCCGGTTGGGATCTCAGGTGATTTCAAGCGTCCCGTTTGGTGCAACCAAGTCAGCGTCCCTTCGTCTAGCCAAGAATCCGCGGCAGCTATCAAGGCTGTATCAACAACCCTATTGTCCAAGTCAAACAACGCCTGCCGTAGGCAGTTGGCTACAGCGCAGTTGCCGTCGTGGGACAACCAGCGCACCGGAACAGACTTCGCAGGCCGAAACGTGGAAGTTGCTAAACGGAAGATACGTGACGCATATTGGGTGTCCTGGATCTCAGCCGAGCTCTGCAGTGTTTTCTCCAGTGGTTCCCGTTCATCGCGGGCTTCCTGGTCGACCATGCGTCGCCAGCCTCTCTGATCCCGGTGGGGATCGGGCAAGGCGATATACCAGCCAGATTTCTCGTTTGTCCAATCAAAATGACGGTTGCGAGCGTTGAAATCGGCGATCGCACCAGCCAATATGCGACCTAGTCGAGTTGGCCCCTCAAAGCCTGCAGTAATTTGTGGAATTTGGTGCGCGACCACCGGTGTGATCGCTCCGTCAACGGGCGACCAATTGGTGAAGCAATCCAATTCGACAGTCCGCGAAAGGCCAGCACGAGCCGCCGCACAGCCAGTTCGCACGTCGAGCCCCAGAGAACTGACCATTCCTAATCCCGTAAGCCGGACCGCATCCGTCATAGTGAGCCCAATCTAGATCTCTTTGCCGCAAACGTAACATTCACCCTTGATCTCACCGATAGCAATGATCGGACCTTGAAGCACAGGGAAAGGGGGAGTGTTTTTGTCGTTGTGCAACATCAGGTCGAAAGCGCGCGGGACATTCTTGCCTTCGAATTTGACGTCGAAACTGAAGTTGACGAATTCAGCCTTGCCTTTGATCTTGTTCGACACAACACCGCCACCCGCCGA
The DNA here is from genome assembly GCA_020426625.1 of Planctomycetales bacterium. Taxonomy (GTDB): domain Bacteria; phylum Planctomycetota; class Planctomycetia; order Pirellulales; family Pirellulaceae; genus Aureliella. The sequence continues at coordinate 8,409 of JAGQPR010000151.1, forward strand.
GCCGGCTTCATCGCCGACGCTCATCATGAAGTTCGAATCTTTGACACAGGTCGAATTGCCGTCACACTTAACTTTCTTGGTTCCCTTGGCGGTATCCGAAGACTTGGCGATATTTGGGTAGGGGATTGGCACTGGGCCGCCCGGCGTAGGCGTTTTGCAGACATCCGGAAAGGCGATAGTAACTCCATTGCTGCTCTTGTGAACTACCGACAACGAATTTGCACCGACCGTAACGGGCATGTCAACTTCCTCTCATCTGTCAAAAAACACTTTGTCAGGAGCAGCCGGCGTCAGATCAATTAATTGCTACTGAGCCGCCCTTGATGCGATTGGTGCCTGAAGCGTGAGTCACCAGCTCGGTACCACGGATCAAGATCTTGCCGTTCTTGCGAATTTCGATGGACCCCTTGCCGCAGCGCAATACCAGTTCTTCACGGGCAGTCAGTGTGACTTTTCGACCGTCAACATCAACATCATGCGTGGCGCTCGGCGCCGAATCGGAAGAAGCAGCCTCCAGTCGCATCAGCGATTCCATGCGGTCGACGGATCTTTCGGCCAAGCGGTTACCAACCTGTCCAAGAATGACTGGTCGAGCAACCCCAGATTGCCCGCCCAACATCAATACCAGAACATCGTCTCCTACCGTCAAGTTTGTCGACGCCGGATTGAGAATGGAGGCAACAGCTGTCTCCTGCGAGTCAGGCAGCACGACACGAACGGCGCCATCATCGCCAATGCTTTCCACTGTGGCAAAACTGGCATGCGATGCGCCAGCGAAGGCAAGGACGGTTTCTAGACTGAAGTTCTCCGTTTGCATAACTAATTCGCTTTGACCTGGCTGCCCTTGATAATGACGTCGCTGCTACCTTTCACGTTGATCTTCTTGCCCTTGATCATGATATCGCCGTTTTTCTTCAGCGTGATTGAAGCGCTGCCACAGGTAAGCTGCATTTCATCTTTGGCGACAACATTGATCTTCTTGGCCGTCAGCATGTATTCCTTCTCAACATTTTCAACATGCTTACCGCCGATCTTTTCGTTTACATCCTTGATGACATTCATCGTGCGGTCTTTGCCAACGGACTCCGACAGGGTTCCGCCGGTCGTCACGGCCAGATTCGTACCCACATTTTCCGTCTTGCTGCCGGCAATGTTTTCTGCCTTAGCGCCACCGACCGTTTCCGCGCTTCCACCGCCGACGGACACAGCGAGTGCCGCGCCAACGGTCAACGCCATGGCACCGCCAACATTTTCGACGTAGCCAACGGCGATAGTTTCGGTCAAGCTGGCCCCCACGTTGATGGTCATGCTCTTGGAGATCGTCTCGGTATGGCCGCCCAACACGGAAATGGTTTTGTTGCGGTCGACCGTTTCGGACTTGTCGCGACCGACGTGCAATTGCCTGTCTCGGCCGATTTCTTCAGCTCGATCGTTCTCGACGACGATGTTCAAGTCCTTTTCGGCATGCAAGTAGACTTCTTCCGAGCCGCTCTTGTCTTCAAATCGCAGCTCATTGAAGTTGTCCGAGCCGCCCCCTTGTGAACTTCGCGTCTTGATTCCGCTTTGCGTCATATTGGACGGCAGTTCGTACGGGGGCATTTGCTCCGCGTTGTAAACTCGCCCAATAATGATTGGTTGGTCCGGGTCACCCTCCAGAAAGCCAACGATCACTTCCTGACCAATTCGTGGAATGCAAACGAAGCCCCAATTCTGGCCAGCCCAAGCTTGAGAAACGCGAATCCAGCAGCCGCTCTGATCGTCGGACTTGCCTTCACGGTCCCAAAAGAACTGCACCTTCACACGGCTAAATTCATCGGTGTAGATTTCTGAGCCCGCTGGACCGACGACCACTGCAGTTTGAGGCCCTTGCACGATGGGCTTGCGCGTACTTCGCTTGGGCCGGAACGTTGCGGTATCCGGGAAACAAACAAACTTGTTTTCATATTCAGGCGTATCGTCGCTAACGCCCGTTTCGTATTCACCCTTCTCATGCGCCACGTGAAGCACTTTCATGATCACGTAGGACTTGCCCTCTTCGGCAGAGCAGCGATGGCGTTCGACTTTAAAGCGCTCTCCCGGTGAAAAAGACTTGCAGCTGCTACTAGCTGCCACCATGTTGTGTTCCAGCTCGAGCTCTTCCATGCGGACTCGAGCCAATGGTGCTCCGATACCTTTATCTGGATATTCGCCGGGATAGTCGTACTGTTCATATTCCTTGACCTTTTGAAACTTCATCAAGGTCTTTTCCGTGGTCATCAACTTCTGCTTGGGTGTTTTGAAGTTGTAATCGGTATGCGCCCATGCACCGCTGCGAAATTCATACACATGTTCCCAGCTGTGCAAATGAGCTTTGACCACACCAGTCATTTGCTCTTCCAGTGGATAATCGACGGAAGATTCCAAGCAGTCGACATAGGCGCTGGCCGAATCGGCCAACATCAAATTATGCTTGCCTTGCTCATGCTTGAAGTAATAGAAGATGCCCTCTTCTTCCATCAATCGCGATACGAACTCAAAATCGGTCTCACGATACTGCACACAGTATTCGCGCTTCGGATGCGACTGGCGAACCTGGGAAACGTCGAAGTCGCTAAAGCCAAGGTCATCAAAGATCTTTTCGATGATTTCGACCACGGTCATCTCTTGAAAGATGCGGCAGTCGGTCGTCTGGGTTAAGAACCAAAGCCAGGGAACGACTATCGCATGATAGCCGCGTCGTCCGCTAGGGTCTTCGTCTCCAGCAGCAAATCGTTGTACAAAGCCATTGAAATAACGTTTGCCATCCTCGTGATCGTAATCGATGGAAAACGTCACATTCTTGCCAACGATGTCCTCGGCGGCGATGTCGGTATTTTCCGATACCAAATCGAGCTGAAACTGAAAAAGACGCGACAGTTCCTCGGCACCGCTGAAGCTGGTCAGCAAGACCTCGTCCGCGCCCAGAGGCGTATCGATTTGTAAAGTCCGACTTGCTTGTGTGAGTGCCATAATAGCTTCTCCAGTCGGCTTCAGTGCCCGTAAGCAGTTTCGCCGATAGCCCCCTTCAAAAATTTCAACCCGACCGCCTGCATCGATTCAGCCAGCAATGTCGCCCCGAAAGGCATCGATTCAAACGAACCTTCATTGTCGGGGATCGTCGTGCGAAGCGGAACGCCTCTTCAACCCCTATTGCGCAAGCCGTTGGAAATCGAGGCAAAGGAAAACAATTCTGACACTTCTCTGTCAATTCCCAGGCCTGCCAAGGCACTCTAAAGTTCGACTAGAGTCACCCAAGAGCTTGAGGTCAACCTGACTGAAGCCTCTTTAAGCCACGCTTGGTGGAGAATGAGGCTTGTTCAATTCCACTATTCGCCGAAAACTTCCCGCCGAAAACTTCCCGCCGAAAACTTCCCGCCGAAAACTTCCCGCCGAAAACTTCTCGCCGAAAATCCTCTCCCTCGATACGCATCAAAGTCTGTCGTGACCGAAGTAACAACAAACCTTGATGCGAGATCTACGCAGCGTCCGTTACTTGACGCCTTCTTCGATCTTCCAAGTGTATTCGATTTTTCCGGAAGACTTGTTGTCTTTGCCCAACTTGTCGTAGGTGACCTTGATCTCTTCAAAGTTCAAAGAAATCTGCTCTGTCGGAGGAGCCCCATCGGTTGCTCCACTGACACTGTAGCTACTGACACGTGCATTGCTCAGTTCCCAAATCAAGTAAGGCACACGCTTGCCGCCTTCGCTGGAGGTCGTCAAATCGATGTTGACCTTCTTGAAGTTGGTACCATCGGCAATGGCTTCTTGCAGCTTGGGAGTCGACGCATCAACTTCCTTAACACACACGATATCGCCAAATGTAGCGGAAGAACGATGGCGAGTAGCGCCGGATGCACCGGCTGCCATAGGACGGGTGATGCTATTGCTTACTGAAAGCAAATTGATCCAATCCTTGTGACCGTCATCTGTAGATTCTCCCTTAATGTCACCGATCTTTAAGTAACCTGCCATCGCTTCTTCTCCCTGTTGTTTCGTGACCGCTATCGGTCGCCGCCGTTTGCGACAACCATTGAATTACTTACGTTATCGCGGGGCAACGGCAGATGTTGCGTAGTGTTTTGAATTTTGTGATGGATTGACCCACACGATTCTTGTCCCAGAAAATTTAGCAACGTCGAAGCCAAGATCTCAGTCGCAGGACCGAGAGTGATGCATCAGGTCCGATCCCGCCAGCCGGAAATGGGTGCTCAATTCAAGTTTAACCGCGACCTAGCAGCTGAATGTGCGTCAACTCCATTGCCTGAGGCGTTTGTTTCCCAATCGCGATTAAACCTGGCAGCGAACAACACCCGATAAAGAAATGATATACTTGACTATTTTGGTCATAATAGTATCATTGCTCTGCATCGGTCAGAAAGACTCGGGGTGAAGGGGTTTTTCTGCGATTTCGAGGACGCGGCAACAAATTGTAGGACTGATCCATGACGCAAGCAGCCAAGTTGGAGGCCAATATTGGCCAGGCGAAGCCTGCTGGCCCGCAATTGCGGATTTTGCATCCGAGCGAAATTACCGACTCGGCGCCAGCTGCATTACGGACAGCCTCACCTGAATTGTTGGCGGAGCTGAAACGAGAGAGTCTGGCGCTAGAAACGGCCAGTCCTCAGGAGATATTGCGCTGGGCCGTGGATCGCTATGCCCCCAGATTCTCGATGGCGACGGCTTTTGGGCCTGAAGGGATGACGATTATCCATATGTTGGCCGAGCTCGCTCCAGAAACACCGATCTTTAATTTGGATACAGGCTATCAATTCAATGAGACGCTGGAATTACGAGAAGAAGTCAAGCGTCGCTATGGAATTACTGTGGAATTGAAGCAGCCGGAATTGAGCGTCGAGGAATACGAGCGCGAAAACGGTGGACGCGTCTACACCCACAACCCTGAGAAGTGCTGCCAAGATCGCAAGATCAAAGTGTTAGCGGCAGCGGCTGCGGGATTCGACGCCTGGGCCAGCGCCATCCGACGCGACCAAAGCGATGACAGAGCTAAAGCACCCATTGTCGGCTGGGACAAAAAATTCGGGCTCGTGAAAATCAGTCCTCTGGCGAATTGGAATAAGCAGCAAGTTTGGAAGTTAATTACCGACGAAAATATTCCGTACAACCCGCTTCACGATCAGGGGTACACCAGTGTCGGATGCTGGCCCTGCACTCGGAAAACGATGCTTGGAGAAGACGAAAGAGCCGGGCGTTGGAGTGGTTTTGCCAAAACGGAATGCGGCCTCCATACGTCTGATTGAGATTCCTGTTTGCACTGAAGCCACGCGACTGAACAAACAGCCAAGTCATATTCCTACAGACTCAATACTCCACGGAACTTTGCCTGGCATGCAGTTACCAATCAAAGCTCATTACGCAACGCTGGCGATGCTGTGTTTGGCTCAAAGATACGCCTCTGGCGAATTGATGCCAGCGCGACTGATTGCCAAGCAGCAGCGGATTCCTCTTCAGTTCTTGGGTCAGATATTGCAGCAATTGCGAGCCGCAGGTCTGATTTTGAGCACGCGCGGTTCAAACGGTGGATTTCAGCTGAGCCGCGATCCAGCGGAAATCAACATCGCCGAGATCGTAGATGCCGTGTATTCGTGCGGGGGCAATTTGGCGGGGGCCGACCACGCCAATCCCATGGCCAAAGTCGTGCTGGACTTGTGGTGCGAAGTCAGTGGCGCTCAGCAGGCTTTGCTTGAGCGGTTGCACCTTGGGGATCTGCTATCGCGTGTTGACCAGCACGATTCGCTTAACATGTATTACATCTAACAACTCGCCGCCGTGGAGCAAGTGCACGCACTCAAACTGCTAGACGCGATCGTTTCGCTTGCTCAAGACCTGGGGTAACTGACTTTACTGCAACTGGTTCCCGTTTCTTCTGCGTTTCCGGTTCTTCTGCTCGGCATCCAATACTTGATAGGGTGCGGCAAATTGACTTCATTAGTTGTGACCTCGCGCAGAATTGAAGAATTGCAAGCATTTGCCGCCACAAATCGGTCTAGACGCAGTTGGGAAGACTAGAGACAATCCTCCGCAACAATTGCGGGCAGCTTTCTGGAGCGTCCTCTTACCTCCGACCGTTATCCCAACAGCGAAACAGCCATGTCAAACAAGAAGAATCGTCGGACTTCGCGCCGGCATTATCGCCAGGCAACCGAACCCGTCGTACGGCCCGCCAACGAAAGGGATGTTTCCATCCTACTGAACGGTGGCGCTCCAACGGAGGCTTCCAGCCTGCTGAAATGGAATTCGGGACGCCCCAACGTAGCGCATGCGAACAACATTAATTGGGCTGCCGCAGTTTGGTTGGTGGGAATACACGTTGGCGCGTTGGCTGCCCCATGGACATTTACATGGTCTGGACTAGGGCTGGTCATCTTTCTGCACTGGGTATGCGGTGGAATTGGGATTTGCTTGGGCTACCATCGCTTGTTAACTCATGGTGGCTTCAGCACGCATCGATGGGTTCGTCGGGCGATCGCCAGCATTGGCTGCCTTGCTGGCGAGGGGCCGCCGATGATGTGGGTTTCTAATCATAGACTGCATCATGCCCGCAGTGATCAAGAAGGCGACCCACATTCACCGCGAGAGGGTTCATGGTGGAGTCACGCTTTCTGGCTAGCGTTCAAGGTTGGTGGAAAGAATCAGGCAGAATACCATCGCAAGTGGTCTCCCGATTTACATCGCGACCGCTACATGCGATCGCTCGACTATCTATTCATTCCCATTAATGTGGCCATGTCCCTGGTTATCATGGGACTTGGCTACGCGGTGGGTGGGTGGAACCTAGCTCTGTCGTGGCTGGTGTGGGGTGTCGCTGTCCGGATGGCCCTGGTCCTTCATTCGACTTGGCTCGTTAACTCAGCGAGTCACATGTGGGGTTATCGCAATTACGAAACTCGCGATGACAGTCGGAACAATTGGTGGGTCGCTCTGGTGACCTATGGCGAAGGCTGGCACAACAATCACCATGCGCATCCTCGAATGGCCAAGCACGGTCACAAGTGGTGGGAATTCGACATCACCTTTCGAACAATACGCTTAATGCAAGCGCTCGGATTGGCTTGGGATGTGGTCGATTATCGCAATCGCAACGAGAAGGCAGTGTAGCTAGTTTCACAAATCGTAATTCCGATGCCACATCAGCCTCTAGCGCGCCAGCGTGAAAAAAAAAAAAAAACCGCGTGCTAGCTAGCGCAC
>JAGQPR010000152.1 GCA_020426625.1 Planctomycetales bacterium
TAGCGTGCGGTTCCGTCAAAAACCGCGTGCTAGCTAGCGCACAGCGGCTAATTCGCGCGGAAACTCGTACCCAAGGCTACAATCTGCCACTGCTCCGCAGTTCAGGAGGACAACTCGCAAGTAGATTAGCTTAGCCGCGATTGTAGGCCAATGGAAAACAGAGAGCGACCTAGGTGGGGATTGCCGAAAACGCAAAACTCACTACTCGCTCGCCGGTTTAAAGGTATGCCGCTGGGGCTGTGGTTTGAGACGTCCTCGCAGTTTTAGCAATTGTACCAGTCCGTCGTTGACCAGCCGCTCACCGCTACCCACCTCGGCCTTGGTAGTATCGCTAGCACCATAGCCGCCGCGTCCCGCCGAAACTAGATCAGGAATATAGCTCGGCCAACTGTATGCTCCATTGCAACAATAGCCGAATAGGAAAGCGTGCTCCAAACCAGCTTGCCTGCGGACGTCGAGCTGGAATTTGTGAAATGGTTCTCCCGGCATGGTCACGATGCCTATGTCGTCATTGATCAGCAGCGATGTCACACCCAATGTCAAACTTTGGTCCGGTTCGAACCGGTGGCGGAAAGAAGCTTCCGAAGATTGGGCCAGAAATTGGTTGGACTTGCCAGGCGTTTCATCAATGAACGCCAACGCGCGCTGCACCTCTGTCGCCAGCAGTTCTCCCATCCGCTCGACGACTTCAAAATCGTTTTCGCGCGAGTCACCTCGGGCCAAGAACAGAGGATTGATGTCACCTGCGCCGCCCTGAATGAACACCGCCGTGCAGTCGGCACCATATTTTTCTTCCAAGATCCTACGAACCACGCCGGGATAATCGGCTGAGATCTTCAGATTGCGGGGCCCCAAAACCACTGGATGGCAAGCATAATGGAACAGGATCGCGCGAACTCGATTCTCCGCATCCGTGACGCGAATCACGCCAACTTCCGGAGCAACATGCCCATAGGGAATGCGTTCCGGGTTTTCAAAATGGGTCTCAGAGAATTCGCCGCGATGCACTAGCCGATTGTAACCCAATTGGATAGCACTCTCAGACGCGGCAAAATAGCCCACGAATTGAGAGCTTTGAGCTTGTTTGATGGCAGCAAGAATCCTTTCTTCTGCGGTCTTTCGCCAAGGTGACTCTGGGCTGGGGAAATCATCCTGAGACATTTTGGGACCGGCGTGCGTGTGCGTGTTCATCAACAGCAGGCGATCGATCCCCAGCGCGGGCATTTGCTCGTGCAACCATTCGGAATTAAAAATGCACAGATCACAGCTCACTAATGCCACTTGCGCAGCTGGAGAACTCAATAATACCACTCGCGCTGAAACCGGATCATGTACGCCATCGGTAGGTTTGGCTGAAGAATAGCCCGTCGTGAGTCCGCCGATGGGAGGCGTAATATCCGCAACTGCCAATCCGACGCGGATTTCCGCTTGTGCAGGAAGGACCAGTAGAAAAACAAGACATATCTCCACAAACCGCTGGAGCGGTTTGGTCAAAAAGTTGCATCGAGAAATGATTACGTATGCGCCGGAATCGCTATGCAACTCACCCAGCAACTTCCGATTTCGGGTAGTCTTCCGGCGGAGGCTGGAATTGGAGAAATGGGTCGCACCGTGAATGGTTGCTTCAAGCTGAGAAACCGAACAAACCTCATTTTCTCCCACGCAGGGTTTAGTTCTCATTTCAGGTCGTCTCCTAGAGTGTTAGGCAGGTGAGGGCTGGGCAGCGATTATTGTGTTGATGAGTTCGGGTTATTGGTGGGGCATGCCCTAATAGTTGGACCGGAGCATTCCTGGCACCATGTATCTCACAACTGTACGATGGCATTTAGCACTCGCTCCACTTCGCTTTCTGTGTTGTAGTGTACTATTCCCAGTCGCGTCATGCCTTCGGGTTCGCAGCCGAGTGCGTGGCTAAGTTCCCATGCATAGTAATTTCCGTGCCAGGCACAAATGCCCTGCTCTCCGAGTCTGCGGGTAACTTCAGCTGACGTCAGGCGTTCGTGTGCGAAGGACAATGTAGGCATGCGTTGGTCGAAGCGACGTGGGTCCACGATGCCCTTCACGCTTATTTGCGGCATCTCAATTAATCCCGAGATTAGCCGCGTGCTCAGCTGCCGTTCGTAGTTCTCGATAGCGGTGAAAGCCCGCTGCAGCGCCGGTCGTCGCAATAGTTCGTGTTCTCCTGATAGTTTTCTTCCCAAATCTGCTAGATAGTCAATGGCTGCAAGCACGCCCACCAGGCACTCGTGATTTTGTGTCCCCGTCATCCAGCGTCCCGGGATGACGTTTGGCGCTGGGTTCAGCCGGTAGGGCACCAGCGACTCTAGCAGCTGCCGCCTGCCCCACAGCACACCGATATGCGGGCCAAAGAATTTGTAGGCAGAGCAGGCCAAGAAATCGCAATTCCACTGTTCGCAATCAACTAGGCGATGGGGGGCATAATGCACGGCGTCCACATAAACCAAAGCGCCAACCGCATGTGCCCGCTCCACGATGTCAGCCACTGGATTAATTGTTCCCACGCTATTCGAAGCAGCGCCCACCGCCAGCAGCTTGGTCCGGGAATCCAACATCTTATTGAGCTTCTCTAAGTCCAAAGTACAGTCCGCGACATCAACGGGTACCATTCGCACTTCGACTCCGGCGTCCTCGGCCGCGAGCACCCAAGGCCGCACATTGGCATCATGATCCAGCCGCGTCACGACGACGTTGTCACCCGGTTTCCAAGTTTTTGCAAGTGAGCGAGAAAGATGAAAGGTGAGCGACGTCATGTTCGGACCAAAAATCACTTCATCTGGATCTGAGACCCCCAAGAAGTCCGCCGCACCGCAATGAACTTCATGCAGCCATTGATCGCTTTCTTGGCTAGTTGGGAAATTGCCATGCAAATTCGAATTGCACCGAGTCAGATAGTCAGAAATTGCTGAGATGACACTGGTTGGTACCTGTGTCCCTGCTGGGCCATCGAAATAGACCAACGGAGAATCCTGATGGGTTCTCTGTAGGGCAGGAAACAACTGCCGTTGTTCTTCCACGGAGGCAGAGTCCAAGTTCGCAGCAGTTGAATGTATCTGACTCACGTTGAATACCTGAAAAAGTTGCGTAAGGTGCGATTATCCAAACAGTCCCAATGTCGCGGTTTTGGGTAACTTTGGCAAGTTGCTTGGATTGCTTCCCACGATTGCACTTGGCCTCGAAGTGGCCGCTTTCCTATAAGCCAGTTGGTGGACTCTCGACACGGGTCCGCAAAATGGGTTTTGATAGCATAACAAGGTTCGAAAGCCGAAAGTGCAAGGCATATTGAGCCGAACAGCCAATCTATCTCGCATGACGAAGTCGCTTATTAGGCAAGCGGCTGTTCGCTTCGCGTTGCTGCGCATCGCTGGGCGTCGTCGTCGACCATTCGGCTGGTGTTGCTTGCTGGCAACCTGTTTGCTGCAAAGCGTTCCGGGGCTCGGACAGGACTTGACCTCTTCCAGCCAAGTTTCCGTTGATTTTCCAGCGATTGACCCAGCCTTCATCATCGAAGCGGAAGCCGATACACTTGCGCGAGCCCACCACGGCAATTACCAAGTGCTCGCATTTCGCGGTAATTGCCATTTGAGGCAAGGACAATTTCACGCTTCCGCGGATGAAATCACTCTGTGGATTGAGCAAGAGAATCTAGCGGGCTCCCAATTGCCCGGAAAGGTCCTGTGCTATCTGGATGGGAACGCAACGGCCAGCTGGCCCAATGGTCAGCAAATGCAGGACCATCGTTGGATGGGACGTTTCTATAGCATCCATCCGGTGGTGGCCCGAGGGCACGAGGTGCCTCGATTCGACATTCCCAATCTTAACTGGGCGGCATCGAACGGAATCGTCTCGGCCAATTATACCTCGCCCGCGCGGTCGCTTCCGAACGCTGTCGTGACCGCAGGAGCTCAGGAAGCGATCAATCCAGGTGCGCCGATTGCTCCTCCATTGCTCGGCACGAGTCATCCCAATGCACTAGGGCAGGCCCAGTTGCCAGCAAGTGTTCCAGCTAACCTCGAGTCATTGCCTGGGGCGGTAACGTGGCAACCCAACCAGTCCGCCACTGCGCCAACGCGCACGGGCAGCACGTTGACTGCGCCCACGAATCCCAATGGCGGGCTGATCATCGACGGCTTCTCGCCAGCTGCGGAGACGGTCGTGCCAGTCCCTGCCAATGAAATCGTTGAGCAGACTCTCGGTATGCCACAACAAGTGGTGCGTCAACCGACCACGATCAATCCGGTCCAGGTTAAGACCGTGGAAATCGAAGCTCGAAGCAACGCGGTGCCGCTGGAGGCTGAATACCACTACGACGAGGTGCGTGATGAAACCATCGCCCAAATACGCAACGGATTCCGTTTGTTTGTCGGCGGGCTAAAAGTTCGTCAACCTGACGGCTCCTTTGTCGAATTCGGAGCTGTTTCCGTAGAAGCTGACAACGCCGTTGCCTGGATCCGCGGCAAGTTGAATGGGCTGCAGCTGACATCAACTCCCGAGCGTCCCATAGAGTTGTACTTGGACGGGAACATCGTTTTCCACCAAGACAACCGAGTGATCTACGCCGATCGCATGTACTACAACGTCTCCAGTGAATATGGCACTGTATTGGCAGCCGAGGTGCTCACGCCAGTACAGCAGTTTCAGGGGCTACTGCGGCTGAAAGCCGACGTGCTTCAAATGCGAAACCGCACCAACATGATGGCCTATGGCGCAGCCTTTACAAGCAGTCGGCTGGGAGTCCCACGGTATTGGATGCAAATGGATGAAGTGGAATTGGCTGACAATCGCGACGAAGTAGATTTGTCTGTGTTTGCGACAAGCGATACGACCAGTGACACGAAGATGCGTGCTTCGGCAACCAACAATTTTGTTTACGTCGGCGGAGTACCGGTACTCTACTGGCCGACTTTCTCTTCCGATTTGCGCGAATCCAGCTTCTATCTGTCAAGTATCAAATTCGCTAACGACTCGATTTTCGGCTTTCAAACCTATGCCGAGTTTGACGCATATCAGCTTATGGGCATCTCGGGCCCTCAAGGGACGAATCTGAAGCTCTCCACCGACTATCTGTCCGATCGAGGACCGGCTTTGGGGGTGCGTTTTGACTACGACCGTCCGACTTTGTTGCTTGGGATTCCCGGCGTTGGGCTGACGGACGCCTGGTTTATCCGTGATGAGGGACTGGACTTCGTCGGCTCCGACCGTTCGGGCTTGACACCAGAAGAGGATTTTCGAGGTCGCACACTTTCACGGCACCGACTCTATCCCGCTTTGAACTGGGAATTGCTTCTGGAATCGGGATGGATCAGCGATCGCAACTTTCTGGAACAGTATTTCGAAAGAGAATGGGAACAGGAAAAGGACTTTACGACCGCATTGCGGCTTCGGCGCTACAACGGCAATCGGCAGTTCGACGTGTATGGTCAAGCGCGCGTCAATGACTTCTTTACTGAAACCGAATGGCTGCCACGTGCGGATCACTACTGGCTCGGACAAGATCTGTTCGGTCAGCGATTCACCTGGAGCGCGCATACCAGTGTTGGGTACGCACACCAGCGGGTTGCGACCACTCCGTTGGATCCTGCTGATAGTGCAAAATTTGCGACTCTGCCATGGGAAACGGAAAGCGAAGGTGCAAGGGCTGTCACACGTCAGGAATTGAGCTATCCCACCGAGTTGGGCGCCTGGAAAATTGTGCCGTTCCTTTCCGGCGAAGCGGGTTTCTGGAACGAAGACGTAACTCAAAACGATGTTTCGCGATTGACCGGACAAGCTGGGATTCGAGCGGCTCTGCCGATGTGGCGGGTCTACCCTAACATCGAGAACCGGTTGTTCGACCTACGAGGGATCGCGCACAAGGTTACTTTCGAATCGGAGTTCTTCTATGCGGACTCAAATACTGATCTCAGCCGCATGCCTTTGTATGATCCGCTGGACGACAACGCGCAAGAGCATTTTCGACGTCGATTTATTTTCAACACCTTCGGTGGTACGCTGCCTCCGGAATTTGATGAACGGAGCTTTGCACTGCGTAGCGGCATGCAGCGGTGGATTACAGCGAGCAGCACCGAGATCGTCGATGACGCTTCGCAATTGCGATTTGGCGTCAATCAGCGTTGGCAAACCAAGCGAGGGCTCGCGGGGCGCGAGAGGATCGTCGATTTAGTATCTTTGGATGTAGATTTCGTAGTATTCCCACGGGCGACTCGCGACAACTTTGGCGAGGACGTGGGTGCCATGAATTATGATTTCCGCTATCACGTTGGCGATCGGTTGACTCTTCTGAGCGACGGCTACTTCGATGTATTCTCACAAGGCCTGAAGACGATTTCGGCTGGTGGACAGATGAGCCGCCCGGGAGTGGGGGATGCATACCTTGGGTTTCTGTCGATCGAGGGCCCCATCAGCGCGAATATCCTCAACGGCTACCTCAACTATCGCATGAATGAGAAATGGATTTTCAATGGCGGCGCGGCTTTCGACTTTGGTGAAACCGGCAGCATCGGACAGACGTTGGGTCTAACTCGTATCGGAGAATCGGCGCTCATACGCTTTGGGATGAATGTCGACCACGGCCGTAATAATGTTTCATTCGGTTTCAATATCGAACCGCGATTCTTGCCTACGTCCCGCTTAGGTCAGCTCGGTGGTGAGCTGATTCCGCCAGCAGGACTCTATGGCGTGGAATAACGGTTTGTGATTAATTTACGATGTTGCGAGGCTTCTCCCCCAGCAGGCATCGCCGAACATTTTCGGCCCCTTTGCGGCGCATATCTTCCAAACCCTCAACGCTATAAAACGCCGCATGAGGTGTTAGTATTAGCCGCTGGTTGGCCACGTGTTCGCGGATTCGCCAGGCGCTGACCAACGGATGGTCAGCGCTGGGTGGCTCCTGCTCTAGCACATCCAAGGCAGCACCCGCCAACCGTCCCGTCGAAAGTCCCCTGAGCACCGCTTCGGGTTCCACCACAGCTCCTCGTGCAGTGTTGATCAAATAGCTGCCTTCAGGCAACCATTCGATCGTCTGACCATTGATCATATGGTGCGTCTCCGGCGTCAGCATGCAGTGACAACTGACGAAGTTAGATTGCCGCATCAGGTCTTGCAAAGATTCGACGCGGGTCACGCCAATCGCTTTGTCAATACCTTCGACGACGTAGGGATCATAGAACATAACTTTGAACCCGAACGCTTTGGCTCTCAATGCCGTAGCAATGCCGATTCGACCTAGACCGATGATGCCAAAGGTTTGCCCGCGGATCCGATGCAGAGGAACTGCCAACTCATAAGTCCAAGTTTGCGTCCCCTGTTGGCAGAGTTGGTTGAGTCGATGCGTCCCGCGGGCAAGGGACAATGCAAGCGCCAACGCAGTATCTGCCACGTCTTCCGTGCCGTAATCGGGCACGTTGGCCACGTCTATGCCGCGCTCTCGCGCTAGCAGGCAGTCAACATTGTCAAAACCCGCTCCACAACGAACGATCAATTTGCAGTTGGTCAAACGCGTCAACAATGGTTTGCGAATTGACACAAAATGGTAGACCATCAAGGCATCTGGATTTTCGTTAATCGTTTCCAGTTCCTCTGAACTTTGCGCGTTTGCCGCAATGACCTCAGCAATATCTCCCAAGATTGCTCGCTCGATCTCCAGGGGTTCTTGTATAAAGTCCGTTATTAGGACGCGAAATCGCGGTCTAGACATTGGATTACAATCCGCCTTACGGTTCGAAAGATGGGTTCGTTCTGGGGTACCATTCGCGCACGCAGCGAGTCTACTTGATTCTTGCAGCAAGATCAGCCGTCGTTGGCGCAAATTACGGTTGCCATGATACTCGACGACAAATCCAATTGGTCAAGCTGGGCGTTTCTCAAGTAGGTGACTTCGAGAAAAACGACTTGAGGTTGATTTCCACTATGGCTTCGCCAATCATCACTGAAACTTGGGAGTCGGTGGGAATGGTGCAAGCGTTTTCAGGTTCGATTAAGCTGCTGGGCGGCCAGTTGCTTGGTCCATGAGGTTACCGGCAACAACAGATACAGCTGGTGATTCTTCATAGCGATCGCAAACGGTCGTCAGTATGGATCCGTCTATTTTCGAACCACTTTGTTGATGCCAGGCAATGTGCTGCTGAATCCAGTTACTGGAAGCACAGGCGTTCGGGCCGAGGATCAGAAAATTGTAGTCGCACAAGCGGCCGATTGTTCGACTGGGAATATTGTTCAAAGGCCCCAAGTCGAAAATAACTAGAGAATACTCCCTCCGCCACTGCCGCAAGCGTTTGGGCAGTTGTAGCAAAGCTGGCGAAGCCGTAGCGCCAACAGGAATCGCCACACTAAGATCTTCCCACGGCCCCAATGGAGATTCTGAAATGGATGGAGCATCCGTGGTCGACCGCGTGTCTATCGCGCCTGCGGCGTAGATGTCCAGCCGCACTAACAAAGTCCGTCGCTTCGCGTGACCCATTCGGAGTTCGGTAGACAAGTTCAATGCCAAGCGGTCGACGACTCGTCTGTCGCAGGGATAGCGGCTACCGTTGATCAGTCCGAGTAGACTGCATTTGACGGGGTCCGTCCGCTGAACCATGGATCGAGCCCAGCCTACCAGCGGACCATTTTGGCTTTGCGACAGCTGGAGTTTCAATTCTGATTTTGGCGGCTTGATCATGGTTCAGTACAGCGCAAGTGCTGAATCCTGCGATTGTGGCGGAACCTTTGTGCGAGTGTGCCAGATCACTGCACTGGTGAGATCTGGCGCCGCGTAGCTACCGCTCTGAAGTTTTGCTTCTGGGTGAGTAGCTCACGGCACAGTAATTTGACGGCCTCCGCTAGCCGTCAAAGCTCGTGGTCAGCGTCGCAGCTTGGCAAATAGCTGGGTATAGGGAGCAACTTTGGTCGGCGGTTTGTCTTCAGTCGCTTCACTTGCGGCCAACGACGTGACGGGCAAATCCTCTTCGACCATCAGCATGTCGCGATCGTCATCGAATTCGGCGACTTGCGAAAAGATATTGCCTTCATCTTTGCGCTGCGCGCGATGCATCAAGTAGACCTGGTCCGTTTCTGATCTTCGAATGCTGTTTTCAGGAATTTTGGGTTTGTCTTGATCGACTATGCGGTCCAATTCTTCTGCAACATACGATTCGTTGGTAAGTCCAGAGAAATTCAACTGAGAAACGATTTCCTCGATTTCAGCTTGCAAAGCGATCTCGCTTTCGATACCCGTCGAAGACACATCAGCTGTCCAGGCATGTGATGTGGTTTCAATCTTCCAGTCATCCTGTAGGGTAAACGACGGATCTTCGGGCTCACACACCAGCTCCACCGTTGTCGATTCCTCATGCTCCAAGGTTGACTGACTCGATCGCAAAATGTTGTTGATGTATTCCAACTCGTCGCCAATCTCCTCGCGGCCCAGGGTTAGTTCTGATCCTGGCGTCTTGCTTGCACAATCGGCTTCGCTAGTGGCTGCGTTCTGCGTCGCTTTGACCGACACACGCAATATGTCTTCCTGACGCAGCTCGGGCGGAGCCTCGGCGGTAGGCATAGCGATTTGCGAATAGACCTGAAGGGATTCAATATGGGTCTCAATGGAGATTTCGTCGTCGAAATCGTCACCAAAGACGTTGCAAAGGTCACTGCGTTCTGGGCTGCCGCTGGCTGACAGACCGACCGCTGGTATGCCACTGGAATACGTTGCCTGCGACTCTTGTAACTGGCTTTCCAGCAACGGAGAATGGCTTCGAGCAACTTTGTCCTGGCCAGCAGCCACTAACGGCGGATCATTTTCCCAAACCCCCATGGAGTCGAATTGAGTTTGTTCATCCTCAAAGGCCAGCAGCAATTCATCGGTCGGGCGATTGTCAAAGTATTGACCGCCTGGAACAACTGCTTGGCTAATGGTGTTAGCGGCCAGCGGACCGTTTGTGGATTGTGCAGCAGTCGCGGGCTGAGCGGTCTCAGATGGCAAGCCAGTATCCAGAGAATACCCTTCGATAAAACCGTCCGCAGAATTCTGAATCGAATCGAAAATCAATTGTTCACTGTATTCCTGCCAAGGTGAAATGACCGTTTCATGCGTCGTCAATTCCGGCATTGGAATGGCTGCCAGATCACTTTTTGATTCCGAGCTGGCTGCTGTTGCCGCTCCGCTACCAGCGAACGCTTCACGCACCTCGTGTTCTGGCTCTTCGTATTCGATTTCCTTAGTAATTTCATCATCGTTGTTCTCAAAAAATGCATCACCAAATCGGACGCTGGACTCCTCTTCTGGTGCAAAGGCTGCGAAGAAGTTGTGAGTGCTCTGGCTTCGTTGCGTAGCAGCAACATGATTGGCCACTTCTGTACTACCTTTGATTTCGGAGTCCGAATTTGCGGTAGCGAACGTTGACTTCGTTGCTACGACTGTGTCGCGTTCCGGAGCAAATTTTGGTAATTGCCAATTGATTTGCGGAATCGGATCAGCTTGCGTTTGCGGAAGCGGCGCAGCTGAAGCGCTTTTCGCAGCCACAACCTTCTGGTCCTCGACCTGATCAACTTTCTTGGCGGGAGCGGCGGGTGCATCGTGTACGGCAGGTGATTCCGAAACAGTTTCAACGCTATCCAGGGAACCAAACTCGACGTTTGAATGCGAATCGGATTCCGTGCCGCCTTTCTGCCAGGGCGCTGGCAACTGCTGGAGGTCCGCCCAAGCGTCCTCGATCAATGAAACGGAGATTGGAGATTGCTTTTTCTCGGCCGCCAAAACCATGGCATGATCCATGATCTGATTGGTTAATCTTGGCAGCCCTTGGCAAGCACTATGAACTGCATCAAGCGCGTCGGCTGTGATCATCGCGCTTGTCGACAGGCCCGCGATCGCCAGTTGCTGCAGCACGAACTCATGGGTTTCACCGCGAGTCATCGAACGCAAGTAGCAACGCGATGCCAATCGTTGATTTAGCGACGCCAACTGAGGGCTAGAGAGAGTATCTTCCAGCCGTAGGTTTCCGATTAGCAAGAGCCTTGCTCGGGGACGGTTATTAAGTGTGAAATTTGTAATCAAACGCAATTCTTCGAGCAGCTTGGCGGAAAGTGTGTCTGCTTCGTCGACAAGTATCAGGACACCCTCAGGTGCATTGCCTGGTGCAGGTGACAACCGGTCGAGTATCGAGAGCCGTAATTCGCCTTCGGATAGTTCACGGTAAGGCATGCCCAGTTCGAACAGAATATTTTGAAGCAACGCTCGACGGCTGCACAATTGGGCGGCGTGCAGCATGATCAGGTCATAACGCGAATCGAGATCATGAGCGATGATCTGGGCAAGGAGGCTTTTACCTAGCCCAGCTCCACCGAGTATCAACACTGGCCCTTCCGCGCGCACAGCAGCTCTGACTGCCGTTTGACGAGCACATTCGATACTTTCATTGGGTACATAGAAATGGCGGTCTGGAGTTGCGGGGAACGGGCGAGCCATCGTGGGGTTATTCTTTTCGTACATGGTCTTTGTGTTTTGAGCGTGGTTCCACGTTGCACGGATAATTCGACGCCAAGCCTGACTAGGCCAAAGGTTTTTTACCAGGGGCGGGCGGGCTGATACCAGCCCGGATTCCTTACCCAACAAAATTCAACCTCAATCCTGAGCGGATAGCACTAAGGCATGCCGAGCAGGATGCGGCCCATGGCCGCCAGCGGACTCTCGAAGAACATAGTCCGCCACATGGGATCAATCACCAGCCTCAATCCAATCAAGCATGCCCAGGTCCATAGAGCCCATTCGCTAACCTGCGTCAGACGACTGGCTATCTTTCGGCTGGCCTTGGCCGCGCGTTGTGCTGCTCGCTCGTACCAGTCGCCAGGTTCCTGGTCACTTTCGTTCAATTGCAGTTGGCCAGCGATAGGAATCCCGTCCAATGCTAGCTCTGTAGCAACTATGGTTGGATCATACGTGCCACCTGACTGCATTCTCAACTGAAACCAACCAGCCGACGCACCGCAAGAAACACCAACAATCAGGATGCTCGCAGCCATCCAAAATGGTAATCTTGAAGTGCGAGGGCTCAACTGCGGTGACATGGCAAATTCGAGGGGACCGGCAGATTCAGCTTGATGTTCTTTCAACGCTGATTCCGCCTGCCGCATCGCTTTCTCAGCTGCAACAAGTTGATTCTTGAGGATAACCACGGTTTCGTTACTGCTGCCGCAATTTACTTGGCTATCCGCAGGAGAGCTCTCTTCGATCGTTGCAGAGGCCAAGGAAAACACAGACGGCATTTCGACCGACTGAGGATCGCCGATGAACTCTTCCCGATCGATGTAGTGCTGGAGCGTTTGTGCTTGAAACCGCGCCAATCTACACTTGTCGGCCAATTCTTCTCCAATGGAATCCAAGGCCAGTGGGCGAGTGGTCTTGTCAAACCAAATTCGATGGGCCCGCTCCGAGTAGCCAGATACCCAACGCGTTCGAGCTTCAACCAGTACCAGTCCAGCTTCTGAAGAGACAACAGGCGCCCCAACCGTTGATAAATATTCGGCAGCATGCTCTTTCGATGAATCCAAGACCGCAACGGAAATCAGTCGCACCGTGCTGGAATCGTCCTCGTTGGATCGTTCGAGCGCGGCGTTCAGTTGTGAAAGGCGGGAGGGCGACAAGAGGATTTTCGAGCGGACGGAATAGCTGACATCCACCGGTGGCAGGAAATTGAGCACCGTCAGGATAGAGACAAGTGCAATAACGACGCCGCACCAGGTAGCCCGCTTGGCCAAAATTCTAGATTCGGCGTTTAGTTCCGAGCGCTGAGTTGGAATCACAATTCTCATTCCTCTTGCGTCCATACAACGAGCCACCGCGCGAATGGTCAAAGCCGGGCGACGGCAGACGCCGTACCCAGCGATCCAACATTCCGCCGGAAAACGGCCGTGGGCCATCCCAAGTTGGCTTTACAATCGCAATAATCGTTATCGTCCAACCCAACGCAGAGATTAACATAAAATCGTCTTCGCACTCCAGCACAATAGCGACCTTTGTCATATTCCCTCAATCGCACGTTCGCACCACCAACAAACTCCCTAAAATGAAGATACCTCGCACAAAAGTCTGTGGAGTTACCCGCCTGGAGGACCTGGATCACCTTGCTGCATCTGCGATCGATGCCGTGGGAATCAATTTGGTTCCGACGAGTCCGCGCTGCGTGCTACTGGATCACGCAGAGGTTCTCGCTCGTCGCGCTGGGGAGTTGGGACTCCTACGTGTGGCCGTAGTCATGAATCCTGGCAAGTTCCAGCTTGCAGAAATCGTCAACTCATTGGATTTTGAGTTATTGCAATTGCATGGCGAAGAGACTCCCGACTGCCTAGACGGATTAGGCGATTCTCTGCGTATCATCAAAGCGCTCAGCTGGACAGGACGACAATCGGAAAGGCATTTGGCAGAGCTGTGGCAGGCTACCGACGCATTAGCGGCATTCTTGGTGGACGCATATTCGCCCGGCGTCGGAGGTGGCACTGGACGCATTGCACGCTGGGACGTGTTAATGCCAAGGCCGACAGCGCTCAGTGCGCATCCCCTAATTCTGGCTGGGGGGCTGAATAGCGCGAACGTCGCTGCGGCGATTGAGGGAACGCTGCCCTATGGTGTCGACACGGCAAGCGGAGTTGAAAGCAAACCGGGCTTCAAAGATGCTATCAAAGTTCGCGATTTCGCCAATAACGCGCGCCATGCGTTTGCGAAATGGCAGGATCAGCAAGAGCAATAGTGACCTGCGACAGCGGAAATTCTGCGAGTTCGCTTCCGGCCCAGCCAGAAAACTTGGGCATAGTTCGCAGCGTTCTGGCCCACAATTTCTCTAGCAAAGTGCAGTTGTTAGCTGGCCGCGGTTCTCTTCCCAAAGACCGTTCTATTTCCTAACGACTATTTCTCAGCCTGAAGACTGTTTCTCTGCCTGAAGACTGTTTCTCTGCCTGAAGACTGTTTCTCTGCCTGAAGACTGTTTCTCTGCCTGAAGACTTATGAGGAGCAGATTTCTCCTTGGCCTACCTGGATTTTTCACCCTCGGGGGGCTAGCCGACGCGGCGTGAGTGACTAAAACGTTGGTTTTCCCGCGACCAACGGTTTCATCTCATGCCAGTAATAAAAGCATTCCGCGGCCTTCGCTACAACTTGGCCCAAGTCGGTTCCATGAGCGATGTCATCGCGCCACCGTATGACGTCGTTGACAACGCTTTGCAGGAACAGCTGTATAGCAACAGTCCCTACAACTTTATTCGACTAGAGTTGACCAAGGCCGACCCAAGCGATGCAGACCCGCTGAGAGTTTACCAGGAAGCGGCCACTCTTTTCCGCCAATGGGTGCGCGATGGCGTACTTCAGCACGAGCCGGATCCTGCCATCTATGTCTACCACCAGGTCTTCGACTACGCCGGTCGCACCTATACGCGGCGCGGGTTTATGGCACGTGTTCGACTGATTCGATTTGGCGAGGGCAATATTTATCCGCATGAACAAACGCATGCCAAGGCCAAGGACGATCGCTTGCGGCTGACCAGAGCTTGCCAAGCGAATATGAGTCAGATCTTCGGGCTATATCCAGACCCAACCAATGCAGCGCAGAACATTCTCGAGGGGCATGTCGCCGGTACAGCGGCCATCGAGTCTGAGGATCACTTAGGTGTGACTCACCGACTTTGGCCTGTCACGGATCAAAACATCATCGGGCAAGTAGCTGCGTTGGTACAGGACAAGTCAACTTTTGTCGCCGACGGGCACCATCGTTATGAGACCGCTTGCAATTACCGCGACGAGCTAGCGGAGGCCAGCGGCGGCGCACTGCCGGATGATCATCCCGCACAATTTGTTCTGGCGATGCTGATGAGCATGGATGATCCTGGCCTAATTGTGTTACCAACTCACCGTCTGTTGCATGGCGTCGAAGCTCTCGATGCTGATCAGTTGAAACAAAAGCTAGAGCCCTATTTTGATTGCGAACCTGCCGGCGAAGGGCCTGACGCTGCGAGTACGGTTTGGAACCAGATCGAATCTTTAGATGATCAGGGCGCCTTTGGACTCTACACCGCAAGAGATGGTCGCTGGACATTGGTGACTGCTAACGAAAGAACTTCTGCAAAGATGCAAGAGGTCGCTGGCGATCAGAGCGACGACTGGCGTGGACTAGGGGTTGCTCAGTTGCACGGTTTAATCATTGACGAGCTGTTGGCCATGAAGGGACACGCCAAACCAACCTACGTCCATTTGATCGAAGAAGTCATTGACGGTATCAAGGGTGAATTGGAAGGCGGACTCGACTACCAACTGGCCGCACTTGTTATGCCTGCTTCAGTGGAAGACATTCGTCGAGTTAGTTTACACAACGAACGCATGCCCGCCAAAAGTACCTACTTCTACCCTAAGCTGGTTAGCGGACTTGTCGTGAATCCGCTGGATTCTAACTAAGCTAAGACTTGGCAATTCAGTTCCACGTAATCCTTCCGCAAAATTAGCCGCCGTGCGCTAGCACGCGGTTTTTGACGGAGCAGCGTGTTACCGATGGCACCTGTTTCCGCGCCCAGTCGGCGCCTGTTCTCGGGCGCTGGCACAGGCGGGACA
>JAGQPR010000153.1 GCA_020426625.1 Planctomycetales bacterium
CTGCTGCTGGAAATTGAAACGTGGACAGCCTTGATTTCTTCCAGTGTTAAGGGAAATTCCCGGTACTTGAGCCCGCCGAGGGGATTGGATTTCCACGCGTTAAAAATATTGGTCAAAATTTCATCGATCAGGGAAGGGACAGCTGGAAACATCGTTTAGGTAGCGGACAGGGGGAGTGTCCCTCTGGTTTTCTCTACCTGAAATAGGAGTGTTTCCATGCGTCGATTCATTTCCGCGTCATCGGCCATTGTCATTGCGATTTTCGCCAGCACCACTTCAGCTCGCGCCTGCGACGGCTATCGGGTGGTTCGGCAATACCCCACGCAGCACGTGGTTTGCAAACCTGTCGTTACCAGGGTGGTAGAAACGCAAGTTGTGGCTCCCGCGCCGGTTCAGGTCGTTCAGCAGACCATCAACGTCGTCAAAGTTGATACGCGACCGTTGGTAACCGCTGGCTCCACACTCCAGTCCCGAGCATTGTTCCTGGGCGACCAGCCAGGATTTGTTTTTCTCAAGTTTGCAGGAGTCAGGCACCGCTGTCAGATCCAGTCCTGGTCGTCGGAGCAGGCCATGTTTGACTTGCCTCTGCTGGATGTCGCGGACGAAGTTGCCGCAACGCTCGAGCTGGTGCGCAGCGATGGCACGCTGGTCAAGAGCCACGCGATTCGGCTGGTCAGCCCACCGTCGCTGGCACAAGTCGAGCGTCCCGTACAGTTGTCCGTTGTAGCGCCAGCCCCGGTGCCACAGCTCACACAAGCATTCCTCCCACAGCAGTAAATATCCGCAGGTGTCCAATGTTAAACCGTAACGAACAGGTCGGCGAATACGACGCGCCGACCTAGTCGCGAAGAGCGTGAAGTGACCGATGTCGCCGACCAAACCTGTCACGACACCCGCGTTAGTAATCACTACTGGCCCAACCCTTATGAATGCTAGCGTGGGAGAATGCTATGCTCGTATATTCGCTGGAAACAGGAGACGCGATTGTGATCAGTTTAGGAGGCGGTGAGTCCGTAACTGTGCGGATGTTGGATATTAAAGGCGTTGATCGCAGCGCTGGCACACTCGCTTGCGCTTCGTGCTTGTAAGAACGGCAGGCCTGATTGGTTCGCACCAGCAGTGCTGGTGGATCACGGTTATCCGCTTGCAATTCCGCAACTCTGATTTATCGTGTCCAACGCAACCAGGTATGGAACAGCGACTTGACAGTCGGTGTCAGCTTCGTGCGGTTGAACTGGTCGCCCAGTTTGCGGATCGCTTCCGCCTGGGTTGGATAGGGATGAATGATGGATGAGATTTTCCCTAAACCAATGCGATGTTTCATGGCCATGACGATCTCGCCAATCATGTCGCCAGCATGCGCAGCCACGATGGTAGCACCACAAATTTGGTCGGACCGTTTCTTGCAATACACCCGGACGAAACCGTCGACTTCACCGTCAAGGATGGCGCGATCGACGCCTGAGAGCGGCTGAGTGAAAGCGCTCAACTCGATACCTTTGTCCGCCGCTTCATCGGGATAGATACCGACGTGCGCGACTTCTGGCGATGTGTAAGTGCACCACGGTATGATCAGCTTGCCGGCCTGTGCTCTCCCCATGAACAACGTATTTCGGATCACGATACGGGCCAAGAAATCTGCAGAGTGTGTGAACTTGTACTTGGAGCAAACATCGCCCGCCGCGTAGATGTTCGCGTTAGTGGTGCGCAATCGATCGTCGACCTGAACGCCGTGTTGTGGATGAGCTGCGACACCAACGGTCTCAAGTCCGAGGCCATCCAAATTCGGCGTTCGCCCAATGCCGACTAGAATTTGATCGCCAGTGATCCGTTCCTCTCTGCCACCGCGGGTGATAACAACCGCGCGAGAGGATTCATCCCCTTCAACTCGAATCACTTTCGCATCGAGCATGATTTCGACGCCATCCTTTTGCATGGCCGTCTGGACGATCAAGGCGGCATCCTCTTCTTCACGACTCATGATGTGCGACGCTTGCTCGATCAGGGTGACCCGTGATCCAAAGCGAGCGAAGCTTTGAGCCATCTCGCAGCCAATGGGTCCGCCACCGATGACGATCAGTTGCTCGGGCAGCTCAGTCAGCGAAAAGAGTGTCTCGTTGGTAAGGTAGCGGGTATCCTTTAGACCTGGGATTGGCAGCTCGGCGGCACGTGCGCCTGTGGCGATAACGGCCTTCTTGAAATGCAACGATTGTTCGCCGACGACAACCGTGTTGCTACTCGTGAAAGTACCTTGGCCGAAGAAAACATCGATCCCAAGTTCACTAAAGCGTTTTGCGGAGTCGTGAGGACTGATCGATGCTCGTAGGCGTCGCATTCGCTGCATGACTTTGGCGAATTCAACCTTTGGTGAGGCGGACTGAATTCCGAAGTGCTCTGCGTCTCGTATCGATGCTGCTTGACGCGCAGCGGAGATGAGAGCCTTGGAAGGCACGCAACCGACGTTCAAGCAATCGCCACCCATTAAGCCTCGTTCGATTAGTGCGACCTTGGCTCCCAGCCCCGCGGCCCCTGCCGCGGTCACCAATCCCGCTGTACCAGCGCCAATAACGACCAGGTTGTATCGACCATCAGGCACCGGATTAGTCCAGTCGACCGGATGGACGTTCGACTGCAGCGTCTGGTTGTACTGGTCCGGTGGAGTCAATTGTTCGAGATAGCTCATCGTTTTTTCTTGGCCGTTCACTAGGGGTAAATGTTCCACGCAAAAGCGTGCAGCTCGCAAAGAAGATGTTTTTGATTGATGTTTTCTTCTCTCCGCATCAGCAGGGAACACCTGAGTCGGTTTTCAGCCTGGGGGCGTGTTCGTTGAGATTCTTGGGGAAACGGTTTAGACTTCAGAACTGTCTTGGCCTTGTTCTTCATCCTGTGCAGGCAGACTTGCTATTCTTGTGGTTGTTGCTGTTCGCCCATAGTCTGAAAGCCAGCGGCTTCGTCCAGCTTGTCATGCAAAGCCGCTTTTTTCCGAGAGTCGAGCTCAAGATTACCTAGAGCCGCCCGCATAGATTTTTGTTGCTCTACCCAGGCGAGTATCGTTTCATATCCCGCCGAGGCAGCATTCACCGAAAATGTCTCCAGCCAGTTGCCGTGCCCTGCGTTGATCCATGATTGTTTGGCACGTACTAAACGCTGCAGATCCTGATCATCAACTTGAACTGGAGTGGCGTGCAAGTACTTAAGCAATGGCATCTGCAGGATTTCATCGACCAATTCTTTTGGCCGGTTGGTCGTCGAGTTGTAAAGTCCGACGCCTTCTAAAGACTTAAGTTGAGACAATCCAGTACAGGTTTCCAAAGTCGAGTTCATGAATGTAAGGCTTTTCAGCTGCTGCAGACTCTTCAGTTGCTCAAACCCATGTTTGAGTTTGCAGTCATGGAAGAGTAGCTTTTCTAAGTTCTCCAAATGTCCCATGGCCTCCAAGGAATTGTCGTTCGGAGTGAAGCCTCGTATCGATAACTGTCGCAGTCCCTTTAGCTGCGAAACTTTCTTCCATTCTTCATCCGACAATGGCGTTTGAATCGTCAAGGACGCAGATTCGGAAAGTCCGAATAATAGTCGCGCTGATTGCAGCCATTGTAGGCTGATCCCTTCAGACCTACGCAAGTCGGTTCCGTATGCCACGGGCAGCTTGAACAACGGTTGGTGACGTATCCAGCCAGATTGACGTCCACCCGCAACACTGAACTTGATAGCTGCCCATCGCTCGGCAGACGTCACTTGAAAGCGATAAGACACATAGCCCACTAGAGCCACAAACAAAACCGCCAGAGGGATGAACAATTGCCGTATGGATCGAATCATCCAACAAAGGGCGATTGTCAAGACAGTCGCCAGAGTTGTGGTCGTGATTGGAATCCAGGTTATTTTGTAAACTACTCCCCAAACCAAACATTGAAGAAATAGCCCGACAACGACGCTCAGCAGTGGAACAAGGACAGAGATCACACCAAGTGTCACTCTCGCTCGCGTACGAAGTGTTCCGATTGCAAAGATTACGACGGCCGGTCCCAGTACGGTCGCCAGAATGGCTCCCGCGTCAACGAATTGTCTTCCGATCGCAAACACTGCTGCAACTACGATTGTCAACGCGGCAATGCCACGCAAGTCAAATTGAATTTGACCAACTACAGACGGCGATTTTCCCAAGGGTGGCGATTCGGAAAACACCATGATCGATTCTCCCGCGGGCACAACTCAATATCTCTAGGCTCAATCTGTATCTATTGGCGCAATCTGTTGTATTCTGCTTGGCATTCGTGTCCCAATGTATTCGCACCAGCGCAGTGAGCTCAGCGATCATAGTTAGACACTAGCTAGAATACCCGAAGTGTCGTGGACTGACAGTTGAGAATCATGAATGGAATCGCCGATTCTACTTGCAGCACGTTCATTTCGCTGGTGGATAGATCAGGCAAGTGCTCGGCAAGACTCTGAGCATTACGGTGATGTTGCAGTGCTTCAACGATCATGGGCAACGGCTGCGCCCAGACTTCACGGAAATCGACTTCACCAGGATTCGACGTCGAAAACGCCAATTTTTCGACTGGGGGACTGAATTGAGCGTTGATGCCCGATCTGTTTCCGCGAGCGTCAATACGATACCAGCCGTGCTCTTTCAGATAGACAGCATTCATTCCATGCAGGCAATACTGTGGTTCATCCTCAGAAACAATGAGTCGTTGGTAACAGAATCCCGTTGGAATGCCATTGGCTCTCAGCAGAGCCGCCAACAGGTGACTCTTGGCGTAGCAGTATCCCGTACGTTGTGCCAACACATTAGATGCAAGACACGTAAGTTCCTCGCGATGGTAGTCCAAACTGTGCTGAATCTGGTCTCGGACCCATGCGAAACAGCGTCGAGCAATTATCGAATCATCGGCATGTGCTCCCCTGATCTCTTGTGCCAACACACGAACTTCAGGATCGTTGTAGTCGATAATCTCGGATGCAGCGAGAAATTCCGGCGAGATTTCCATTGTGTTTGTTTTCATCCGTCACTCAACTGCGGCTCGACTAACAACAGCATCGACTTCAATCTCGACCAGATGATGAAGATCAATGAGCCTGCTGACTTCGACCATCGTAGCTGCTGGCCGGATATCGGCGAACATTTCACCGTGTGCCCTGCCAATCTCTTCCCAACGACTGATGTCGGTGACGAACATTCGTGTTCGAGTTACATCTGAGAGGGATGCTCCAACGTCAGCCAAAGCAGCACCGATCTTTTTCAGAATGAACTGTGCCTGCTTGTAAGCATCGCCGGGGAACAAGGCATTTCCGTTTTCGTCAGTTGCCGTAGTGCCGGAGACGAAAACGAGGTCGCCAATCCGCAGGGCTCGTGAATATCCCACCGACGTTTCCCAAGGTGTACCGCTGGATGATTGTTGTCGCACTGTCATTTGTAATTCCGAACCTGTTTCCCCCGCGCGGGATTCTCGCAGCATCAACTGCATGATGTCAACGTCCAATCGCTTTCCGAACTTGAGTCCGACTTCCTTCATCGTCCCTATGTGCTTAAAGCCGAACGACTCGTTGATGTGTATCGACGCTCGGCTGTCCTGAGCAGTCCGTGCCAGCAAGGTGTGATAGCCGAGTCGTCTGGCCTGCACAATAAGGTGAGTCTTCAGTTTCCGACCAATGCCACGTCCTCGATAGGGCTCGGCAACGTAGAACGATGTTTCGCCAGTGTCGTTGTAGGCGGGGCGGTCGGACCATGCTGAAATTGACGCCCAGCCAACGACATTGCCATCGATTTCTGCCACCCAGACCGGATGCCGCTCGTCATGGTGGGCCAACCAAAGCCTGCGATCCTCGACGGACTTCGGCTCCGTATCAAAGGTCGCCGTCGTGGTGCGAATGGCTTCATTGTAGATATCAGTGATGGCCACGACATCATGTTCTTGGGCTAAGCGAATTGAGACCTGAGCATCTGTCATGGCTGGCTCCATTTAACTCCTATTCCTCTCGTTGAACTTTGAGCATCCACTGGGCACGGCCCTCGTAGGTCCTGAAACCCCACTGTTGATAGAACGGATAGAGGTGCGGTTCACAAGCCAGATAGATCAAGCTGACATTCCGAAGCTGCGGGTGAGAACAAATTTCATCCATCAGCCGCTTGCCCAGCCCTTGTCCCTGTAGCGACCGCTCAACCATCACATCGTAAATCGTCGCTCGGAAGGTGAAATCGGTCAGTGTCCGACAGTAACCTACAAGGCGATTTGACGAGTGCTCAACCAGCCCAATCATGAGACTGGTTTTCTCAACCATCTTCTTGACATCTTCGAGCGAACGATTCTTGCCCCACCATTGGGCTTGAATTAGTTCGTGAAGTTCGACGACATGCTTGTCGCTCAGTTCTTCCACGATGTGGTAATCACAAGGACCAGAAGTTTGCTTTGGCATATCAGTTGACGCCGGGAAATCGCTCAGAGGTTTGCCGAGACTGGCCCGATCTTCCACGGCATATCCACATCGACGATAGAATTCAATCACGGATTGATTCGTTGCACGCACTTGCAAGTTGACCTTGGGACATCCGAGCGCTATGAGAGCTGACTCTGCTGAGTCAACCAGCTTGCGCCCGATACCGATCTTTCGATGCTGGGGATGCACCGCGAGGCTATAAATCCAGCCTCGGATCCCGTCGTACCCAGCCATCACAGCTCCGACAATTTCCTCGTGGCGCCGAGCAACCCATACCAATCCGTCTGCACGCTGGAGCTTTCGGCCAAGCGTTTCAACGGGGTCATTCCACGTTTGAGTGGCAGGCAGCACCTGCTGCCAGAGTTCAATCAACTGGTCAGTGTCGGAGGATCGAAATGGTCGAATTTTGTAATCTGGTGCCATAGCATTGCCACCTTCGTTCTGGCGAAGAGGGTTTGGCACGAACGCAACCGACTTGATTTGGCCTTCAGTGAGAAAGGTTGAAACGGTGCGTTCGCCGAGAAGTGCCTAAATCTGCTGGCTTGGCCACTGGCAGTATTGGCCGTTCATTGTGCATCAGGAGGAAAGAATCGGTGGCGTTGTTGTTTGGCAGCTCGATGACTTTCCGGCGTATCTTGCTCAATGCCTGGATCGCCCTGGGAAGCCATCCAAATCCCTAGCTCGTTGGCCAGCCTACTCTTGATGGCAGAATATTCAGGCAGGGACGCTAAATTAGTCATTTCGTAGGGGTCGTCGCTCAATCGGTACAGCTGCTCCGATGGACGATGTTGATATCGATGTACGAGTTCGTAGGAGTGCGAACTAGTGGTCGCATCCCAAACCCAAGTCGCCCAGTAGGGATTGTTGAGCTTGCCGTTCCCCTCAATGCCCATCAGGTGCTTCTCGATGTAAATCTCATCTGGCGACAAATTGTGTATGTAATGATATTCTCCATCGGTAATTGAGCGAATGGGAAACGCTGGTCCTTCGGGATAGTTATTGTGCATGCCGTAAACATATTCTCGATGTGCAACGGCGCCTTGGGTTAAGACATTGAGAAAACTTGTTCCGTCAAATGTCTCATGCTTTGCATCCGCCTGACAAGCCTCCATTAGGGTCGGCGCGATATCCGCATACTGCACTAAAGCATCGGTTCGCTTACCAGCTGGAATTTTCCCAGGCCAACGAGCGATCAATGCTGTGTGCACACCGGTATCCCAGTTCGTCCATTTGCAGCCAGGAAATTGGGCACCTTGTTCGGATGTAAACAGAACCAGGGTATTGTCGCGCGAGCCGATATCATCCAGCAATTGCAGCAGTTGGCCAACCTGGCCATCCATGTACGTTATCTCTGCCAAGTAGCGGCCGAAATCAGCTCGGGTACGAGGCGTATCGGCGATGTTGGGCGGCAGTACGATTTCTGCTGTTGGATAAACTGACGGATCTCCCATCACCCAAGGGACATGTGGTTCTACCAGGGCAACCACCAAGCAAAATGGTTGACTTGCATCGCGGGTCATGAACTCGCGTGCTGGAGCAATTTCGTGGACCTGGGTAGGATCGCGAACGCAGTTTGCATCATAGCCATCGATGGCTTCGAACGGAAACGCGCTGCTTGGAGCGACGTGGACCTTGCCGGCCAATCCCACTCGATACCCGTATTTTCCGAGCATTTGCGGCAGACTGCGTGTCGAGGCACGGCTGGCCGAGTGATTCCACGCACAGCCATTACGCATCGGGTAGGTCCCACTGTAAAGTTCAGCACGACAGGGCTGACACATGGCAGAGCAGAGATAAGCGCGATTAAAAACCAGGCTTTCGCGGGCCAGGGCATCCAGATTCGGCGTGTGCGCATTCTGCCCACCATAGACTGGCAAGTCATTGTGGGTGCAGTCATCGGCCATGATAATCAGCACATTGGGCCGGTCAGCGGCGGAACTTGCCTGCGCCAGAGCAAGCATCCAACTAGCGGCTAACGCCATTAGGGCAAAGGCTGCCGGTTGTGTCATCAAACGTGTTGCACGGTTAAAAGTAGATAACATCGCGCGATACCACCACATCGAATGGATTTGTGAATAGCAGAACCACCTTACTGCTGCAAACTTTCAATTTCGAAGGCAGCAAGGTGGAGGAAAGGAATGGTTTTAGGACGCTATTTTCTGCGAAGCTCGAATACCCGTTTGATCGGTTGGTTGATCGCAAAGATTTCGTCTTCGATCTTTTTGGCCTCGGCCTCATACTGAGCAACTCGTTCTTGCATTCCATCGATCGCTTGCTCTGTCGCAGCCAACTGTTTCTGCAGCTCGGTATTCTCTGGTGCTGCCTCGGCGGCACGTTTCGCTCGAGCATAGCGCTGGAACTGGCTCCACTGACCGCGGAGTGCACTAATGGGCTCCTGATTGCGTTTGGCATTCAAAGCGGCTACCTCTGCTGCCTGCTGATACTGCGGAGTCTTGTCGTTGGCTTGCAACTCGATATGCCGACCTAGCTGATCTGCCGTGTAGGTACCAACGGTTTTTCCATCGATCAACAAATCATACCGACCACCTGGCAAACCATGAACCTCTAACGCTTCGCGGCTTAGTCGGTGTCCGAGATTGGTTAGCTTGACCCCTTGAGCCGCGTCCTCCGGCAAGACCCATGGTAGACTTTCCGCAGTCCAAGAAAACGAAAGCCCGGACTCGCTGAAACTCAGTTCCTCGACAACACCTCCGGCCGCGCGCACTGACGGCTTCCCGGCCGCATTCTGGCTGATCTGAATGTTGGAAACAGCCCGCGGTAGGCCAGTGTCCCAAACAAGCGCAGTAGCCATGATGACTTGCCCAGCTGCACCTGGGTGTATGGCGTCCTGGATCAAAGTAAAGGTCGCATCTTTTTTGCGTTCCTGAAACGTCAGACTGTTAAGCGGGCTATACATATCCACGAAGCCCAGTCCGCGGGCCAAGGATTGTTCACGAAGCCAGCTGCCATAATACGCCAAAACCGAATTGTACTGTTCCAACATGCTCTCCGGCCGAGGGCGGTTGGGATTGTCACGCATGCGCGCGGCCCGCGAGTCAAACATTGTGGGTGTCATTGGAATTGCCTGGGCACCGATAGCTTGCAATTTGTCTAACAGTTCAGTCATATCGCTTCGGTACGTCTGGAAAACCTCTTCATTGTAAGCCTGGTACGTGCCGTCATTCATGCCCAGCAGAATCGTGACGTACTTTGGCTTATAGCTGGCTACGTCTTCGTCGAATCGCTGCAGGGCATCCCAGGCTCGGGCACCACCAACTCCAGCATTGTGAATTTTCAAGCGAAGCTTAGGCATCCGCGTGTACAAGTAATCTTCGACGTACTGCGTGTAAAGTCGCTGGTGAGTGATGCTATCACCCAGGAAAACGAGGCAGTCACCGTCACTCAGCTCCATTTTTGGTGGAGGCGCAGCAAAATCCTGCGCTCTCAGTTGCCGAGTTGTCAAAGTTGTACAGACGGCGCAGAGTGCAATCACCACAGTGCGCATCACGGGTCCGATTCTTCGTTTCATCGTAGAGTCTCAACTGAAAAGATCTTGTGGGCAAAGGCAGGAGGGACGTAGGACGCATCATCAGTGTGCAACTGGATGCGCAGACTTGGCGAGCCATCGGACTTATTGTAGCCTAGAACGATCGTGTGCTGTGGCTGGTGAAACTTTGTGACGATGTGGAACGGTAGGTATTTTCAATGTTACGTATCCTCCGAGTTCAACTTGCGTGGTTGAGTCTGATCTTGATCGCTTCCTCGAGCAGTCGAAGCGTGGCGGAAAGTCCAAATTGGTCGTCTTGGCGCGGTCCGACGGCGGACGGGCATTCCAGTGAAAGTGACTTGCCCGTTCGTTGGGGTGCCGATTCCGTCAAATGGAAGGTCGCTTTGACAGGCAAGGGGCAATCGTCGCCGATGATTTGGGAGGATCGGATTTTCTTAACCTCTTACCTGGAACAGGGGCGGCAACGGTTGATTGCGTGCTATCATCGGACTAGCGGTACGAAGCTTTGGGAGAAGACCTGCTGGACGGGACAGCCGGAACCGACTCACGAAATGAACGGTTGGGCGTCGGCCAGCTGCGTCACTGACGGTCAGCGCGTCGTCGCTTTCTTCGGGCGTGGTGGGTTGCATTGCTACTCAGTCGATGGAGAGCATCAGTGGTCTAGAGAACTTGGCAGTTTTGAAGGGCCTTGGGGCACTGCAGCCTCGCCAATCCTGGTTGGCGATCTGATTGTTCAGAACTGTGACTCGGACGCAGGTGCATTTCTTTTGGCCGTGGACAAGTCTACGGGCGAAGATGTGTGGCGAACGGCTCGGCCCAGCAATCGCGGCTGGAGTACTCCTGTCGTAATCAATTCCGGCGCCCGCGATGAGTTGGTCTTGAACGGACACGAGGGATTGAGCGCCTATGATCCAGCGAACGGAAAACTGCTCTGGCAATGTCGATGTGAGCGCGGCCGAGGTTCCCCCACCGTGACGCCTGCCAACGGAATGTTGTATGTGTTGAACGGACTGGCAGACGGCGGCGCCTATTGTGTTCGACCGGGGGGCAGCGGAGACGTGACCGACACCGAGAGAGTCTGGATCACGCGGAGGGGAGGTCGTGATCTTTCCTCACCAATTGTCTTGGCTGGCAACATGCTGGCGATGGGGCTGCGCAGCTCGATCCTTACCGCATACGACGCAAAGTCTGGCAAAGAACTATGGAACAAACGCATCGGGGGGCAGATATCGGCTTCGCCCATTGCCTATGGAGGCTATGCTTTCTTCATTGACGAGAATGGCAAAACCATCGTCGTGGATCCAAATTCGGCGGAAAAGGTGATCGCCCAGAATACCATTGGCGCCGCTAGTGGCGAGCTGTTTCGAGCATCTATTACTCCCTTTCGTTCGGAGTTGTTCATTCGTTCCAACGACAATTTGTATTGCATATCCGCCGGAAAGTGAGTTTGCATTCGCCGCGGGCGAATGCAGTGTCAGTTGGCTTGGTGCATGCGAGGTACCAAGTCAAGTCATCCCCGAGAGTGCGGGGACCCAGCGCGAGTCAATCGGGCAAATGCAGGGAAGCGACGGATCGACACTTATAGTGGATTCCCTGCCTGCGCGGGGACGACAGTTGATGCAGAAGCCTGGACTCCTTGGCGGGAATGACGCCGGATTCTGCAACCCCTATCTCTACAAATCTGCATACTCGAGTTGACCTCTTCTGGGGCAAAGTGGTACTGTCCCCCCTGCGGCAACCGCAATGTGCGCTCGCATTGCGCGCATCGACACTGCGAGAACTGGGGCGAGAGTGAGTTCGTTTTCGGAAACGGTTGGAATGCGCGGAACTCCGGAATTTTTGCAGGGGCAAGTGTTGACGATGCAACTGGCCAATTTTCCACCTTGCCAGAGTGAGATTGAAGAAGTGGCACTCGCAAAAGGTTTTCAAATACCACTGTAGGATGCCAAAGGGTATGAGTCGGCGAGGCCGGTTTTTAATTGTTAGCCAGCATTATCTTCGCCCGGGCGCGCTGATCTGTCTGCTGATCGTATCCGGCTGTGCGCGATGGTCTGCCAAGCAAGATAGCTTAGAAGGTCCGCCTCAACGACTACCAACAGCCAGTATGCCGCCTGACACCGTAATTGTTGAAACGGTATTGGTACGCATACCGGCTCAAGCGGAGGAGTCGGTGAATGAGGTTTGGCGACTGGTCGATGAGACCGTAATCAGTATCCATAGACGAAAGTTGTTTGATCAAAACGGAATTCGAGTTGGCGTGCTCCTCTCGGAAATTCCCAAAGTGCTGCGTGATCAACTGGACCCCTCCAGTGGAGTCCAAGCGAACCAAGCCCTGGAGAACGCCGGGCTGGCAGCCGACGCGGACCAACGCACGCACAAGCTGCAATGTCGATCGGGAAGACGCAAGGAAATCCCGGTGCGCAGCGAGAACGGAGAAAGCATTACGATCCTGACCACTGCAGATGGACAACGACTGTCGGGTGTCACCTTGCAGCAAGCCACCATGCTGTTTGATCTTCGAGCAACAGCAAACGGCGATGGTTCCGCCACTCTAAAGCTAACACCAGAAGTTCAGCATGGAGAAACACGGCAGTCGTATGTCAGTACCGAGTTTGGCATTCGTCCTCAAATGAAACGTCAGCAGCAGATCTGGAAGGAGCTAAGTATTGAAGCTACCTTGCAGCCTGAACAGATCTTGGTCGTGTCCGGGACCATACCCTCCCGCTCGCTCGGCAAGGCCTTTTTTACAACGGTGACTGCAGACCAATCGCGGGAGCATGTCGTGCTTCTATTAAGGCTGGCGCAAACTCAACTCGACGAATTGTTTGCTCCTGAGGTGGTCGACCAGGCCAAGGCATTGGCCGAACGCTGAACCATTTTGTGTCTTAATCGCCAAGTCTTATTCTGCGGTCGCCGATTTTCCATTCCCATGTGCGACGCTGATCGTTTCAGAGTAGGCCAATTCTCCGGTTCGGCCCTCAAAGTATTGCAAGATTACTTGCGGATGAGGGTAGGCGACCAGTCTCTTGCCACCTAGTTTCTGCGGCATATTGAAAACGTTGTTGACCTGTACGACACAATAGTAGGGATAACAGCGATCCAGGCGCGGAATATCCGGAAGAATGTAACTGGACCAGCGGATGTCGCAACGCCGGGGCCCCGAGTTGTACCATCCCGTAATGGGGCGATCGTCTTCATCCAATTTTGGCACGTGATTGACCGAGTTGTGCGGACCGCAGCAAAACTCCCATACCCGGTCGGTAACCCGGATGGCAAAGCTGTTGTGAAGGTCCCCAGTCATCACCATGACAGGGCGGCCCAGTCCATCCCAGAAATCAACCAGCGCTTCACGCTCGTCCAGAAACGCTACCCAGGCTTCTTCCTTGTTGCCTTCATCGAATTCGAATCCGCCAGCTCCGTTGTGCGGAATCATCATGGGCACGCTGGAAATGACAAAGAAGAAATCGGCATCGCTTGCTCGCATCGAATCTTCCAGCCACTTTCGCTGCGCTTTCCCCAGTAATGTCAGGCCCGGTTTGGTCGGATTGCGCACGTCATGCATCTCTCGATGGCTGCGCGTATCCAACAAATAGAATTCACAATTTGCGACGCGAAATGAACCAAAGCTGCGGCGGCCGATGGAATACGGAGACTGGCTACTTGCTACTGCCGCAGGATAAATCTGCAACGTGTGAGCGTCAACAACACGCTTGATGTCGTAGACCTTGGAATTCGGATCGCCGCTATCGTCATCGTAGCGCATCTCATTGATCCCGGCATTTTCCGTTCCCCAATGGACATGCAAATTCGACATCTGGTCCAGCGGCAGCTTCGTAAAGTCTGCATGTTCGTCAACTAGTAAATCGCTGTCCTTAGTCAACTTGGCCGTGCTGAAGTGGATTGGTGCCGTGAAGGCAGTCGGGTTGGACCAGCCCAGGTAATCGTACCAAGCGCTAGTGCCAATATCGCGAAAAACACTACGGCGGTGCCTTCTGCCTGCAGACCCAGCTCCCCAAATGTCATTGATCAGTTCGTGGTCGTCAAACGTGAAATAGCTGGGGACATTCGCATGCCATTGGCTGAGCGGAATCCCGCGAGAAAGGTACAGCTTGTAGTTTTCCCAGACGCCAACGATGGAAGGCATTACATCGACCTCCCTTGGAATTTGCTCGGCTGTCAGGCGATTGGCGGCCATCCAGGCCGATACGGGGTAGTCTCGCCGTTCCTCGTACAACCAGTCACCGTTCATAATGGCAAAATCAAGGTCCTTTGCCAGTTGCCGATTCATCGTTTGGTAAGTTGGTAGCGCATGTCCAATTCCGTGCAGGGGATTTTGATTGGCACAGGAACCAATTTCAAACTTGAGATTGAACAGCCCCTGAGGGTTGTATTGAGGGTCGACCAAGACAGTGGAATCGGGCAAAGTTGTGAACGAATTGACGCGACCCTGCGGCAGGTTTTCGACAAACACCTGATAGAAATACCGGCTGTCAGGTTGCAGGCCCTGCAATGTAGCGGTTCCAGTGCAGTCGTTGGAGTGTTCAGTGCGGTTGGCAGTCGCCACTCCATCTAGAGTTGCTGGCGAACGGCCAAAGTGCACTTCAAATTCGCTTGGACGCGAAGTTCTTGCCCAAACCACCATGGACGTCGCGGTGGGACGCCCGAGGATAGGCCCGTGGGTCATGGTCGGCGGGTCTTGACTGCGGGCCTGCACTGCGGTCAATAACCAAACTGCCGCGCTCAACATTACCCCAGCTGGCGATTTTGGAAGTGTCTGCATGTTTTCTCCAATTGCGTTCGATTGAATCGCGGGATCGCGAGGCGAGCTTCCGAGACATGCCTCTTTAGGCGTGAGTCTGGGAACGAATATGAGCTTGATGACGATTGTCGAGAAGGGGCCAAAGCCCAACCTAAAACTGATCCTAGGCTTGATGACGAACGTATGGTAATCCGTTTCGTTGGAGATGTCATCTTGGCGGCCCGACTGTCCCTCTCTTCAGAGGTCCTGCAGTCTTCCGAGGTCCTGCAGTCTTCCGAGGTCCTGCAGCTGATAAGTCGATTTAGGGCGGTGGTCTACTAATCTTCGCCAACAGAATGTATCTGGTTCCCACCGTCTGCTCTGCCCGGGAACCCGTGTTTTGCAGGCTCTGCCTGCAATTTCCGTCAACCAAGATGGGGTGAATCCACAAATCTGGCGAGGCAAAACCTCAAAGATAGCGTGTTCCCAGGCAGAGCCGGCAGAGCCTGTGGACAAGTGGTAGGTCAACGCAACTGTGGAGCGATTTGGATCGGCGACGGAGTTTGTCCTTCGATCGCCGTTCAAATTGTGTCATAATTCGACACTTCTCGCTAATCGCCACCACGGTTTCATCGCAACTCACCCTCCCACCGAAAGTTGCGTCGTTTTCGAAATCACTTTCGGAGGGGAGGGTCGGAGCCCAGCGACGGGGAGGGAGATTCCACTCTCCGCTCCCCGACCCGCTTCGTGTGTGCCCGCTCGCGACTCTCCCAAGGGAGACTGCTGAAATAGTCGTCTTGTTTTTGTTTGATG
>JAGQPR010000154.1 GCA_020426625.1 Planctomycetales bacterium
ATTGTGGCGAAAAGTAGCGGGTATGGAT
Source organism: Planctomycetales bacterium (assembly GCA_020426625.1). GTDB lineage: Bacteria > Planctomycetota > Planctomycetia > Pirellulales > Pirellulaceae > Aureliella. The sequence continues at coordinate 29 of JAGQPR010000154.1, forward strand.
GGTCTTCGATTTGTTTTGCGAGTATTGAGTCAATCTGGTTCATGATTGATTATCTTCACCTGGGTCGGTGTACTTCGTCAATTCGCTTTGCTCCTTAACCCTTCCGAACTCAGAGACGCAATTTGTGATAATCAAACCACCGTTCGTTCGCCCTGCGGCGATATTAACTAACCTGCGGTCGCGCGGAAACTCGTGTTACCCGTTAACTGTGCCGATGGCTCTAACCCAATAACCTGTGGTGCAATCGGCTAGTGGGCGAGGTAACGGGTCACTGCCGCGCATGTTGAAAGGCGTCACCCCATCCACTACGGCAAAGACTCTCCATCAGTTGACGGGAATGTGTAACTCGGCAGAAAAAACGGCGTTAGTGTCGCTTCGTTCGTTGAGGGTTTGTTCAATAAGTGCGCGAGATCGAGTGAGATCCTCAAAGGCATGAATGCGGTCGCCGAATTTGACGATAACTGGCGAATCGAAATCAATCATGTCATCATTCAGGCGAATGATGACCTCTTTGATTCCCTCAGCTTCCTGAATCGTAAACACATTGCCATCCCGGTTGACCATCATTTTGGCGTTCGGTACCCGATCGGTCTCAGTGGCTGCCAACCAGTAGAATTGAGAATGGGGGACGCCAGTTTGATGCCAGACGACTCTCGTGGGCAAAGGGTTACGCGTGAACTTTGACATCCAATCTATGGCGACAGCATCTTGTCGCTGCATCCAGTGGCCAAACTCGGGATGTATCACAACCTCGTGCACATATCCGTCGGGGTCGTTGCTCCTAAGCTCGGCCAACGTCTCTTTCCATTCGGCTGCTTTCGCGTTGCGATTGTAGGCGGAATCCTTGCCTCCCATGTGGAGCGTAAACCCAATGTTGCGAAGCCCGAGAGGAGAGACTCCGTTGGGATGACCGGCCATCATGGCTGCAGCTGCCAGTTGGTCTGCCATGCGTGGGGCAAGTTGATAGACACCGTCTCCGCCAGCGGAATATCCCATGATGTAAACTCGGTTGGGATTGATTCCTTCTAAAGCGATCGCATCCTCGATGATGCGATTGAAAAATTGGTCAATATGCGGCTGGTGCCATAAATTCCAGGTGTTCGTCGGCGCTCGCGGGGCGAGGTAGATTCCTTCTGCGGGTTCATACAATTCGATCTGATTCCGCCACTGTGAATCGTTGACCCGGGCAGTTGTCCCGCCGCCACCGTGCATCGAAATGTAAAGACTGTGTCCGCCCTGCGGTTCATCGCCAAAAATGCGGTAGTCAAATTTCATCTCGAGCTCGCCAATGACAATCTTCTTGGCGTCCCATTCGCCGCCTCGTTCCTGACGTAGTTTCTCCAAACGAAGTTGGTAGAGCTGTGAAACCAACTGAGCGGTTTCCTTTTTGTCCAGCTTGGGCTTGTCCGTCACCGATTCGTCAACTGACAGCGAAACCGTCTGGGTTTCTCCTGACGCTATGAAGATGTGCGGTGCTGCCAATCCCGGCGTCGTGATTTTGTACTTCAGCCCTGCGTTGAGCTGAAAAGTTAGCATATTGTTTGTGTCGTCGGTCTCACCCTTGGAGGTTCCAAAGGAGCACTGTTGGGAGGTTTCTTCTGCCAAGCAAACTTGCACTGGTGCACTCAAGCGACGACCATCCTTTCCCGATCGAATCTGCACGCGGACGTCAACCAACCGCTCGGCCGAGGGTATAGGTTGCTTGGTATAGCGCTCCGTCACGTTGATCGCGTAAGGCCTTGGGCCACTTCGCGACCAGACCATTGGAAACAGCGTGTCAGTTTTCCGAAAGCTGACTGCATAGATCGAATGCAATGTTGATGTTGCATCCGCTCGTGAAGCGTCGCCGACGAACCATGCCTTGTCCAGCCCAGCAGGATTGTACTCCGCTGCGCCGGTGAAATGCCAATCGCCGTCGTTCCAAATCTCGATCCAGGTATGATTGCCGCGTTTCGTCGTCCAACTGGGAATGCCAACAAGACGAGCCGGGACATTGACACTGCGGCAAGCATCAATCAACAAAATCGTCAGTCCAGTACATGATGCGAGTCCGTGTTCAATGCTCTCGCTGGGACATTGATTGGCTTTGCGACGCGCGGTCGAGTACTTCACACCGAGTAGTTTGTAGAGCTCTTTATTGAGACGCTGGGCTGCTTCGCCGGGGGTCCGGCAACCATCGACGATCTTCTCGGCGTGCTGCCGCAATTCTCCTCGCCAAGCCTCCCGCGTTTCATCGACATTCGCATACGGAAGTACATAATTCAGGAAATTTTCGTCGGAGATTTCCCATGGGCTCGCTCTTCGCGCCTCATGAGCAAGCCGCACATCTTCAAGCAAGAACCCTGCGGATAGCGTCTTCAAATCTTGCTCGGGCATATGTTCGACTAGGAATTCGAGCGACGCCCTGTGCGCGGGTGGAGCCGATGATAGTGCTTGCTTGATTTCACCAGCGTTCTCGCCTGCGATGGCCAATTGCGAAGCAAGCTTCGGCCAAGCAACTATGTCCTGTGCGCCAACCGAGCCACAACAGAACAATGTGTAGGCGATGGTCGCCAAGAGCGCTAGATTGTGTTTCATGATCAAGTCCAAAAGCGTGTCGTGTGTTGCTCACAGAATAATCGTTTCATGGCACGTTCGCCAATTGGCCAGGGAGCTGACAATCCTTGATCCAGTCCATCGTCTGAGGGAATAGATCATTCTCGCCGCCATTTGACGGCAAACCGCGATTTGCCAGGTTCTGTTGCTGCTTTTTGCCTAGCTTGTTCTTGCTCGCTGCAGTTGCTGGGTGAGTTGCAAGTCTCGAGACCATGATTCCAGGTAATCCCAATCCAGTAGCGGATTCAACTCAATGAGCCGCTGGCAGTCTGCCAAGTCAATCAAACGCGAAGACTGCAGCTTAAGAAGTATTAGATCTTCGCAGGTTGCTACGCGAAGCGAACGCTGGATCCCAGCATAAGTGATTGGAATCGCTCTGCCATGGACGCTCGTATGGAATGGTGATTGGCCCAATAAGAAGTCCACATCAATCTCAATATATTCGTCCGGTGGTTGATACTCGGTTTGCAGTACGCGTATGCTTCCTAGCTCAATTATGGCAGGATTCCGACGAGGTTGGCAATCAAGCTGCTCGCAGATACGCATTACTTTTGCGTCGTCATCGACAATTAGTAAGAGATCGATATCTTGCGTGCTGCGTGGATAATTCCAAACGGGCAGCGCCAAGCCGCCTACCAATGTTGCTGGTACTTCTAAGTGCTTGAGCTTGATCAATGGGCATCGATTGACTGACTATTGGATTTGATTTGCAATGATAGTTTAATAGTGTACTGCAACTAGAGAGTTTGAGTTGTGCGTGGTGCCGAGTCGTACGGCTTGCCGACGCAAGCGAATTTCCAACCTGTACCGGGCGCAAGGAGGCTGCGAAATCGAATTTAGTTTGGTGTAGAATCTACCAATCTCCCTTTTGGATAGGGCAGCGTTCGCACATTTGTTGCTTCATTTGCTGTGGAGCGATCACGATACGAGCGATCACAAGACGATTCAAAGAGTGTTCCATCGATGTTTGGGATCCCAGGTCGATTTGAGACTTACCACGCAATGTATTCAAGCAGGGCTTTGGCAATACTTGTGGCTTTCGCTGCGGTCACATCGAGCAGCTTTGCCCAAAATTGGCAGGGCAGGGGACGTCGCATACCGAATCGCGATGAATATCCAAACTGGACTATCGAAGAACCATTCGCCGATGATGTGTTTACTTTCGCGCGCATCCAATACGACTCACAAAGCAGTTTTGGACGTGGATTCGGTCGCGGGGGCGGCCGAGGCTGGATGAATGATTATCCAAGCAGTGATTGGAATTTCTCGTTCCGGTTGAAACAAGTCACTTCGCTCCAAGTAGATCCCAATGGGCGCGTGCTGCGATTTACGGACGCGGATATTTTCGACTATCCCTTCTTGTACATGAATGGTGTAGGAGCCCTGTATTTGAGTGAGCCCGAAGCGCAGGCGCTCCGTCGTTACTTGCAAAACGGCGGCTTTCTAATGGTCGACGATTTTTGGGGAGACTGGGAATGGCAAGTTGTCATGGAACAGTTGGCGAAGGCTGTACCAGAATGGCAGCCGCGCGAAATTCCTTTGCAACATGAGATTTTTCATGCCGTCTATGACCTTCCGCGCCGACCGCAAGTTCCCAGCATTCGCAGTTGGCGATCCGGTCAGACCTACGAAGATCATGGGCCCGGCAGCGAAACAGGGCCGAATTATCAGGGGTTATTTGATGAGCAAGGGCGACTGGCCGTTTTGCTGTGCCATAACAACGATATCGGCGATGGCTGGGAGGAAGAACGCTCCGACCCAGAGTACTTCAACAACTATGCTCTGAAGTGGTCGTATCCACTTGGGCTGAATATCGTTTCCTACGCTTTGTCGCATTAACCGGACTACGAAATGCACGTAGAAACCGACAAGGTCTTATGTAGCAATATGTAGATTAAGGGGAGAACTCAAGATGGAGCCACGCGTTGTTCGCAAGCTCGAAAGTGCCATTGAAGATGCGGTTGCGCAGATAATCGTTGGCATGGGGCTCAAGAGACTCCCGCTGCTGCCTTCCAGACACACTATGCATCTCATGGCCAAAGCTGCCACCGCCGTCTACGAGTCTGCCGTAGAACAACATCGTAAGGCAGGGGACGATTGATTACCTTTCAATTTCCGTCTGAGGTATTGGTTGAGTAATCCAATCCGGGTCTAGCGATACGTGCTTCATGCTCTTGCCGCCTTCGACAAAATAGCTATAGACAACGTGGACTTTTCCATCGCGAGACTGGATCACAGCCGGATAGTGATATGAGCCGCCGGTGTGTTTTTCGAGGTGTCTTGTCCAAGGCCAAGTCTTCCCTTGGTCGTTTGACAGCGAAATGGCGAGACTCTGACGTCCGTCGATCGTGTCGTTATAGACCAGCACCCAACGCCCGTCCTGCAATCGCACTCCATCCAGTCCCGATCCGGGATTCAACAATTCGCTAGCAACGACCGGTCCCCAGGAAAGTCCCTCGTCACCGGATTCGCTAACCAGCACGCGATTCATGGGACCATTGTCTCGCATATAGGCCACCAGCGTACCGTCATCGCGGCGGAGTACCGCAGGTTGAATATTGCCGAAACCGAGCAAGGGTTTACTGGCAAACCAAGTCTCACCTTGATCGTCGCTAATGGCCATGATGGAAATGGAAAAAGTGTCCGTATAAAGCGGCAGTAAAATGCGGCCACTAGGCAACACGGTTGGCTTGCACCTGGGTTGCCAGCCAAGCCGCTGGTACAATTTGTTTCCCAGCCGTTCCTTGACTCGTGCAACTTCTTCGTTCAGTCGCTGAGTTAACAAGGGACCAAATTGATCGACGATGCTCGCCAGCACACGCAGCCCATCTGGAGAGAAGTCGTCTGGTTTGAGCAGAATCAGACCCTCTTCGCTCCAAACCGGTGGACCAGCTTTGAGATAGTCAGTTGAAATTCGATAATTCGTCAGGCAAGATTCCCAGGAATTGGCCAAAATGGTCGGCCAAAACAGCCAAAGTTGATCGTGTTGGTCGATCATCATCGCCGTATTGCAGTCTGGAAACCCACGTCGATCTGCCAATAGAAATGGTTCACTCCACTGCTGCTGCCCGACCGTTTGACGAGCACCGTAGACAGCCACATCGTCCGCAGTGCGCTCTCCCGATCCGCGGTACCAGGAAATCAACAGATCACCGTTAGGGCATTCGACAATGCCGGGTGCATGATTGTGTTCTCCGTGGAGCGGGAATACCAACTCTGCAGTCAGGCCATCGCTATCATCTGCATGCACCGTTGAGTACGGACAAGTGGTGAAGTGCCACAGCAGAGTGGTGAGAACTACCAACCGAGCCAGGCGTGTGCAGCGAGTCTTCTCGCTAGAGAATTGCAGTCTGGCGGTTCGTCTTGCTGTTACTGAAGTCGCTGTAAACATGTGTGAATTGCTGCAACGATTAGAGGTTCGGACTAGTCTGGGCGGGTTGCGATACAACTGTTTATAAGTGGAAAGCGTGAAGGGGTGCCTGAGGTATTGCGCGATGATCGAATCCGCCTTAGATTGGACCAGCGATCCGTATTTCGCCGGCCCTATCAATGACTTTAGCGATCGTTGCGGCCAATTTCGCGGACCCCGGAGCCAGTGATGCCGGTCAGGCTGTCGCCCAGTTCTTGACGGTAGAGTTCAGCATGGGCTTGCAACCTGGCAACGACAGCTGGATTTTCTGCCAGTACATTGTGTTGTTCTCCGACATCCTGGGAGAGATCGAACAGCGACATTGGCAGCTGGGCTACGCGATATCCGTGCCGGCTGGCAATGCCTTCGACACCGCTCTCGGTGATTGACTTCGGTTCCAGTTTTCCATAACCGGCTGGCTTGCCATCGCTTCGCAGATCCTCACGAGGCGTCAAGTACTTATGCGAAAAGTGCAATTTCCACTTACCCGCGCGCACCGCGTGTAGCTCCGTACCGCTATAAAAAGCCAGCGATTCGTGGGGTTCCGTGGTCGTATCGCCAAGCAAAATCGAGCTGATGTCGACCCCATCCAACTTGTTCGACGGCATTGCGGCTCCACTAAGTCGGCAAAAAGTCGGAAGTAAGTCAATCGTCATGATTGGCGTGGCGCACTCTTTGTCTGCCAACAGTTTCCCTGGCCAGCGCATGACCGTCGGCACGCGCACGCCTCCTTCGAATGTCGTCAATTTGCCTTCGCGCAGTGGCTTGGCACTACCAGCGTGTGTACCGTAGCTAAGAAAGGGGCCATTGTCGCTGGTAAAGATGACCAGGGTGTTGTCGGTCAGTTCATTTCGGTCAATGGCATCGACAATTTGACCAACTGACCAATCGATTTCTTCAATAACGTCTCCATAGAGTCCGAAATTGGACTTACCCCGAAATTGATCCGAGGCAAAGATGGGCACATGGGGCATGATGTGGGGCACGTACAAAAAGAACGGTTGCTCTTTGTTCCGTTCGATGAAAGACACCGCCCTTTCGGTAAATCGCTTTGTTAGTAGAGCCTGGTCGGGATCCGTTTCGACGACTCGATTTCCATCGTACAAAGGCAGTGGCGGCATCGAATCGAACAATACCGGATGGTACTTCGAATTGTCGTTTGAATAGGGGATGCCCAACCATTCATCGAAGCCGTTCGCCAGTGGGCTGAAGTAAGGTGGCAAGCCGAGGTGCCACTTGCCAAACATGGCCGTTGCATAGCCTTGCTCTTTCAAGATTTCCGGCAACAATTTTTCATTAGGATTTATGCCGGTTGGGCTGGTGTGATTCAAGGCACCGGCCATACCCACGCGATTGGCGTAGCAGCCTGTCATGAGCGCTGCGCGAGAAGCACTGCAAACTGCCTGTGCCACGTAGAAATTCGTAAATTTCGTGCCTTGCCTGGCTAGTGAGTCGACGTTGGGCGTTCGAATTTTGTCGGCACCAAAACAGGCCAAGTCACCGTAGCCGAGATCGTCGGTGAAAATCAACACAATGTTTGGCGGTGCAGCGTCGGACGTTTGCACACCGACGCATGTAAACAAGAACCCTGCGGCCAACATAACAAATCGCAACATCATTTCATCGGTCTCGGTTGTAGGCAATGGTCACGCGCGTTTGCTTTTTCGGCATGCGCTCAGGACGCGGGCTCACCCGCAGAAACTCCCAGAGATGCTATCCGTAAAGTCATGCTTTCGAACTTCAAGCATGGCATTCGAGAAAAAAACATTGTAACACAACAGTACGCTGCATCGCGCGAGTGGCCGCCCTTGTGGTGCGAATTGCGTGTTTCAATTCGCCATCGGCGTTAACGACTTCAGGTTCTTATCCGCCGTTCTAGGCGATGGATCTGCGTAAAAAATCTGGCTTGTGTGCGGTCAATCATCACCGCGAAGCGTGATCGCCACGGTGGAATCGCACAATTTGTTTTTCCAAAGTTGCTGAAGCAACGCGGACAATTTGGGAGGATCAGAACAAATCTCAAACGCCTAAATTTCAACTTGGCTCGCGTCGACTTGCAACTCGCGGCCCATCCACAATGGGGTCGCGCACAGCCAGCCTATCGTTCCGATCAGAGCAAGCCACTTCACCAGGTCGTGGCCCAGGAGTCCAGCGAAGAACAACAAGCTTGGGACCACCGTAAGCGCCAAGGCGATCCAAGAGACGAGCTTTGCCGTGGATTTCATTGATCAATCTCGCAATTTCGCGTTGAAATGTTCGTCTACTGGGCACTAAGAGGTCGTTGAATCACTTTGCTCAGTGCCAAATAGATTGCGCCGCAGACAATCCAAGCTGGGACGACTGCGTAGGCGGCAAACAGTCCTTGCCAAAAAATCATGTAAAGTCCGACGGAAACTGGGAATAGCCAAGCGATGAGCACGGCGGGGTTGATACTGGATTTTGTTCGATCGGCATACTCGGGTACAAGTCCTATGCGACTGATCAGATAGTAGTCAACAAAGATGACGGCTCCCATCGGTCCCAGCACGGTGCCGTAGGTGCCTACGAAATCAAGTAATTTCGCCGACAAATTCGGAAAGGCACCAGCCAGAGTAGCCACTGTTCCAGCCACCAATGTCATTATCGTCCGCGTACTTTTGGGCACGACACCTTGAAAGGCCAAGCCCGCGCGATAGATCGTGGGATTAGCGGTTGTCCAGCCCGCGATGACAACGCAGATAATTCCCGTCCATCCCAAGGATTGAAACGCCAAGAGACCGGGATTGGCATTCACTTTGCCATCATCGCCAACCGCCATCTCAGGCTGAACTTTGATTAGAGCCGCCAATAGCAGGGCGGCGGCGATCCAAGCCATGTAGTGTCCAAGAAACATGCCAATTGCCGGTGCCCAGCCCGAATTTGCGCTGCGAGCGAAACGAAAAATCGACAAATCGGCCATGCCAAAGTGCATCGCACCATTGCACAACCAGGCGAAGACGACAATCTGCCAAAAACTGAAAGACTGCGCACCGTTTCTCGCCTGTACAAAAGCAATGGCATCCGTCCAGAATGCGCCTTCGTTCCAGGCGGTTAGAGAATTGGCTTCAACTTGGACCAGCGAAACAATCCCGCAGGCGGCGAACACGGCGATCATCCAGGGCGCGGCGATGTTGGCTACTCTCGCAACCATCGCATAGCCAGCCGCTGCCACCACGGCCATTACCAGCCCCACGAGCAGCACGAGTGCCGTAAAGGTTGGAGGTCCAAGGGCAAATGTTGACTGCGGCACTGCGTAAAAAATCCCGAAGGGGACGCCAACGGCACTAGCCGAAACAGTGACCATGGCTCCCGCAAGGAAGCAGAACAACAGTCCATTGATCAAATTGTAGAGCTTTACCAGATCTTGGCCGGCGATACGCTCCAATTGGTAGTAGAGCGTCAACCGTTTTGCTATGGCGATTGGCACAACCAAGAAACGCCAAGTCAATACTGCCAGGAGATTGCCCAGCAACAGCCCAAGAATCAAGTCCTGCAAGCTAGCGCCGGCAGCTAGAAAAAGGGGGCCAATCATGAACTCGGTGCCCGCGGTGTGTTCCCCCGCATACATTCCCCAGAATTTACTGGATCCGAGTAACGCAGATTCCGGCACCGATACGCGTTCGAATTCACCGCCTTCACTAGTCTGTTCAGTCATTGTCTCGTCCCGAATTCAGCATTTCGCATTAGGAGTCGCGTCCCGACATGACATTCAACTCATAGCGACGAACTTCATCAAGCCACTCTGCGCCAACGGGAGCATGAGACAATGCGCAGTAGTAATTCCAAACTGCGCCCAAGGGCATGGTCTTCTGCTCTTCCATGACTGCTAGCCGCGCCGTAAAGTCGCCATCTCTTTCCAGCTGTTGCAATCGCTCGACTGGTTCTAGCAGTGCTGCCAATAGCGCCTTCAGCGCATTGCGAGTGCCGATCACCCAAGCTGCCACTCGATTGATGCTGGCGTCAAAGAAATCGAGTCCAACGTGGACTCTAGAAAGAAAGTCGCCGCGAACGATCTCTTGCATGATCGATTGTAGTTCATCGTTGAACACAACCACATGATCACTGTCCCATCGGACACCGCGACTAACATGCAGCATTAGCTCCGGAAGATACATCAGTACAGATGAAATCTTGTCCGCTATTGTTTCTGTCGGATGGAAGTGCCCGGCGTCCAGGCACAACATTTTGTTTCGCGAAATGGCGTAGCCTAAGTAGAATTCGTGTGAGCCGACAACGTAGCTTTCGCTGCCGATCCCAAACAGCTTGCATTCGACGGAGTCTAATGTCTCCTGGGGGGACAATTGTTCTGAGAAGATTTCGTCCAGCGATGCTGCCAAGCGTTCGCGTGGGGCCAGACGCGAGGCGGGCGTGTCTTTGAAGCCATCGGGCACCCAAAAGTTGTTGATGCAAGGGGTTGCTTGCGCTTTCCCTATGCTTGCCGCAATACGACGGCAAGCAATCCCATGGTCAATCCAGAACTGGCGAAGGTGCCTATCCGCATGTGCCAGCGTAAAGCCGTCCCGCGCATTGCGGTGCGAGAAAAAACTGGGATTGAAGTCGAGTTGTACGCCTTGGGTTGCTGCCCATTGCACCCAGCCCTGAAAGTGTTGAACGTCGATGGCGTCACGATCAATCGCGTTTGAAAATTGGCCATACAAGGCATGGAGATTTAGCCGATGTTTGCCCGGGATCAATGAATACGCCAGCTCCAGGTCGCTACGCAGTTCATCTACGTTACGAGCGCGTCCTGGGTAATTGCCTGTAACGGCCAGCCCGTTGCCGAGCGCAACAGCGTCGGGTTCGAACCCGATGACATCATCACCCTGCCAGCAGTGCATCGAGACGGAAACCGCACTCAGCTGATCCAGAGCTTGAGCCACGTCGACGCCGATGGCTTGATACTGCTCGACGGCCAAGTCGTATGCTTGCTGTATGGAAGGGGAGGCTGTCACTCGATGAATCCATGGACCGAATTTTGAGATTGCTAAGCCCACTAAGGCTCACTTGAATAGGGAGGCTGATCAAAGGTCAGGCCATCGCCTATCACGCGCGGATCACCCGTGGCACGCAGCGTGTTCATCAAACGCGTGGACAATTCCTGCTTGATCTGTTGGTAGTCTGCGTCGTCTGCCAGATTCTTAAGATGGTCTGGATCGGCGCGCAAGTCGAACAACTCCTCGGCCGGTCGAAGCCCAAATGTCAACTCTACCTGTTCGCGCACGCCAAGCTGATCAGTATTTGTCAACATCCAAGCCTTTGTTGGGCTTGCATCCAAGTCGCCGAAGGCGGCAAATGTATCTTCCTGCAATGCCATGAATTCCGGCATGGGGCCAGCTGGCAAACCGAATCCAGCTGCTGTGCCCATGGGATACCGATCGGGTTTGAAATTTCGAATGTACAAGAAGTCGGCTGTGCGTATCGCCCGCTGCGGATACGGCAGGTTACCGATTCGAGCTCGGGCAACGTGGCGTTCGCGACCAACGATGACGTGGTCACGCGACGGATCCACCTGGCCCGATCTTTTGGCGGCAAGCACCGGAACCAGACTTCGGCCGGTCATCACGCTCGGCGGCGTCAATCCTGCGGCTTCGACGAAGGTGGCGGCCAAGTCAGGCAAGCACACGAAATCGTCGACCACATGTCCGCTGCCAGCCGTCTCTGGCCAACGGATGGCCAGCGAAACGCGAGTTCCCAAATCGTACAAGTTGCACTTACCACGTGGAAAACCTGGGATGCCGTGATCACCACTGACCACCACAATGGTATTCTTTGCCAGTCCTCGCTGGTTCAGCTCGTCCAGCAAGACTCCCAAACCCGCGTCAAAGGCCTGAGCTTCGCCGAGGTAGTCGCAAAAATCTTGGCGAACTTCGGGGACATCAGGCAGGTATTTGGGCATCTTCCCAGCCAGCTCTTCCGGCTCTAGCCCCCACAAGTCTTTTCCAGAGCCTTTGATCCACTTGCGATGCGTGTTGGTTGGCCCGAACCAATAGCAGAAGGGCTTGTCGGCGTCTCCCGAATCCAAGAAGGACTGAAAGTTCTGGCGCACTTCGTCTAGCAGTTCTTGTTTGCCGGCTTCGGCGTCTTTGCTCTTGGAAACGTTTTGAGAAAAGCTATTGAACTTGCGACCAGCCGAGTTGAACTCCGTGCGAGTTGCACCATAAGGCTGATTGGCAGGGGTTCCTGGGCTCCAAACCTTGTAGGTGTGACCGATGCGATAGCCCGACGCTTCCAGCAACAATGGGTAGGTTGGAATCGAATCATCCCAATGGGCACCTTGCAGAATTGCCCCCAGACCCGTCCGCCAAAAATACTGGCCACTCAACAACGAACTGCGGCAGGGAGTGCAGGAAGGAGCGTTTACATAAGCCTGAGTAAACAAGACCCCCTCTTGTGCCACCTTGTCAAAATTCGGCGTGTGGACAATGTCGCTGGGACCACCGGGCTCTAATTTCGCGTAGGCGCTAGCGTACCGCCCCCAGTCGTCGGCGAAGGCAAATACGATATTGGGTCGCTGGTCAGCACCCTGGAGTCCGTTGGTCGACCACAGGAAAAGGGCGACAGAAAAAAGAATCGAAGTACGAATTGACGCTCGCATTATCCACCTCTGCTTTCACGTGAACTCAATTGTTCGTTGCACTACTGCCAACGACTCCTGCCGCTACCGGAAACCGCCTTGCCAATGTCCCATGCTTTGAGCTTAAGCGACCGTGCAATTTGATGAATCTTGTTGGCATAGAATGGACTGACAATCAACACCATTCCAATCCCCATGTTGAAGACGTGGTCCATCTCGTCGTCAGCAATGTCGCCCAGCGCTTGCAGCCATGCGAACACGGGAGGCACTTCCCAGGCGCGGCGGTCGAATACCAAGTCCACTTGAGGCGGTAGGATGCGTTCGGTGTTTTCCAGCAAACCGCCGCCGGTCACATGGGCAATTCCATGCACGACGTTCTTTACCTTGTAATGCCCCAAAACGGCCCTCGTTAAGGGCGAATAGATGATAGTCGGTGTCAATAGAGCTTCGCCAACGCTGGTTCCAAGTGCTTCGACTTGATCGGCAATCTGCAATCCAGCTCGTTCGAACACAGCCTTTCGGATCAGGCTAAAGCCATTGGAGTGGAAACCAGAAGATTGAATGCCAATCGCCACGTCATCGACACTGATCTGCTTGCCTGAAATCAAGTGTCTCTTCTCGACCACGCCCACGCAGAACCCGGCCAGATCGTAATCGTCACCTGAGTACAAGTCTGGCATGATCGCGGTCTCGCCGCCCAACAGCGAGCAATCTCCCTGCAAACAGCCTTGACTGATGCCGCTGACGATCTGCTCCAGCAACGGAGGATTGTCACGACTCATGGCCACATAATCCAGGAAGAAGAGAGGTTCGGCACCGCAGCACAAGATGTCGTTGACACACATCGCAACCAGGTCGATACCAACCGTGTTGTGGCATCCGGCTAATTGAGCTACTTTAAGTTTCGTGCCAACGCCATCGGTGCCGGATACGAGAATCGGCTCTTGATAGTTCCTGGCAAAGAGCGAGCTGCTGAAATCGAGTTGGAAAAGTCCGGCGAACCCTCCGTCGTTCTTGACGACTCGCGGGCTAAACGTTCGATGCATGAGCCGGGGCAGCCGCTGCATCGCTTGCTCATAAAGCTCGAGGTCTACTCCGCTGTCCTTGTACGTAATTGGACTCATAGATTTGAAATCGTTTCTTGAAACCGCGTACGGAATCTTCTTTCCAGGACCTGCACTCGTTCAGCCAAAATTTTCCCCATTGCGCTGAGTAGCACACCTTGCACTCTGGCACGGGCATGGCTGCAATTATGGCTAGTTTGGCGCCCGCTGCCACTACCTATCGCCTGTTTAACGAAGTTTGCGGTCATCGAGCAGAAAGTCTTTCAAGATGATGTCGTTGCAACCACGGAGCGCGTATATCCACGTTCCATTTTGCCGACACCGATGCGGCTACTGCAATTTTACGTTGATCACGGGCCGCGACGACCTGATCGATGGCTATTTGGAAGCGTTCGAACGCGAAGCTTCGTCCACACTGGTTCGGCCCCAGGAAATGGACACCGTCTTTTTGGGAGGTGGTACGCCTAGCTATCTTCAAGGCAGTCAGCTCGAGCGTTTGTTGAAGGTAATCGCCACTTGGCTGCCATTGTCCGATGGCGGCGAGTACTCATGTGAAGTCAACCCGCTCGACTGCACAAATGAACAGCTGGACTTGCTTCATTCCGCAGGCGTCAATCGCATCTCGATAGGTGGTCAATCCTTTGACAATCGGAAACTCGCCGCCCTCGAACGCGACCACTCGGGTGAACAGCTGCGCGAAGCGATAGGCAATAGTTCCCGGCATTTCACGAACGTTTCGCTGGATTTGATCTTTGCGTCGCCCGAGGAGTCGATGGACCAGTGGAGAAATGATATCGCAACTGCTTTGGCGAGTCCCATTCAGCATCTCTCCACTTATGGAATGACGGTAGAGCGCGGAGCAGCTTTCTACGGTCGGCTAGCCAAACGGCAGTTTGCGGAAGTGGATGCCGAAACCCAACTGGAAATGTATCTGCACGTCATCGACGAAACGGGCAAGCACTGTTGGGAACACTATGAGGTTTCCAATTTCTCCAAGATCGGTAGTCGCTGCCGACACAACGTTGCGTATTGGGAAGGCAGTCCCTGGTATGCGTTTGGTCCGGGCGCAGCCAGCTTTACCTTCTCTGAGAGCGGACTTGCCATGCGGTGCGTTAACCATCGCAGTACAACGACTTACATCCGAAGAGTCTTGAATGGTCAATCAGCTGTGGCCGAGCGAGAGCAGCTTGACCGCCAGGACCTCTTGCGGGAGAAGCTCGTGTTCGGGCTTAGAAAACTCGAAGGAGTCGATTTGCAAGCTCTCAGCGAGTGGTGGGGTGCGCCAGTGCGGGAGTGTTTCCAACCCCATCTCAGCCGCTTCCTCGAGCAAGGATTGTTGGAGCTCGATGGACAGCAATTGCGATTGACGCGACGCGGATTGGTCATCAGCGATAGCTTGTGGCCCGATTTGCTCACTCCAAGTGAGTAGCTTCAAGTGAGGAAGTCGTCCTACCTGGAAAGGCTTTTCGATGTGTTCCTCGCGCGACAGGCGTCTTTGGCCGCGTGTGAAGTTGACATCAGCCCGGGGGGAGTCGCGAGCATCAAGCGCGAAGCGTGTCGGCGAGCGGAGAGGGCACAGCATGACCTGCAAAACGGCCCTCCCCGGAAGCGTTGCGTCGGACCCTCCCGCAAGCGCCCGCAAGCGAGAGGGTAAATTTATGCACCCTTTCAGAGGCATTTATTAAGTCACTGGCTCTG
>JAGQPR010000155.1 GCA_020426625.1 Planctomycetales bacterium
AGACACCGAGGCAGGGCTGGTTCGCTTGGCAACTCTCGGCGGGCATTGGCAGCTATCCGAGCCCAAGTGGTCGACGAAATCGCAGGCAAAGTACTGGTCAGATGAAGACCGCGAAATGCTCAAGAAAGCACAGGATATGCTGCGCATCTATGGTCCGACTCTTGTACAGCAAGGACTGCTCGCACCGTAAGCTCTCGAGTCTACCAGGGCACAAGCTTTGCGCCACAGAATGTACCCAAAGCCGCATCATCAACGATCGTCGTCCCACTAGAATCGAAGCAGTTTGAAAACTCTCTCAACCTTCGTCCTCGAGAGAAGCTTAAAGAATTGAGGCGAGTAGATACACACAAACGTTCAGCCGGAGAGATCCAACGCGGCATAGCAACGTTTTGTGGCGAGTTTCAATGGACCGCAAAGTGTGTATCGGCAAGTGGCTCCGTATGGAGCCATTTGCATTCCTGGACTCGGGAGACCCAGTGATATCAGTTCGACGGGCGACAACGGAACTAGATCACGCAAGTGCAGCATGCCCTTGCGGTGAATTCAAGCGATTGAATTCCAACGATGAACTTGTGGCTGCAAGCCACTAAACAGAGGAGGTATCACCATGGCATTGGAAGCTGGTGGTCAAAGGTTTTGTAAGGTTACTCACACCGAGAACGGGCGATCTGTAACTCGGAGGATTCACACCATGATGGTGCAAGCTGTCGATGGCAGAGTGCACCAACTAGAGGGTAAGGATCTTCCAGATTCCATTTCGCTCTTTTCAGGCGTCACTTATCGCGGTGGACACTTGGCCGAAGTGTTGTTGAACCCAAAAGTGGCGAAGGCATCTCCAATCTTGCCAACCAATGGTTGGATCTCGAAAAGAGACGCCTTCTTTTTAGTGCTAGGCTTTTTCCTGTTTCACGTGATTGCGAGTCTCGGTGAAGCGACGGCCGTTGCACTAATCTAATTTTTCCTGAACACATGCGAGACCTATTCGGTCTGGTTCTCGCGTGTGTTCCCTTTTATGCCCTTCGTACCAATCCGTTGTCAAACGAATTCAAATTTTCATTACCGAATCAGATAAGCGACGACGAAACATGGCAAACAACCTGAACGATGCTCGACGCTCACTAGAACGCGCCAAGGAGTTGGCCAACAAGCGTCTGCTAGAGCTCGACATTGAGCGCCGTGAAATCAAAGCTTCCCTCAAATCGCTTGACGCGGCGCTAAAGGTCTTAGACCGATCGCCCGCACCAAAATTGAGCAGTTCTGAAGTCAAGAAGTCTGACAACAAATCTCTTTGAGCTGGCGGTCTGAGGGGCGAGCTCACAATCTATGTCAGAGCCGTCAACGCTTGTACTTGAGCGGTACAGGATTCTTGGCCACAGATTGCCCCCAGCATCGGCTTCAGCCCTGGCCATCAGTGGCGAAAATTATTGAAGACCAACTGAGGTCTGAGATTTCTTCGTCGTGAGTACCAACATCTGAGAGATTTGATGGCTTCTCGTATGCGTCCTGTTCACGAGATCAAGCTGGGCTGCATCCAAGCAGCCATTTGGCGCAACACCATGGTTGGTCGCGCGGCTTGGTTCAACGTATCCATATCGCGGTTGTATCGAGACGGCGAACAATGGAAAACCACATCGTCGATTCGACGAGATGATTTGCCATTGGTTTCCAAGGCAGCGGAAATGGCTTACGCCTGGATCTGGGAAAACGGCGACAGTTGTGGAGGGAAAACCGATGATGCGTCCTGATCGACCGTCGAGTTCAAAATGTCCAATCGCAGTGATTGGCGCTGGTGATTTGGTTTCACACCTACTACGTCTGGACGATAACACCAACGAATCAAACTACGAATTCAACGCCTTTCGAATTGCGGAGGACATGCAAGCCACGCACGTGCTTCACCCAAGCGATCTGCGCAACCTGGTCAAACTCTGCCAGGTACTTGCCTTCACCATAGCAGACGATGGCTGGCTCTCGGACGAAACGCGTGCTGAACTGTTCGAGCTGGCTGATGACCTGGACGGTGTTACCCGGAAGTGGAGCGCCGAATCCGATGGCTAAACCTGCTTTTGAAATAAGTCGCGGCCTGATCAAGGTGCGCATTTGGCAACGGAAGACCAAGAATGGAGTGCGATTTTCGCTGACCGTCGTGCGGTTATTTCGCAACGGCGATCAGTGGAAGGAGTCCACTCGGTTAGGTCGCGACGATATTCCACTAGTTCGCTTGCTGTTGGATAGAGCTCACACTTGGCTTCTCAATCAGGATGACGAGCCGTTATGAGCTTCGATGGCGAGTTAAGGCTTAACTGCATCAATCGACCAAGCATTGTTGCCGATCTCCATCTCTTAGCTGCGTCGGGCTACCGTTTTCCTACCGTCGTTGCCGATCCTCCTTGGCGTTATGCAAATACCGCGTCGCGTGGCGCTGCCGAGAATCACTATCCAACGCTGACACTTCAGCAAATCTGTGATGAGCCCATTATTCGGATTGCTGACGATAACGCACATCTGCATTTATGGACCACCAACGCGTTTCTTGAGGATGCGTTCACGGTCATACGCGCCTGGGGATTTGAGTACAAGTCGTGCATGGTTTGGGTCAAACCGACCATTGGAATGGGCAATTACTGGCGGGTCTCGCATGAATTCCTGTTGTTTGCCATTCGCGGACGGCTTCCATTCGGTCGCAATGATGTACCGAGCTGGCGTGAGGCCCGCCGCTCGAGGCACAGTAGTAAACCGTATTGCTTTCGGGAGCTGATCGAGCAGGTCAGTCCCGGGCCGTATCTCGAAGTTTATGGCCGAGTGGAGCATCCCAGCACTTCATGGACGATCTACGGTAACCAGGTCGAACGCAGGTTGTTTTAATCAACATCTCAGCGAACGCATTAGAAGCTTGGAAAGGAATGCACTAAAGTGTCAGACGATGAGCTTAAAGAACGGCTTCTTAGAATTGAGGGCATGCTCGAGTCGATCCTTGGGAAATGGGCGGCACCGCGCGAGTTCTACACGACCTCCGAAGTCGCTGTCTTGCTTGGAAAAGCTGAGTTCACCGTTCGGGAATGGTGTCGACTTGGCCGTATCCTGGCCGAGAAGCGTGCTTGTGGTCGCGGTCTGAGCAAGGAATGGATGATTTCCCATGACGAAGTCCAGCGAATCAAGAACGAAGGCTTGCTGCCCCTGTAAGGGTTCGGAACCGCTGGTGGCGGCTTAGGACAATCCCCGAAGCACCGCAGGGGTGTACCAAGCGTTACGCATTGCGCCCCCGGCGGGCGTTCAGCCCGCCGAAAGAGGCCGGAGCGTTCAGCGGAGGCCGACAGCGTTTGCAGCCAGCCCCAGTTGGCTCAAACGCGGGCGAGCGACCTAGCGAGCCAGCGGCCGTACAGGCCGCGGCATGCACCGGCCCCAGGGCCGGTCATGCCCAGCCGTACAGGCCAAGCCGCGTACAGCGGCGCCGCGATAGGTTGCTACCGCTTGAAGCACTTTTGCTATAGCAGCACTTGCAATTTCACTGCGTCACGCGATAGAAACAGGGGGTCATTAAAGCGCAGGGATTCAACCCGCGCTTCACCTATTGTGTTTACCCGAACGAGAGGCGCCTCCAGCGGAGGCGCCTCTCGTTTTATTGGTTCATACCGAAACCTGGCGGCAATCCGCGCAGTGGATCTTGCGAGCCCACGGCTCGCAAGATAACTCATCTGGCTCTTGGCGGTCCAGGGCCGGGCATTCGCCCGGCTTGGCTTGCTCCACTCATCCCTAGTACTCTGACGGAAGTAAGAAGGTGGTCACGCTGCGATCCGCCTCGGTGATCAGCCAGATTTTTTCCCCTTTCGAATTGTGATAGACGGAAAATAGTCTGGTCCCGTGTACTAGTGCCTCGTCATTGCTTTGCCAATCCTGCGAACAGCAATCGCCCCAGTCCCCTTTTGCGTGACGCTGAAGCATAGTGAGCATTTCGGGCTTGCTGAGCGCTTCCAAAGCGCCGGGTGTGGTAAAAAGTTGTCCCAGGTTGAAACGTGCTCCATGTATCACAATGGTTGGCGTGTAATCGGGATAAAAGTTTGTTTTTTTGTTCATGTGTCACCTATTGTTTGGCACTGAGTGCCGATGTTTTCTCAGTGACCGCCTGCGACATGTTTTTGTTTCAAGCGGTCTTTCACAAACCGTGCAAGACTGCTTGAGACAAAAACGAGACAATCCAAACAAGGTGAAAGGTGCCAGTCGATGGAAGCGGTAGCGGATTAGCAGGCGAATGACGGGCGCAGCCTGGCGTGAGCTTGCCCGCGATAGCTTTCAGCGACTGGTGCCTTGAACCTCGATGTTGGCACGATTGGGCGGAAATAGATGGGGCAGCAAACCAATGGCAGAGATATCTGCCGGGCGTACCGATAGGAATATAATTGTTCAGCCGCAGGTTGGATCGATCGGCGGAAGCGGTAGCGAGTTTGCATGGCGAATGACAGCTGCAAGCTGGCGTGAGCCCTTGCTCAAGCGTGAGCGCCAAGAGAGCGAGTCAACCGGCGTCGACCATATGTTCGCGGCCGGAAGGCTTAACGATTACTGCCCGATTCTCGCGTCTCTCGTTATTCCAGCCAATTCTTTGTCGTCGCCGGCCGCATCCCCTGTGGTACCAGAGCACAGATCATCGCCAAGGTTCTTGTGCTCGCTTGCCCCGATCTCGCACTCGAGCACCCAGGACGGTTCGACCGTGGTTTCGAAGGTGACTCGCGCAGGTCACCGAATGATATCAGATTGACTTCACAATTAGCTGCTGCAGCTGCTATCGGTGAGTCTCGCTGCGACTTCGAGTGCCAATTCGGCGGTGCTTTTATCGATGCAATCGACAGCACTACGCCATTCTCCAAACTTACATCGGCGCTTCGATTCAATTGGCATCTGCACGACTTTGGCGCGCCGATTACTGTAAGTAGGCCACTAGAATAACGATGCTGAAAGCCCGTTACAGTTATATAGCCAGACGAACACTTGAAAAATAGCTGTTGCGGCAGGGCCGAATATCACACACGGGGTCCGGGGGCAGCCAGCTGCCATTGACGCATTTTATAGGGCACTGACAAACAGAAAGTGCTCCCGACAAGCAAGGATGTGCCAACTGCCGCAGCATGGAAACTTTGCACGTCCCAACCAAGTACCGAATTGCTCCACCACTGCTCGGTCAACACAAGCAATTCTGTAAACAGAAACCAACAGGGAAAAAAACAGGTGATTCGCAACAGAAAACGCCCACGGCTGAACACCGTGACCCAAGTTGCGAACGCAAGGCATGCCAGGATCAAAGTTGAGAAGAGAACGGCGATCAGTCTGCTCGGTTGCAGTGCGTGGGTCCAGTTCTCAACGTCCAATCTTGAAAAGAACCCAATAAAAATAGCTGCTATTGCTGTCACTAACGCTATGTTTGCGACAGTGAATTGAAAGGGCGAATGCTCCTGCGTCCCCAGACTGTTCGAAAAGGGTGACCACTTGCCTATTGCCCAAGCCCCTAGCGGAAGCATTACCACGAGAGCGGCAACTCGAATGAGCGACCGGTGAGCGAACCAGTAATCCTGCCATAGGTAGCAGATTCCTGTGACGACTCCGACTACAAGAATGCCGCCAGGCAAAAGTCGATAAAACAGCCCCGGCCCCGCTCTGAGCAAGTGGAAGGATGCCAGGATGCCAACGGATATTGAGAGTGCTTCAACCGCCTGCCATGCCGGGCGATACGAATCATAGGGTGATCCGGTAAGCAGAATCCTTGGCCACAAGAACCACACAGCCATGGCAATTATCAACAAAATGTCCACGGAAGAGTGAAAGCCACTTTCGGAAGAGTGCCAAAACCAAAGGAACATCCAGAGAAGTACTCCAATCACAATCGCTGCGGTCTTCAATGGAAGCCATGCACCCGGATCAATAAGCTTAGTTACCTGCCCGGTCTCTCTGCTAACGAAGATGACCTGCATATCCGTCGTTGTGAACATGATGTCGCGTTCACCTGCCGAATAGATACCTTCTGGCGGCGACGAAACGAAACAGGCTTTTGTCGGGAAGGGAAACTCTGCCTGCACGGCGTCCGATGATTGGTTACGGAACTGTAGCATCGGCTCCCAGGTCTGCGGATAGTCGTCGAGGCGAACAGTCATGTACTCCTCGTTGAGCCGGTCGTACACCTCGCTATGCCAAGCCCCATCCAGATCCATTTCGCGACCCGTCTCAAGATCATATGTAAACGAAACGCCACTTGGCCCCCTGAGAGTCATTGTCGATTGCGACATTGACCAGCTATCAGGACGCGAATCGGTGCCCAAAGTTTGGGGAGGGATCGCGATGCGAGTTTCAAGGAATCCGGTTTGGGCGTCATA
Organism: Planctomycetales bacterium; assembly: GCA_020426625.1. Taxonomy (GTDB): domain Bacteria; phylum Planctomycetota; class Planctomycetia; order Pirellulales; family Pirellulaceae; genus Aureliella. The sequence continues at coordinate 6,360 of JAGQPR010000155.1, forward strand.
AACCTCTATGAAACGTGCATCCAGGCTCAAGCAAGCAATTCTCCGTGCATCGGTGCGGACTCCATCGGAGAAGACTGGCCACCGACCGATTTGCTCCGGACCTGTTTCGGTGAGCCGAAATAGTACTAACATCTCCAGATCCGACGCCAACGCTATATTTGTTGTCGATAAGGTGTCGGCAGAGAAAACTAAATCCGGAATTGAATCCGCGTTCACAGTGGAATAGAAACAGAGACTATCGGGAACTGGTACAAGCGGATTGATTGCCTCATCGGCTATCGGCGACTCATAGCGTGGTAGTGTCGAAGCATATAGATCTCGCCAAACGAGCAGAGGATTATCCTCGGCGTCCGTGTCTCTTCGTATTAGATAGCGTTTGCCGAGTAATCTTTCGACGTCCGAGCCGACTTGCTGATAGACTTGCGTAATGGGATCGAAGACTACCAAACGGTCATAATCTATGAAGGCGAGCAACTTGCCTTGGCCGTCAACCCCAAAATGTTTGTACCACAGGCCATTGGGTTTTGGACTTCTTAATTCTTTTAGTGACTCTTTGTCGATGTCGAGCAGGAAATAACGCGAATCGTTGCTGCCATAAACGCCCCGGTACTCGTGTTCGAAGAGGACCCACCCCTTACTCTCAACGAAAGTGACGCTTGGGAAGCCCGCAATACGCCAATGCTCGGCAAGCCACCTAATGCCAAACAGAACCGGCAACAGTAGGCAAAGCAAAACTAACCCACGTAGCGTCTTGTATTTAAAGGTTTGGGGCATGATTTATGATTCGGGTAGCATTGGTTGATTGATTAGCCTAGCTACGGGGCTGCACTTTGACCTTTGAAAATCTTGCCAGTCCAGTGCTCCTACAACAGCCCACACTTCGCACGATGGACGCTTCCATCCGCCAGTTGATATCCAATCGACAATTACACTCGCTACTTCAACAGTTTTCGACCAACCTACCTATTCGCAAATTGTCATCTAAGTTGACTAATACCGATAGCTGTTTGATCGCAGTCGAATCCGCAGAAGTTGGTCAAATCGCAGTTTTGATCGGCGGATCAAAACAGTCCACGTTGAAGAGGAGCGATTTGGAATTTGAGTCATCTTGACTTCGCCGCCTTCGGCCGCAACAAGTCCAACCACACCGATCTCTAGGTGCGTAATGTGGGCGTGTCATTGGGTAGATATCGGCACCGAATAAATGCAGTTGATTTTACGGGCGCCAGACCGATGCGCGGTGCGCCGCTCTCTTGGACGCGACGACTTAGGACCATATAGCCAGCTAGTCGATTTTTGGCTTGCTGCTACTTGCACTGCTTTCCCAGGTACTCGCAGGCCAAAGTCAGTGGTGTCTCACAGGCAACAGGCGTTGCGAAATGGCCTTCTCTTGCCTTTCGCTGAACTCAAAACGTTGGATGCCTGTCGTGTACGTTCTTCGCCTCAATGACGAAATTAACGGATCGAAACACGCTCGAGTCTCAATGTAGAATGCTCAGATTGTCCCCGAACATCTATAGAACTGGAGTGGAAGTCGTGAAAATCAGTGGTTTGGTGCGCGAAGTTTTGCATGTCGGATTTTGGCTTGGTGGAATTATAATCTTAAGCGGGGTTGCTGAAGCTGAGGACCATCCTGCATTTCAGCCGGTTAAAGAGCTGTTTGCCGCGATGTCCAAACACGATGGCAAGGCTATGCAGGAGACTTCAACAGAGGACTTCCAATTACTTGAGCATGGCGAAGACTGGACGATGCAGAAACTCGTGGATGCGGTCCAGCCCAAGGGCAAACCGTACGAGCGGAAGAACTTCTTCAGGCAGATTCGAGCTCGACAGAAAGGCGACGTGGCCTGGGTAGGCTACTGGAACAAGGCTGAAATTCGTAGTGAGAGCGGGCTGCGGACAGTAGTTTGGCTTGAAAGTGCAGTGATGGTCAGAGAGAACAACCGCTGGAAAGTCCAACTGTTGCATTCGACTCGCTTGGAATCAGACAATTACCCGAAAAATATTGAATGGGTTGAGTTTGAAGCGACCCCATAAACTCCTGTGGTCATTAACGATGGGGACTTGATATAGAATTTGATCGAGCGATCAATCTGCCGTCGTAGCGACGTTGGAACGTACCAACGTCTGCTTCCCACTGTCGCAGTGCTTTGGTGCTCCGTATCGCGTCGGAATGCACCCACTGGCGAATGTACTCGCGTAATCGCCTCCGTTGCGGGTCTTTGATAAACGGACGCCGGATTAACCGCCAGTAAACATTGAAAAGTGCCGTCCCAAACTGTGATTCGACATCGACTCTCGGAAGGTAAACCGGAAGGATTTCCTTTCGATATGCGTTCTCGAGATTTACGACAGTCTGTCGAAGATCACGGTAGAAGCGATCGACCTCCGTGTTTGCGACAACTGGCACATAGTTGGCTGTGAAAGGCGGGAGGCCTTGGGTTTCGCCCTTGCGTATGATCAAACTCTTGAGCGTTACGCGACTCGAACGCGACACCAGGGGTAGCAGGCACAACGGGTGGGCCGACGAACAATGGAATCCATGTCGCACCCCGAACCGGATCGTGTGTTGGTGCGAGACTTGTCTCTTCTAAAGAAAGCAGCTACGGCGCAGCCGTATCTATCAGTAGTTATCAATAAATCCACAGCAGTAGCTTGCTGACCTGCTCCTGATGTGGAGCTTGTTGGTAACTACTGCCTTTTTCCAAAAAAAGACATCGCATCTTCCCTCGGAATCGGCGTGGCGCAGGTAGACGTGCTATCGGCCTAGCCAAAGACTTTCGCCAGCTCGCGACGCTGTGAACTTGGAAACAAGTGCCGATAACGGCGGCGCATCTCTTCAGTCTGGTGACCTACCCAGGCATCGATCATGCGTTGATCGACCGCTGCGGAGGCACAATTGCTGATGAAGCTGTGTCGAAAAACGTGCCATCCACGGATGTGCTTCCACTTGCTCCCGGACAAAACTGCGTCCAGATGATCACTGGCCTCGTCGGGCGCAACGCTCTCCCAGTTCTCGCGGCGCTCGGCATTGCGAGACCGCCGAACTCGGTGGTCGAGCGGAAATGTATAAGACGTGTGGCCGCATTGTTTGCACCACTCGCGAAGCGTCTCTTTCAAAAAGGGGCTTATCGGGACGTGGCGGAACGATTGCTTGCCTCGAAGACGCTTTTTTTCACGAATCAAGAGTATGTCACTCTCGAAGTCGATGTCTTCGGTGCGCGAGCGGCAGATTTCACTGCGGCGGGCACCGGTGTGCGAAGCCATGACCACCATGGGGGACAGAAAACCATAGCTCGACTTGGCTTGGATGAAGCCGAGTAGTTCCTCCAGTTCGGTGGTATTCAGGTAGAGCGAATCCCACAACTCGAGTTGGCCGATTTTCCCCGCGACCAAGCCGCGGTCTATTCGTCGCTCAATCTCTTCCCAAGTAAGGAATGGGGGCGATTCGGATTGAAGCGGGTAATGCAAACCGTGATTGGGAAAATCAGCGCTCACGTGTTCAAAGCGTTTGGCCCACCGCCAAAGCGTCCGAAAGGTAGCCATCTCTTTGCGGATGGTCCCCGTGGAAACCTTCCTGCCTCGGTGGCCGTTTTCTTCCGAGCGTTTGGAAACATAGCGTTGCAAATCGCCCGCGGTGATGCTGACCAGTCGGGTTCCTTGGCCCAAGATGCGGGCTACATGCCGCATGTGGATCTTGGATATACGCAGCGATTCCGGCGCATGGGAATCGCGTGGCAGGCTTTCGCGATATTTCTCGAAAAGAGTTCCGAGCGGAAGCTGACCGGAAGCTTTGCGTTTTGAAGTCAGACGTCCGTCGGAGACCAGAAACGCCATCAAGTCGGCGTCGGCCGGCACTTCAAGTCGTCCGCGCTCGACGAGTTCAATGTTCTCTTCGATCTGCAACCGCATGCGTTCTGCTTTATCTGCAGAACGCGTCTTGGTTGAGCGTTTGAGACGTGCGCCACCGTAGCGGAAGCAGACAACGAAGACGCCAGATTTTTGTTGTTCGAGCCAGGCCATGTGCGATGAAACTCCTTGTGAGTAATTGTCGTGGATGGCCCTCAAAAGGCCATCGACACAAACCCAACACAAGTTCAACGCTGCCCCGTTTTTGCCCCATCGCGGGTCGCTAAACGAAAAAAGGACTTAGAGCTGATTGCCCTAAGTCCTTATTTGGTATGCTTTTGCGCCAACTGAATTTGGCAAAAAATGAGCTCCCCAAGATACACGCTATTCGAACCGGGGTCTAGTGGAGCTAGGTGCTTACGAAATAAACAAGTTACGTCGCCCGATCAACATCGAGTTCTGGCCGTGGACGGTGCCCTCAAGCCTTCCTGAGTCGAAAACAAAGAGAGCAGCTCGCCCCAGAAAACCGAAACGTGATCGCCTGAAATTGGCCCGTGAGTACCAAGAAATGCTTGATTCGGGAACGGTTGCCAGCCGGGCTGAACTTGCCCGCCATTTGGGGGTAAGCCGAGCTAGGGTGACGCAAGTTTTGAATCGCCTATCGGAAATTGAACCACCTTTCTAAAAGAACACTGCGCCCAATATTACGTTATTGCCGTGAACACAAACTTGCAATTTGCTGCCTATTGGACGATTCAGTAGGCATTGGATTCTAAGATTCTGAAAGCAACTCCATGGGATCCCTTTCAATGAATCTACGGTTTTCATCGCGCACGCGTCGATAGCAGTCCAACGCCGCATCCTCATTTGGGGCGTCTTTCGCTAGCTTGGGTGGATCGTCAAAACCGACGTGGACGACTTTTGCTTGAGTAAGAAACGCGGGGCCGTTTTCATCATCGCTGGTACGCTGACGAGTGTCTGCATGGCGTTTCCAGCGATCAGTGCCATCCAAGCGGGCTACAAGGCGTACTGTGTTGTCGATGCCTCTGGGAACTGGAGCAAAATGGCGACTGATATCACGATCGCTCGCGTGACCCAAGCCGGTGCGATTCCGACCGACACGTTTGCAATTGTTGCGGAGTTGATGCGGACCTGGAATCGAGCCGAAGGTTCGAAATTTGCCGAGATTCTAGCCGAGCATGTGTGCCCCGAGTACAAGTGCTTAATCGAGAGTTATGGCAAGGCACAGCAAATTGCCAAGGACGGACCAGAAACGGATCTGGACAAGTACCAGTAGCAACTCGTTGACGTTGTAAGTGGTCCAAAATCCTTTTTTCCTCCAACGCAAAGCGGACGGCGCCGGAATCCCTTCCGGGCAGTCGCCTGCGGGTGGCCCTTAAACTTTATTGACGAAGTAGACGACGATGAAAAAGTTGACGCGAGTAATTCGCAACATCGCACAACACTGGGTTGGTGATGGGTTTCCGGTTCGCAGCCTATTCTCGTACGGGGGCGACAACGAGTTCGACCCGTTCTTGTTATTGGATTATGCAGGTCCGCATGAATTCGCTCCGTCACCTGGAAAACGCGGCGTCGACGTACATCCTCACAAGGGATTTGAGACCGTCACCATTCTGTATCAAGGCGAATTGGCTCATCGCGATTCCAGCGGTGGTAAAGGGCAGCTTGGACCTGGCGATGTGCAATGGATGACAGCCGGCAACGGCATCGTTCACGAAGAGTTTCACAGCGAAGAGTTCACGCGAAGCGGAGGATTGCTGGAGATGGTGCAGCTGTGGGTGAACCTTCGCGCCAAAGACAAATCGACACCGGCCAAGTACCAGGACTTGCGCGACGCTCAATTTCCACGGGTCAGTTTACCAAGTGACGCTGGCGAAGTTCGCGTGATCGCCGGTGACTTTGATGGAACGTCAGGAGCGGCATCGACGTTCACTTACATTAACGTCTGGGATTTGCAACTGACCGTCGAAAGCACGGCCGCGTTGACTGTTCCATCCGGTCACACTTGTATCTTGCTCGTGCAGCACGGAAACTTGCTGGCAAACGGCAATGAACTCAAAGCCGTCGAACTCGCATTGTTCGAACGCGACGGCATCGCCATCACGTTGCAAACCAGTGTTGCTTCACGACTCTTAGTTCTTACCGGAGAGCCACTGGATGAACCCCTCGTCGGTCACGGCCCTTTCGTTATGAACACGCGAGAAGAAATTCGGCAAGCAATTCGTGACTTCCAGTCCGGAAAGATGGGTGTGCTGAAGTGATGCTGATTCGCGACGAACTTCTATACGACCGTGCATGTGTTCGCCGCTTAACGTCGATGCATATGGTCAGAGTGAACTTGACCACAAGTTTGGACTTCAGTGTTGCTTTGAAGAATCGTCGGACGAGAGTTTCTTCATTCGAGTTTTCGCTTTCGACCCGATCATCGCAACTCGCCGACGGACGACTGAAGTGTGATACCCGTGGCGCTTCGACTCGCAGAGCAGGATGTAACACGATGAAGTGCATTTGTTGTTCGTTCAACGTCACCAACATTTTACTCGGTGGCAACTTGAGCAAAAGCCTCGGGGCGAGTCAAGTTGAAATAATGGCCATGGTCAGCCGTTAGGATAACTGCCGTATCATCCCAGCCGCCGTGCTGTTCAATCCAGGTTGCGACCGCTGCAAACGCGTCGTCACCGCTAAGTACCGCACCGATCGAATTGTCGATGTTGTTTGAATGATTTGCCCAGTCGACGTCGCCACTCTCGATCATCAACCACCAGCGGTCCGAACGAGACTGGAGTACGTCGAGCGCCGCAATGGCCATCTCCTTCAACGTGACGTTTTCATTCAAATCGGCTTCGCTGTAGACTTCTGCTTTTTCCGGCCTTGGATTCCCGAAGCTGACGACGGGATCAAAGTTGCCGTCCGCAGTTTGAAACGGTAAGTGACCACCTTGCGCGCCAAAGAGACCAAACAGTCGTTCGCCATTGTGAATGGCTTGTTGGGCAGCTTCTTTCAACACTGAAGATCCGGCAACTCCACTCGTCCGCTGTGCGACAACGTACCTGCCTCCATTGCTTACATTGATTGCGGCCAAGTCATCGGCAGCGATGTACCGATTGCCGGGAACGTAGTTCTTGCCTTGCGAAGCATCCTTGTCTTTGTCGATCCCCCAGCCGCCACCGATAAGAACATCCACTCCAGGGAGGCTACCCGGATGATAGATCGACGGTTGGCCAATCAAGTCGCGTGTCAGGTCTTGGTAGTCGTTTCGGTGCACATTGTTTGCGTAAGCGCACCCCGGTGTTGCGTGACTGATGGGCACGCTGGTAACAACACCGACAGCAAATCCTTGTTCTTGGAGTGTCCGGGCAATTGGAATCGCTTCGCGGCCGACGAAGTCGACGTTCATTGCATCGTTGTACGTCTTGATTCCACAGGTCATCGAAGCAGCCGTGGCCGACGATTCGCCGTAGGCATGTCTTGTTTGTTTGCTTTTGCCAATGGGATACTCAGGGTCAACGATCGGCTTCCACGGCGCGCTACCACCAAGTGCGGCGTCATAGCCACCATGAATCTTCCCTTCAGGGTTTGTGACAGTTTGACTGTCGACGTTGACGGACGTGCCCTCTGCACGAGGGCTGGTGACACAATAGCCAAAGTCAGTTGTCGTGCCACGATAGTCCAGGAAATGTAATCCTTGGCCGCGCCCTTCTTGGTAGACTTTCCCGGAGTTTGCAATCGCGGCCGCGCGAGTCGTGTCCCAATCCATCCCATCAAAAACAAATAGAATCACTCGCTTTTTCCCTGACTCGACCGCCAGCTTCTGTAGTCGGTAGACGTCCGTTTGGTCAAAGTAGTCGGCATGGGGATTGTGCGTTTTCTCCGGCATGTAGCCGTACAGCTTTTCAATTGCTGCCGCATCGCGGTACAAACTGTTTGCACCGCTTACCGGAGCCAGGTCGATGCCAAAAGTATAGACGGGGATCAGTCGGTTGCTGTGAGTCTTCCAGCTCGAATAGGTATCAGGGTTCGGCCCCCAGTATCCCCAATCAGCCTTTCCGGCCGCCACTGCATCAGACTGCATCTGGGCGATTGGATCAGCGGCAATCAAGGTCACCGAGCTACTGCCACAGATAACGGCTAGCATTAAAATTGCGGCGGGAACTCGGGAATCCGAAGCAAATTTCATCGATCTATTTTCGGCAGAGGGTGAAGGCGGGACAACTTGTAAGACGTGTTGTTTCTAGTTCAAATCATACTCGGATTCATGTCCAGCGGCAGTGCGGAGCAACGACAATCCGCTAATCTGCTGGATGTCCAAAACGTCTATGGCGTCACAGCGTGCTTTCGGACCATGAAGTACAACCGCCTAGAAGTTCGCTGGTCAATTAACGGACCTCTTGCAGGTTGCCGACATGCGAATATGTCAACTCCAGCGATGTTCGTGGAGTCGCCTGCCCGCAAGGTCGACAACGCGAATCTGCAAGGTGGCAGTATCGCCAGCCGATTCCGCATCAATGATCGTAAGCGTGGCGCTTGATGGTTGAGGTCCGCCGCCGACGAATTGATGAATCGGAGCGTCTTTCGTGGGGGCATCTACACGGTCGCGGTGGGTGTGCCCAGAGAGAATCGCTTGGCATTGGTGAGAGTACAGCGTGGGAAGCCACAGGCTGGCTCCAAAACCGCTATAGGATGCGAATCCCTCAAGGGTCGTTCCATCGTTCGATCCTTGAAGACCTCGAAGTGGGATATGGCACGCCGCGATCTTAAGCGGAGCCGATCCGATTTCCGGGCGGCCGAACGCTTGTTGAAGCCACTTCGCCTGTTTACTGCGATAAGGTTCATAGGCAGCAGTTCCGGCGAAAACGGGATGGGCATCTGGTTTGTCTTCGCCTGTGTCCAGGGTAAGCAATGCCAAGGGCCCCATGCGCAATGATTGGTTGTAAGGAAGTTCAATGGACTCGGGACAACCGGCAAAGCAGCGAATCGTTTCTCGGGCTCGCTCACCGCGAACGTCGTGGTTACCGTTGCTAAAGATGAGAGGTCTCGTACTT
>JAGQPR010000156.1 GCA_020426625.1 Planctomycetales bacterium
CACTTCCACGTTTGAACGATCAATTCCACTCACAGTAAACACCCAAGTTATTTTTCCTCAGTTCCTTAGCTTAGCTTTAGGTTTGGCGGTTTAAATATCCGGCGGATGTTTGGAAATACTTGCGGCGACGAGTCTGGGCCGTACTTTGCTGCTCTGTTTGCTGCATTTGCAAATCGTCGACATTGGCCTTGCACAGTCGGCATCCCACGTTCTCCAGGTGAAAGCGAATGTACTGACCCTTCGCGTCATCAATAGCGCCCAGCAGGTAGCTGCCCAGTTGCTGCCGACTGGGGCAACTCAGGCGATTGCGACGCCATATCTCTCCCAGGCCATGCACGCCCGCCTCACGCACACCTACCAAGTAAACTAGTCGCTCACGCAGTTTCGAATCCGTTCGCAGCAAACGTTCGACCTCGGACATTAGTTCGCCCGGCAGTGATTCGTCGAGATAAGCTTGAAGTTGTTGATCGCTAAATCGCATGATCTTTTAAATGCAAAGAGGGCCAATGTAGAACTGAGTTTACCTCCAGAATCAACCGGCAGACACGTGAACGACTTCTTCGTAGGGTTGGACAACGACAAATCCGTCACCATCAAATTCCATTTGAATCGACTCGCCACTACCGCGACCAAAGAAACTCTTCAGTGAAACATCCGTCTTGAACTGGGGTTGAAGGTTGCCGGACCAGGCGACAGTCGCATTGGGGTCGGTGCGAACCGGCTGGCCAGGTTTGACCGCCAACGTTAAGGGTTCGAAGTGTGTCGTGATCGCAATCAATCCACTGCCGCTGAGCTGAACGTTGAAGAAACCTCCGGAGACGACGGCTGCCAGTTTCTTCATCATTTTGATTTGCCACTGAATCGTGGGCTCGAATGCCAGCAAATCGCTGCCGTTGACCACGATCGAATCTCCCTTCAATTCCAGGATATTGATCGTTTTTCCACTATCTGCCAAATACAGTCTTCCACGTCCTTCTGCCTTGGTCAGCTTGGCGCCTTCACCCGTAACGCTCCGCTTGAGCAACGAGCCGAGCCCTTGGTCGAGCAGGCCTTCCCGCGTGAACTTGATTTGCCCCACATAAGCCACCATAGCACCCGCTTTCATCCACACCATCGAGTCGAGATTGACTTCCAGCATGCGGTCATTTTCAAGTTGGAAATAATCGTTTGCTGATGCGTCTTGGGCCGTGGAGCGAATGAATTCGTCGATAGAGTAACGTGACATGAGATTCCTTCTTCTTAATCTTAGGGGGCCAGAAGGGCACCGCGACATTTCCGACTTGCCAGCACAATGCGCCATGCAGCTTAGTGTAGCCGACCCTGACGGACGATGCAGACTCTTCTGCTATCGGCTTGGCTTATCTGGTTCCATGCTAACGAGGGGCTGTAAATGCAACTGGTCGATCCTGATGACGCCCGCTGGCTGCAAGCCAGCAAGAGCTATGGCAAAGTTCGTAGCTGGTTTAGGCGCCTCCTCAAAACTGTTTATCCGGTCAACCATCAAGGCGGCGAGTTAGCAGAACGGCAAGTTGTTATGCGATGTCAATTTGGCAGTAACGACAGCCCCCCCACCTTCGGCGGAAGCGGATCGCAATCTGATTTAGAAGGTTCCATGAAACGCAGCTGGCTCAACAATTCGCAGTGCCTTTGGTTTTGATGGGTTCGACGAGTACTGCGTTGTTGTCGCTTCGAGTCTGGAAGACACAAAGGCAATGGCACAGTTTTTGCTCTTGAGAGCAGCTGAGATCGAAAAATGCCTTTTTGACTGGTGTAGAGTCTAGAACCACGCCAGGAACATGGAAATTTCAGCTACTTCACCCTACCCCATATTTTGGAGGAGTGCCGCTCATGGCGACGGCTACCAAGAAAAAAGCTTCCACGAAAGTCAATCTACAGCCTCTAGGCGATCGCATTGTGGTCCAGCGAAACGAGTCTGAAGATCGTACCGAAGGCGGTATCTACTTGCCAGACAGTGCCAAGGACAAGCCCACTCGCGGCACTGTGGTTAGCGTTGGCGATGGCAAGTTGCTGGACGACGGAAGCCGCGGTGAAATGCAGGTCAAGGTTGGCGACCAGGTTCTTTTTACCAGCTACGCCGGTGAGAACATCGAAATTGGCGACGTGGAGTACGTGCTGATGGGTGAGAGCGAAGTATTGGCCGTTCTCGAGTAGTACCATTCCATACCGTCACCAAATTATCAAACCATAGATCGGAGAATTAGTAGAAATGGCAAAGATTATTGCTTTTGACCAAGAAGCGCGCGAAGCAATCCGTCGCGGAGTTTCTAAGCTAGCGCGGGCCGTTAAAGTCACGCTCGGACCGAAGGGTCGCAATGTTATTCTGCAGAAGAGCTTTGGAAGTCCTACGGTAACCAAAGACGGTGTGACTGTTGCCAAGGAAATCGACTTGGAAGACGTCTACGAGAACATGGGCGCACGCATGGTCCGAGAAGTTGCTAGCAAGACAAGTGACGTTGCTGGCGATGGAACCACGACCGCAACTGTGATGGCAGAGGCAATCTTCAACGAAGGCCTCAAGTCGGTTGTTGCCGGTGTTAATCCGATTCAAATGAAGGCCGGTATGGAGCGGGCAGTTGCGGATATCACCGAGAAACTGCATTCGATGGCCAAGAAGATCCGCGAAAAGACGGAAATGGCCGACGTGGCTACGATTGCCGCTAACAACGATCGCGAGATCGGTAATTTGCTGGCGGATGCGATGGAAAATGTTGGCAAGGACGGCGTGGTAACGGTCGACGAAGGCAAGAGCCTGCATACCGAACTTGAGTTCGTAGAAGGTATGCAGTTTGATCGTGGCTACTTGTCGCCCTACTTCGTGTCCGACATGACGAGCATGGAAGCAGTTCTCGAAGATCCCTACATTTTGGTGTTCGAGAAGAAGATTTCGAGCATCAAGGACCTTGTGCCTGTCCTCGAAAAGGTTGTTCAGCAGGGCAAGCCACTGTTGATCATCGCCGAGGATGTTGACGGTGAAGCCCTAGCGACACTGGTCATCAATCGTTTGCGTGGCACTTTGAACATTTGTGCGGTCAAGGCGCCTGGATACGGCGATCGCCGCAAGGCCATGATGGAAGACATTGCCATCCTGACTGGCGGACAAGCCATCTTCGAAGCCTTGGGCACTAAGCTCGAGTCTGTTGGCTTGGCCGAACTGGGCCGTGCCAAGAAGGTGATTGTCGACAAGGACAACACCACTATTATCGAAGGTGCTGGTAAGAGCTCTGACATCAAGGCACGCATCGACCAGATCCGTCGAGAGATCGAGAACACAACCAGCGACTATGATCGCGAGAAATTGGATGAACGCCTGGCCAAGCTGGCTGGAGGCGTTGCCAAGGTCAATGTAGGTGCTGCTACCGAAAGCGAAATGAAAGAGAAGAAAGCTCGCGTCGAGGACGCTCTGCACGCGACTCGCGCCGCCGTCGAAGAGGGCATTCTGCCAGGCGGTGGTGTAGCACTCCTACGAGCCAGCTCAAAGGTCGCTCCGGCCGAAGGTCTTAGCCACGACGAACAAGTCGGCTACAACATCATCGTCCGCTCTTGTCGGGCTCCGCTGACGATGATCGCCGAGAACGCGGGCAAAGACGGCGGGATCGTCTGTGAAAAAGTCGCTGACCAGAGCGGCAACATGGGCTACAACGCCTTGACCGACACCTACGAAGACTTAGTCAAAGCTGGTGTGATCGACCCGACGAAGGTTACCCGCACTGCATTGGCAAATGCGGCTAGCGTGGCGACTCTGCTGCTGACCAGCGATGCTTTGATTGCAGAAAAGCCTAAGGCTGATAAGGGTGGCAAGGGCCACGGCGGCGATCACGATATGTACTAGGCAACTGGCCAAGTCCTAGATCATCCACAACGGCGCGCTTTTCGGCGTGCCGTTTTCTTTTGTGCCAGCAGGAATACTTGAGCCTTTTGCCGATCCTTCAGGAGCGACCTGCCCAATCGGTCTGGCGTGATAGCTTTGAACGGCGACGCAGTCCTCGCGAAACTTCGCGAAGTCCAGACCTAGGCACCAAAGCACAAGTTTTCTCGCACTTGAACAACCGTGGCCGACACCCAAACGGTCAATTATGCGGAAGAACTTTTGCGCGGTTATTCCCTGTGATGGCGTCTCAAAGCAGCGTTCGATCAATAACTGTCGCGATGTGGAGCTAGACGCGAAGCCGTATCAAATTTCCGCCGCTGAACATCGGACAGAAAGTCAATGAACTGCATCTGTGCGAACGCCAAGTCAATTGCTCGGTTACTCAGATCCTTGGTTAGCAACGGACTCTCGTTACCGGCAACGTCCTCGCCTTCACCAGCGCCCGCGTTGAGTTGATTGACGACCAGCAACACATCGATTGGCGAGACGTATCCATCACCGTTGCTGTCGTAGAAACCCAAAATTCCAATGGAGCCACTCGGATGGGTTGGCAAAAGACGCGCGGCTCGACTATTCAAATCATTGACCAACATGAGCACGTCCGATGGCGCAACTACGCCGTCACCATTGATATCATTCGGCCTAGCCACATTCAACCAAGGTCGGGGAAGAGCGAAATTGACTACGAAAATCTCGATCTTGCCCGGTGCTGATGTCAGGCCTTGATCGTCAGTCACCGTGTAATTGGCTTGGTGCACTCCTGCGTACCCGGCCGGAGCGGTGTAGGTCAATTGGTGGCCGTTCAGCTGGAATGCAGTAGGCGTACCGGCAACTAACTTGGGGACCAAAGTCACTGCGTTTCCATCCGGGTCGACATCATTTGCAATCAAGTCGATGGTGACGCTACGCGATGCATTGTTGGCATCCGCTCGATCGGTGTTTGCAACTGGTGCGGCTGGCGCTGGAGGCGTCACCAGCAAAGCGTACGCTCCGTTTCTGGCTCCGCCAACGGATGAAACTTCCAAGAAATAAGTCTGGCCACGTACCAAATTTGCAGTGACAAGCTCGGAATTACCCTGGCCACTGGAGGTTGCAATACCAACACCACTGCTATTGAGCAACCGTAGGTCCAAGTTGCCTTCACTGTGGGTAAAACGAATCTCAAAGCTGCCGCGCCCTGTTCCCGCCGATACGAGACGGAAATAATCTTTGTCCGTCGACTGGTGAACCGACAATCCAGCCTGAGTTTGTGCAGCACCAGTTAGCTGAGTGGCGGTAGCCAGCGAATTGTTCGGTTCCAATACATCGGGAGGAATAACATTTGGATCGAAAATGAAATTCTGCCACACGTTGCTCGAACCTACCGTCAAACTAGGAATGACAACGGGATAACGCATGCCGCCACCGGATGCGGTCGCGCGATATGTGCCAGGCGGCAACTGAATCTGGTAGCCTCCAGCGGACATCCCCGCGGTGGTGAAGCGACCGGCCGCTCCCTCAAACAAAAACTGTACCGAACCGATGCCCTCACCGGCCTCGTACCATCCGCTGGCGTTGAGATCCTGGAAGATAGCGCCGATAACCATCGTGCCTGTATTGTTGATATTCAATAGTTGCTGGGTATTCACTAGCGGACCAAAGAATGCCGTACCGTTATAGGTCCGGATCGAAGTACCCAACTGATCAAAATCACTGTTGTTCAAGGCGACTCGGTGATTGCGGCCAACTTGCATACCTCCAGGCCCTGCGCCCCAGTCGATGATGTAGCTTGCATGAAGATGATTCACCGACTTGGCGTAACCATACACGTTTTCAGCTAGAACTTTTTCACCGACGACTAGTCGCAGATCAACGCCAGCGGCCAATAAATCGCTGCGCAGTTTGCTAAGATCCGAGTGGAAATGATTTGGTGGATTTGCGGCCAGCATGGCGGCATTGTGCGATTGAGAGAATGTTGAGGCTGCATCGTTCCAGCCAACCGGCGGTACTGGGGGCAATGCTTGAAGCTCGGCCCGTAGCACGTTTCCGTCAACGCCAAAGTAGGTCAGGTCGTTTTGAACGACGGGATCGCGGGCGGTGATCGGAGATGCGGAAGAAATCAACCGCGAAAACTCACCTGAAGGATCGGTGCGGAATCGATTCGTCAATTGCAGTAGTTCTTGCTCGAAGCCGGTAGGATTGAACGCCAGTAAGCGACGGGATTCCAGCGATTCGACGGCTAGCCATCTTGACGTTGACATTGACCCTCCCGCTTGGACTGACTTCAAATTACGACTGCCACCAATCCAAATGTGATGCTAGTATCAGCCTCTCGTTCTAATCTTTCCCCGGTATAGAATGAGACTTGCGCAACAACGGCCCGCTTGACCAGAGCATCCCAACTGGACGCGACCTTTATTTTATAAACCATCAATCTATCCGTTCGATAGGGCAATCCATGGCCTCGAGCGCAGCAACGATTTCGTGGACTACCCAAGCTCGATCGTCACCAGCCAGCAAATACCGTGCACCGGTGCATTTTTGTGCAATATGGGCGATATCCGGTTTGTTACTACCGCCAGAACCCTGCGTAGATTCACGCAACCGCAGTTCAATGGCTAGCTGCCTATGATAATCCTCCCACGCGACCGAGTCGTGGGGAATTGGCTCCGTCAAGAAAACGACCAGCTTACAGTCCGGTCGAAAAGCCGTCGGCGTATCCGGTGTGATGGAGCGATCTGGATATTCGCGCAAGCAGACCCACCGGGAGTCGGAACGCCCGAGTCTCAAAGGGTCTGTTTGGCCTACACGGTCGTCGCTGTTTGACGGAAGCGCTAACGATGTTTCTCCGTACCAAGTTGCTCCAGCAAGTCTGGCAGATTCTTCCAAGAGTGGCCCGGCCCTAGCCTTCGCTGCAGCACAGACCAGCACATTACCGGCTCCCGATCGCAGACTGTCTGCAAGTGTTTTCACAGTTAATAACGAGACCGGATCAACCCAATCCCCAGCGATTTCCTGAGCGGGGAGCAAAATGAAGCGACGCATGCACATGCGGGGATGGGGGATTTTCAACTGCGGAGTCCAAATCCTCAGCTGGTCGTAAAGTAGGATATCCAAATCGATCTTCCGCGCTTCCCATCGCCGCTGGCGTACTCGGCCCAGATCTGTTTCGATTTGACGGATGATCTGCCAGCATTCCCAGGGATTCAGCGACGTCTCAACGGTCGCCACGGCATTGACAAATGGTGGTTGTCCGTTCGGTCCACCGATGGCAGGCGTGCGGTAAAGATTGCTCAAGCGAAAAGCATTTCCGGTGCATCGAAATGCTTTACTTAGCCGTTGTTGGGCTTGGCCAATCGCTTCAGTGGGCTCGCCCAGATTCGCGCCCAAACTAATCAGACAGCGCCCCATGCTGGCCCTACAAGCGTGTAATTTGCTCGACGTGCCAGTGCGCCACGGAGTGCGAGAGTTTGGTCATGATGCCAGTCACACGACGAATTTGCATGCGGATAACGGGAGAATCTCCGGCGACGTTTTCGAAATCGACAGTGATCGTTTGGTCTCGACTCTTCCCGGAAATAGATACTCGCTTGATGGCCCGCCATTCGGCGTTGGGACCGCTGTCGAGCACGACCAACGTAGCTGGCGCTTTCAGGAATCCATCGGATATCTCGGCATCTTCCCCGGTAAGGGACTGATAATACTTGGTTAAATCGGTCCCCGTGATTTGGCGGTCGGGTTCTAACTGCGTCAACTGCGCCGCTTCGTACAAATGGCCACTTGCCAGAACCTTCATAAACCTTTCACCATGCTCGATGGCCTGGCTGTACAAATACGCTTGTTGGCTCTTATCGGCAACAAAAACCCAGACGGATATGGCGACACACATCCCCAATCCCACTTGAGCAAGCCTGATGCCGCAAATATGGGGCTGGACGGCTATGCGCCAGACGGCGACGATTCCGACCAGGATGCCGGCGATGGAAATCGTAACCAATACTTTGGCAAGTAGTGCCAACAGACTGAGTATTCCAAGAACCAGAGCAGCAATGGCCAATTTACTCAGACGCGGAGCATCGACTTCATTGCTTGCTTCTCCGCTGAAGAAAGTGGATGCTTCATTTGCCGGTGCGGTCTGTTCAGTTACGTTCATAGTACTCACTTGGCGTTTCCGTGCATCATGGGCGCCGAATTATACAGGTCGCGTCCAGCTTTGATGCTTAGGTCAAGCTGGCATAGTTGCGTAAGCCTCATTCTTCACCGAGCAAAGAATTGCTGATCGGCTGAACTCCTGCTATTTTTTCTTTGGTGCGAGAACTCGCTGTAGTTCTTGCAGGCTCGTCAAGCCAGTGGCAACTGACAAGACGCCTTCTTCTTGGAAGGAAAGAAAGCCATTCTGCTTTGCAGCTTGTACGACAGCAGCGGGGCTTGGGTTCTGCTGAATCGCCTGTCTCAACTGATCATTGACATGGAGCAATTCAAAAATCGCTGCTCGCCCGTAATAGCCTCTGCCATCGCAAGTTTTGCAGATTTCGATCTCGATGGGTTTACCATTTGCGTCAACTCGTTGTTCCGGAGGCGGCGGAATAAATGGTTGGTAAAGCGATTGGACACGACCTGAGGGAATCCCCAATTTTTGCAATAGCTGTGGCGTAGGTTGAAATGGTACTCGGCAGTCTGGGCAAAGCCGACGTATCAATCGCTGATTGATGACCCCGTTGGTCATCTTAAGGAGCTCGCGAGTAGAATTCTTGTAGGTACCAATTAATTTCAAAAGGGCTTCCACGGCCGATTCGGCAGCTATGCGTGTAATTGCATAGCGTTTTTCTTCGAGCACTTCTTCACAAATCAGCTTGGTGACTTCCTCGTCGGGCAGAGCCGGGAACACCAGCACATCCGGCTGCTTCAATAGCAAGCTCTTGAGGATCGTCATGGGCGTTTCACCCGCTGCAGCATTGAATTTGTGCTGGGCGATATTGATTAACTCAGGCTCATGAGAAGCGGAGTCTTCAATAGAGTGAAAGTCTCGCACGAATCGATCGGCAGACTCCAAGCCGACTCGCCACGTCGTTGGTAACCCCTGTCCAGGCATACCACTGAACAAGAATAGACCGACATCAGTATTGAGCAAATCACGCAGCTGCTGCTGCATCTTTTCACGCATGCCCAAGTCGGCCAGTGTATTGAGTACAGTCTTCTTGGGCTCCAGTCGCATCAAGACGCGTTCGCCAGTCGGCACACCTTGGCTCATGAATTCTACGATCCAGTCGGTGCCATTGAGCTTCAACGCCAGTTTGGCTGTTTGACGGCTACGGCGATCTTGGGGATTGAGAACGCACAGTTTCTTTAGGACGACCAGCGTGCCATCGCCGGTGGGACGATCCATAGGAGGCATGTTTTCCCACAAGCCGTCGACGCGGAAGCGGACAGCCACGCCCTGCTGCGAAAAGTCCAGCAAAATCTGATCGGCTCTGCCGGAGATCGCTTGCCCGAGGAGCATCACCGCCGAATTGTATTGTTCAATACCGCGGCAGGCGATCAATACGCCTTGCTCCTCCTTCTTGTCGGCGACTGGCGGTTTGAAATCGATCGCGGGTAACGGCATTTCGCCACGAGTTGTACTGTCTTTTTTCTTGCGTTTGAGCATGACTAAATAATGCCTGGTTGACTAACTTCGATACCCTTGAGCGCCATCTTTAGCGCATCCTTGTTTGGCGCGACCGCGAATGCCGTCGGGCGATCGATCAACTCGAGATCAATCAAACTCTTTAAACTCATCGTAAAGTCTTGCATGCCTTCCGCTGCACCAATGCGAATGGCGTCTGGCAATTTGGAATCATGGCCTTCAAGGACCAATTTTTGAATCATTGGAGTGAAATTCATGATTTCGACCGTCGGCACCCGTCCAACTCCCGGCTTAATGGATCTTAGCAACTTTTGAGCCACAATGCCTTTCATGTTAAAGGCAATAGCCGAGCGAATCGCACCGTGCATCTCCTCAGGAAACAAGTCGAGGATACGCCCAATCGTCGTGGGAGCACTGGACGCATGAATCGTCCCAAAAACCAAGTGCCCAGTTTCCGCTGCGTGAATGGCGGTCATGAACGTTTCCTGGTCGCGCATCTCACCCACCAAGATGATGTCCGGGTCCTCGCGCACGGCGTGTTTCATGCCTATTTCGAAATCCTTGACGTCTTGCCCAATCTCACGTTGGTTGATCAAACACTTGTCTTCGGTAAACACGAATTCAATCGGGTCTTCCAATGTCAGGATATGCTTGCTGTATATCGAATTCACGTAATTCAGCATGCTGCCAATCGTTGTACTCTTGCCTGACCCGGTGACGCCGGCCAGCAGAATCATGCCCTGATCATAGTGGCACAAGTGTTCGATGGAATCGGGCAAATACAAGCCCTTGAAAGGCGGAATGTAGTTGTTAACGCGTCGAGCCACCAAACCTATGCGGCCCAGTTGCTTAAGCATGTTCACGCGGAAACGCCAGGAAACGCCATCCACATTGACCACATAGGCAAAGTCGGCACCGCCGTCTTCTTCGAAAATCCTGCGAGCCCGTTCGTCCATCATGGGAACCAACAGGCGCACCATTTCCTCGTTGTCGATTGGTGGCCGGTTGAGCGGCTTTAGCGTCCCATTGACTCGAACGATCGGCGGGTTGCCGACTTTCATGTGCAAGTCGCTGCCCTGCAGCTTGACTAGAGCGCGAAATATTTTGTCGACCTCGAGCTCTTGCCGCTCCTTCAGCAGATTGCCGACAAGCTTGTCCATGGTTGGGTCGGGCTTAGCGTCCGCAGATGACATTGTATTTTCCGAAGAGTATGCTCTCACAACCCAAAGCTATCCCACCCATTGGCGACGCGCAGGAAACAAGACTCACAGGATTGGGTTATGCCGGTTTGAAAAGTCGTTTTGAATCGTCGAAATGTTGTTTAGCGGCCAGTAATTAGAAAGTCATTCAAAGCTGGCAGAGCCCGCTCGACTGCCTACAAGCGTACGGGGATCCCTCGTTGCGACATGATTGCCTTTGTTTGACCTATTGTATACTGTCCAAAGTGAAAAATGCTGGCGGCTAGGGCGGCATCTGCGAATCCGAACTGAATCGCGTCGGCAAGGTGCTCTGGGCAACCTGCCCCACCGCTGGCAACCACCGGAATACCAACGGCCTGGCTCACCGCTGCAGTGATTTCAATATCGTAACCATCGCAGGTTCCATCGCAATCCATACTGGTTAGTACAATTTCTCCAGCTCCCAGTTGTTCCACTTGCTGTGCCCAAGCAACGGCTTCAAGACCGGTCGGAGTGCGTCCGCCATGAATGTGGACTTCCCACACCTCTCGTGAGTCCCTTTGAACTCGCTTGGGGTCAATGTTGACCACGATACACTGACTTCCAAATCGGTCAGCGGCGCGGGCAACGAAATCCGGGTCGGTGCAGGCCGTGGTATTAATCGAGACTTTGTCACAGCCCGCCTGCAGCAGGGAACGTATGTCTTCCAGCGTCCTAATGCCGCCACCGACTGTGAGTGGCATGAATACTTGCTCAGCCGTGCGTCGAACCACATCCAGCATGATCGAACGTCGCTCGTGACTTGCTGTGATATCAAGAAAAACCAATTCGTCTGCCCCTTCCCGCTCGTAACGTCCAGCAACTTCGACAGGATCGCCCGCATCACGCAAGTTCAGAAAGTTGGTTCCCTTGACGACACGCCCTTCATTCACGTCTAAACAGGGGATAACCCGTTTCGCTAGCATGTATACCCTTTGAAACGTCGAGAATCTGAATTCAGTCGGCTACCAGATTCTATGCATTGAAGCTCGACAAATGAAAAGAGGGTACCCCCAGGTACCCTCAAGATTCAAACCAGCCTATTGCCAATCACTGAATCACGCAAGCAAGGCTGATATCCAGCGACAGATTAGAATCCGAAAGGATTCTCGATGTCACTAGCGCCCGAAGGCTCGGTAGCAGGATTGCCAAACGGGTTGTCCGTGGCCGGAGCATCGCTTGGGGCGTCAAATGGATTGTCTCCTGCGGGTGGATCGCCAAACGGATTATCCGCTGGTGAGTCACCGAAGGGATTGTCCGCTGGATTTGTACCCGTTGCTGGCGCTGGCTCGTCGGAAAATGGATTAACTTCCGTATCCGGAACCGTTGGTTGGGCTGGCTGAGCAACCGATTCGTTGGACCGGAGACCGTCACCGGCAAACGGGTCGTCGACTTCAGCGGGAGGTGGAGGCGCCGCATCGGGTACCACGCTAGGCTGAGGAATCATCTTGCGGCGGGCATCTTCTTGCATCATTTGTTTGAGGCGATTTTCAACTCTGGCATCGCGGCGAGCCTTTTCAATTTTCGACCTCACCGCTCCCTGGATTCGACTGAGCGCCGATCCCACGGAAACAACGCGTGCACCCTCCGCCTCAAGCTGTGCTCCCGTGGCAAAATCAAACTCGCTGTCACCCCCAAGGTGCTCTCGGGCAAGTCCCCTAAAGTAATGGACACGAGGGTCTTGCGAGCCTGCATCCACAACTCTTGTCAGGACTAAATCGGCGTTTTGATAGTCACCGGCAAAATAGAGGTGAACGCCAGTGCCATACAATTCGGTCATCGCATCGCCCTGCGCCCGTGCCATCATTGGGCAGAGCACTAACGCGCCGAACAAGAAGAGATTTAGCTGAATCAATCGGGGCATCGCCCGTTCTCCTTAAGCCAAGGAACGTATCTAGTCAACGAACAGATCGCGCACTTCTCACGCGTTTCGATACTAATTCCTGGGCCCAAGTTAGGCAACCGATCTGGCGCAGTTTTAACGATAATCCGGTTTGCGCTATGGAATAGACACTTTGGGCAGCAGAGTCCGGCAGTCCCGCAAAGCGGAATACAGACCATGGCAACGCCACAAGAGATACGGCGTCAACTCTGGCCGAAACGATCCAAGACCAGATCGCAGCGGGAACTAGAACGTTTCCGGATAGATGACAAGCTCAATGCGACGATTTTCTGCACGTCCGACGGGAGTCTGGTTGTCTGCCAGAGGGTGGTTGGGGCCGTGCGCGACAGTAAACAGTTGCTGCATGGGAATGCGATTGCGGCTGACGAGTTGATCCAGTACGGCTTGAGCTTGATCGCCTGCCAAGCGATAGGCTGAACTTGCGCCGTAGGGCTGGGCGTTGTCGGTATGCGCTTCGACGGCCACCCGCTGCCGCGGGAACTGCTGGGAGATGGCGCTGGCCGCCTGATCCAACATGGGAATTCCGGCGGGGTGCAGTTGCGCCGTTCCTGGCGAAAATAGGCGGTCGGAGGGAATGCGAATACGGATCAAATCACCTTCGGGCACCACCGCAGCGCCAGGAATCTGGAATGCAGCAGCACTCCCGCGTAGCGAGTTGTTCGCCGTCAACCGAGCTCCACCACGGGTATTCATCGATGCTTGCAAACTGCGAGCTTGATCGGCAATCTGCATTCCAGATGCAAGAAGTTGTTTGTTCTGCGCAGCCAGGTCTTGCAATTGCTTGGCATACAATTCCCCCTGCTGGAGAGCCAACTGCTTTTCCTGCTGAAGCGCCTGATTCTGCTGTTGCAACTGTGCCACCTGCGTCACCAACTGACGATTATCAACGTCCAACTGCTGCAACCTGCGCTGCGCTTCTTGCATCTGCGGGGGTGATTGAGCAATGCCCGATGGCACACCACCCGCAGCGCCACCCGGGACTGCAACCGGATAGCCTGGGGGTACAGCTGGCCAATTGGCGACGCCCGGGCCGTAGGGGTTGCGAGTACAAGCCGTCAGGGAAATCATCGCGCAAGCCAGGACAAGCCAGCATAAGTGGCTGATCGGCTTCAATTTCGCGGCTCGACGATTTGCCATGTTTGCGTTTATTGGTTGAAGGGTCGACCGTATCGCTCAGCTGTTCTTACCGAGCAAATCTTCCAGAGATTCGCCTGAGACAATAGACGAATTCGCTGTGCGGTATCAAGTTCAGAAAAAACCGCCACATCCGCAGGTGGTGTTGCGGATTCGATCTGCGGCGGAGCCTAGTCGAACAATTGGCCGCCAGCCGTTACGCGTCACGGCTCAAGGCCCTTCCGGACTGGCCGACAACCAGCAGCGCAGTTTTGCTAGCTTTGCGATTTTTTAGCTACTGAACGCGTTGCTTTCAGGGCATCACAATTTCTACGGTTTCGGTGGCCCCCTTCTTCTCGACAGGAAACAACGCGTTGTGGGCGTCTAAACTAGCAAACAACTCGGCAGCCATCGACTTCAGCTTCTCGGTTTCCCGCTCCGCCAAATTGGTCGATTCGAAGGGATCATTGGCTAGGTTGTACAGCTGGTAGTGACCATCCTCGGAATCAGGTGACGGGAAGTAGTGATAGATTACTTTCCAATCACCGCTGCGATACACCGAAAAATAGTTGCTGCGATGTGGGGAGTGAGGGTAGTGCATGAGAAACGTCTCATCGCGCCGCGGGTCACTCTGACCGCTGAGCAGCGTCGACAGGTCGCGACCGTCGACCCGGTGAGAGGCGGGCGGGGTGATATCCAACAGACGCGTAATCGTTGGGAATATATCGCAGACGCTGGCCACTTGCGTTTGAATTCCTCCAGCGGGAATACTCAGTTGATTCTGGTTGGCATTGCCGGGATCTCTCTTGGCCCAGGCAGCGATGAAGGGCACACGCATGCCTCCTTCGTAGTGAGCACCCTTCTTGCCTCGCAGCGGTGCGGCACAGGCGACCGCATGTTCATGCCCCAGCGGCGCGTCGCTTCCGTTGTCGCCCAGGAAAAACACTAAAGTATTCTCAGAGACACCCAGACTTTCCAAATGGTCCAACATGTCTCCTAGCGACTTGTCCATGCCTTCGATCAGCGTCGCAAAGGCCTGCGCAGGCTTGGGCTTGTCCGAGCTGCTGTAGTGTCCCGCAAAACGTGGATCTGAGTCGAAGGGGGCATGCACTGCATAGTGCGCCATGTACAGGTAGAACGGCTCGTGGGCGGCTACGGCATCTGCTACGCGCCTCTTGGCCTCGATGGTTAATGCTTCCGTCAAGAACACGTCCGAGCCATGATACTTCTCCAGGTGAGGCACGGCGTGGTTCTCGCGCTTGGTCCCTAACCCGTACTTTTGTTCAGCATAGTAGCTGCCTGGAGCGCCGAAGGCAGCTCCAGCTACGTTGACGTCAAACCCCAAGTTCAGCGGTTCGGCCCCCGGCGTTTCTTCGGGACCAAAATGCCCTTTGCCCACATGAATCGTGCGGTAACCCGCTTGGTTGAGAAGATGTGGAAGCGTAACGTCCGATTCCTTCAGGCCGCGCCAATTCCAATCTGGTGGTCCCATGGGGCCGCCGTTGTTCTGTGCCGGATTGATCCAATTGGT
>JAGQPR010000157.1 GCA_020426625.1 Planctomycetales bacterium
GCTCGATAGTGAATACCTCATTGGCCATCAAGGTTCCGCCTTGGTCGTCCAGCAAAATGGGTTCGTGAACTTCTAGGCCGATGCCGTGTCCCGTACCGTGCGGCATCACGGGCAGATCACTAATCTCTCCTCGCGCAAAACGGAAGCCCAAAGATTCCAGCGCCTGCTTGGTCGCACCATGGACTTCGTCTGCGGTCGCACCCGCCACCGCCTTGTCGCAAGCCGCGCCAAAGGCCGTCAGCACTGCAGCGTGCATTTTCCGCAGTTCATCCGATGCATCGCCATGCACGACGGTGCGGGTACAATCACCCCAGTATCGCGTTGCGTTGCATTGCGGAAAGATGTCGATAATGACGGGCTGGCCTGTGCGAAGAAAGCCACTGCCGCGTTCGTGGCAATCGGCTGAATGTGGCGTGGTGGCGACGATTGAATCATGCGGATTGGAATAGCCACGCTCAAGCAAGTAAGCGCTGATGCGGTGTCGGAGTCCTTCGCTCGTCAAAGCTTGACTTTCCACCATCAGGGTACCCTCCGCGTTGGCAACCGCTCCCGCGACGGTTTCCAGGGCCATCAACATGGCTGCTTCTGTGACTTGTTGAGCTTCCAGCAACCAACCCAGCTCTTGTTCGTCTTTACAGCGTCGCTGAGAAACTCCCAGCTCTGGAGAGTATTCAACAGCTATGCCAGCTTGCTGGATGTGCCACGCGTAGATGTAAGGAAGTGTTCTGTCGGTCGTGACGCAGCTCACCTCGGCGCGGCGCAGGCATTCGGCGACGGCTTGCGCAGTCGCCGTAGCGCGGTCTCCTGACAATCCTCCTGCAGGAGCGAATTCAGCTGGCGCTGCAACTTGATCAGCGGAGACAGCTTTCCGCGCTCGTGCAACTTCGATGTCGCGCACGACAAACGTAGTCGTAGACTGCCCTGCTTTTTCGATACTGATCCATGCTGCTGGGTCACCAACGCCAAATCGCACACGATGGAACAAGGCAGGATTTTCCAGAGGGATTCCTGCCAACAATGTCGCTTTGCAATTGGCCATGTGATTACTCCCATTCAATAGTGGCGGGCGGCTTACTACTAATGTCGTAGCAAACTCGATTGATTCCGCGAACCTCGTTGATGATCCTGCTGCTCATCCTGGCCAGCAAATCATACGGCAAATGGCTCCAATCTGCGGTCATGAAGTCGTCGGTGTTCACCGACCGAATGGCGATAGCATTTTCGTAAGTTCTTGCATCTCCCATTACGCCGACGCTTTGAACTGGCAATAGAACTGCAAAGACCTGCGAAGTTTGCCGATACAACCCCGCCGCCTTAATCTCGCTGACTACGATGTGATCCGCCTCGCGAAGAACCTTCAGTTTTTCTCGCGTGACTTCCCCCAGGCAGCGCACGGCCAGTCCTGGGCCGGGGAAGGGATGTCTCCAGACAAGTTGTTCGGGCAAGCCAAGCTCTAGGCCCAGCTTGCGTACTTCGTCTTTGAATAAATCCCTCAAGGGTTCGACCAATTCGAATCCCAATTGTTCTGGTAATCCACCCACGTTGTGGTGCAACTTGATCGTCGCTGCGGGGCCATCCGCGGCAGCACCGCTCTCGATCACGTCAGGGTAAAGCGTGCCCTGCGCCAGGAACTTGGCATCCGATATTTTGCTGGCCTCATCGCGAAAGCAATCGATGAACAAACGGCCAATGCGCTTGCGCTTTTCTTGCGGCTCGGTCACGCCTTGCAGTTCGTTTAGAAATCGATCTTCCGCTTGAACGATGTGCAAATCAGCTTTGAAGTGGTTGGTGAACTCTGCAAGCACCGCCGCCTGTTCGTCTTGCCTCAGCAAGCCATTATCGACCAGGATACAACTGAGCTGCGATCCGATGGCTTTGTAGAGCAAGGCAGCCGTGACTGCGCTGTCAACGCCACCGGATAGTCCACAAATAACTCGATCCTGGCCGATCTCTTCCCGCAATCGTTCAACGGTTAGCTTGGCAAAATCGGCCAAGTGCCAATGCCCCTCGCAGCCGCATACGGAATAGAGAAAATTATGTAGAAGAGTTGCTCCAAGGGGAGTATGCGTGACCTCGGGATGGAACTGCAATCCGTAGACGGGCAACCTTTGATGCTGGACGGCGGCATAAGGACAACTGTGCGTAGCCGCCAAAGCTCGAAAATCCTCAGAAACCTCGTTGACTTGGTCTCCGTGGCTCATCCACACGTCCATTTCAGGGGGCAAACCAGCGAATAAACCTTGCGTTTCGCCAATCTTAAGAGACGCTCGTCCATATTCGCCAGCTTTGCAGTTTGTAACGCGACTGCCCAGCGCGTCGCAGGCCAGCTGCATTCCGTAGCAAATGCCAAGTACGGGAATCCCAAGCTCAAATAGTTGAGGGTCACACCGCGGTGCGCCCGCTGCGTAAACGCTGGAAGGTCCCCCGGAAAGTATCAGTCCCGAGGGTTTCTTTTCCCGGATCGCCGCCGCTGACAGGTCGTGCCGTACCAACTCGCAATAGACGTTTTGCTCACGCACACGGCGAGCTATCAGTTGTGCGTACTGCGCACCAAAATCGAGAACCAGGATTTTCTCTTCCGAGATGCTCGCCGATAGTTGGTCTGAGCCTGATTGGGACGTCGCCAAACTTTTTTCCACAGTTGACTCCTTGCGTTACTGGCCCTTGGCCTGCGCAATAGCAAACTGCGGATTATAGAACTAGTTACAAATCCCCAGTAGCCCACTGGTCTGGCGTCAGGCCAGTGGGCGAGCCAAACTTACCACCTTGGCAACAAGCAGCCCTAGAACTGCGATTGATACTGGCAGTAGAAGAAGTCCGCATCAGCGCTGGTTGGCACTCCCGTCGTCGTACGGTAGTAGTCCCCCGAGTTGAAGAAGGAATAGCCGATGAGCAGGCTATTGCGCGGATTCAAATTGATTGTGAACAGCGTGTCGATTTCGTGGCCTAGGTCCTTGCTGCCGGCTGTGTTGGCTGCATTGAAAGGCGTCATTACCACACTGTAGGGAGTGGTTGCCTGGTCAAGGAAGAAGTAGTGGTACCACAGCAAGAAATTCACGCGGCTCCCGATCGGGGATATAAATTGCAGGTTAACGTCGTTCAAGTTGCGACGGCCAAACAAGTCCATAAAGCCGTTGTACTTGTGGGCGAGCGGGAAGTAATGGTGAAACCCGTCATCGCCTGGAGCTACAAACGTCGCGTCACCGCCGGAAGCATAGTCGTACCAGGCCCACAGGGTAGGCGTCCACTTTTTGGCACCCGAACCGACGGTCATCTTGTGTCCCAAGCCAGCTGTCATAAAGCCAGCACCGTGCCCGGTTCCGTTGCCATTGCTGCCGAACTGCACTCCGCCTTCCAATTCGTACAAGAAGAAATCTCCCGACCCAGCTAATCGACTGCCTATCGTGTGGTACGAAAAATTGGCAGTTTGATTGTCGTAACCTAGGTAGTAAGCGTCTATGGATCCAATCTCCAAGCCCTTGCGGGTTGCGTATGCTCCATAGAATTGTTGGTTATCATCGGCGCTGTCCCAACGATTGGTTCCGCCGGTTGCAGCAACCCGTGCTACTGGGTTCGTATAGAACAAGTCCAGATCGATATCGGAACTGCCGTAGGTCATACGGTAACCATCGAAAGTCCGCCGTGTATTAGCCCAGTCCAAGGGGGAAACTAACCTTTGCGCTCCCAACAACAATTCCTGGCGCCCGACCCGTGCGGTCACTTTGCTTGAGCCGTTGTCGATCAACTTAAAATCGACAAATAGGTTTTGAGCCTCGCCCCGGTTTTCTTCAATGGGCCGCGGCGCCAAACTTTCACCAGCCGAATCGGCATATAGATATTCGCCGTAGAAGCGAATATTCTTCGTGATGCGATAGTTCGTGAACAGCCTCAAGCGAGTTAGCCAGAATTCATCGTCTAGTCCTGTCAGACCCAGCCCACGGTGATTATTCTCGTGATGGAATCTCGTTCGATATTCTCCACCGATATCCAGCTTCCCGTTTGCCATGCCCTTGAGGGAATCGCCAAAGAACATCGGGCCATCGTAGCTAGGGTCGTCTAGATAGCTGAAATTGTTCGCGTAGAAGACGCCTTTGTAAGCATCCTTCATAGCTGCCTGGAGATCTTCTTTCTTTTTGGGCTTCGCGGGCTTTTCCGCAGCAACTACTGCTGGCTGCGCGACGGGAGCGTATGCAAAGTTTTCTGGTACAACCTGTGGCGCGACATAACCTTGCTGGGGAGAGCCAACCTCCGTGCTTTCCACTGCCCTCGTTGTAACTTCGTCGCCTTCCCCCTCGCTATAGGCGTAATAATCGTTGAGCGAAAGGTAAACTGGTTGATCCGCGTAAATTGATTGCGGCAAAGCGGCAACCGTGGCGATTGACAGCGAAATCGCTCGCCCCAGCTTCATTGCTGGAAACATAGAGGCATTCCTTCCCTGGAATCTGATATGTAGGTATTCCCCGAATTTACGATTGAACCTCCGATTTCAATCGTATTGCCGCCACGTTTTCGGGGCCTATTCGTGCTTATCATCTGGTAATCGACAGTCGACCACGACGGCTACAATCCGAAAGAAAGGGCTAGTACAATTTGCACAGCCCCTACAGAGTGTTCGCTGCGAAGGCCAGTGCTAGCATGCCGCTCAATAGTCGGCGCCAGTCAGACTGGTAAGAACTGATGATTGCCAATCTCTTAGTTGCCGTTGAAGGAGACTTGCCTGCTGCGAATACTGCTCGATCAAATTGTTTCGCTCAAACGGATCTGCTTCCAAATCGAATAATTCTTGTATCGGATCGGATTCGTTCCTGTCGTGGATCACCAACTTGAATTGCCCGTCGATAATCGCACGAGGCCCAAGATAGTCGGCTTCGACAATACTTGGGTGGCGAAAATTCTTGAAATCGCGAGTGGGCTTGCCGCCAGCAAGTTTCACCAGCGGCGTGGTACCCTTTTGCATCTCCGGGTCCACGTAGGGAACTTGGTTTGTTCCCCCGCTGTTTTGAAAGCTCCAGAAGTAGAGCGGTTTGGAGCGGACTAGTTCGCTCCCGTGTAGCAAAGGCGTCAGATCCATGCCGTCGATCGGTCGATCGGGCAATGATTGCCCTAGCAGGCCGCACAGTGTTGGCAGAAGGTCACTTGTGCTTGCGCGGATTTTGGTACTCCGCGGAGCTGGAATTCGGGCTGGCCATTCGATCAACCCAGGAACTAAGATCCCACCGTCGTAGACTTGTCCCTTTACGCCACGATGCCTTTGAACCAGAGAGCCGTCCGCTGAAGTGCCATTGTCGCCACAGTAAAACAGCAGGGTGTTATCTCTTAAACCAGATTCAGCCAAATGGGTTCGTAACGTCCCAATAGCGCGGTCCATGGCGGTGATTTCGGCATAGCGTTCACGCAACACTTCGCCTTGTAATCTGGTTGTCTTTAACCCAGTTTCGTTGGATGTCAAACTCACCTGTTTGTCTCGATACTTCACTGGTAATTCGTCGTACAGGGCCAAGTCGGAAGGCAATCCACTATAGGGCTCGTGGGGTGAACCAAACCAGACGATTGTAAAGAAGGGAACGTTTGAGCGGTGCGCTGAATCGATGAAGCGTATTGCTTCGCGAATCAAGATCTCCGAGCTTTCACCCTCAAAGCGTTGCGGCTCGCCGCCGTTTCGTGAGAAAGATGGATTGAGTTCGAAGAAGTTGTCGTGCGAGAGCCACTCAACGAACCCCATGGCCCCAGGATTCAGCGGCGAAGCTGACTTTACCGCTCCGACATGCCATTTTCCAAAGTGCCCACATCGATAGCCCGCTCTACCGAGAATCGATGCGCATGTGATTTCCTCCGGGCGCATCGACCAGCCAGGCGCAAACGTCCCCATTCGATTGGGATGCCTGCCGGTGAGAAAACTTGCGCGAGTCGGAGAACAGCTCGGGTGGCCAGCATAGAAATTGTCGAATCGCAACCCCGACGCCGCCATTTCATCAAGTACAGGCGTCTTCACGTGTGGATGCGCGTTGTAACCCGTCTCCTCCCAACCATGGTCATCGCCCATCAACAGGACGATGTTCGGCACTTGCGCAGTCAGCGACTGAAAAGTGAATAAAACACTGAGGATCGAATTCAAAACGAAAATAGCCTGACCGCGTGAATATCTCATGTCGAAACCTTTCCAATTGCCGCATTAACAATCCAGTGAGCAGCCCACAATCCAGCGAGCAGCCCATTCTGTCGCCCGTAACTTTTGTATCATAAGTTTCATCGTACGGGTGGGCGTCATTGGCTTGTGTGGATGACGGTGGGCTAGTGTGACAAATCGTAATTCCAATGCCACATCAGCCTCTAGCGCGCTAGCGTGCGGTTCCGTCAAAAACCGCGTGCTAGCGCACAGCGGCTAATTTTGCGGAGGGTATCGTGGAACTGAATTTCCAATTCTTGACACTAGCAAAGTTTCGAAACGGTCAACATGTTTCATTGACGGCCGGCAGTTTTTCAAAGTTGCCAGCAATCTTCCAAGGGGGTGAAAAGATGGATCTGGGTAATCGAGTTGTCCCACGTCGAACTTTCCTGCGGTTTGCGACCTGCGTTGCCGGGGCTTCATTCACTGCATCGCTAAAAGCGTCCGATGTAGATGTGTCGAGGGCAGCAGCACGTGTGAGGCAAATTATTGCGCACCGGGGAGCCTCAGCCGAGCGACCAGAATGTACTGCGGTAGCGCTGAACAGGGCAATCGAGGCGGGCGCAACCGCAGTGGAAGTTGATGTGCGGACGAGCGCCGACGGGCAACTGTTCATCTTGCATGATGAAACATTGGATCGAACTACCAACGGCAAGGGGCTGGCAACGCGACTGACGCTTGACCAGTTGCAGCGGCTGGATGCTGGCTCCTGGTTCGGTGCAACGTACCGTGGCGAGCGCATTCCGTCACTGGTTGAGGCCGCTGAAATCTGTCGGGGCCGCATTGACCTGTTGCTAGATCTGAAAGAACAAGGAGACGAATACGATCGCCGGGTCGTAAGTACTGTATTGCAGCATGGGGATCCCGCTAAGACAATTGTGGGCGTACGCAGCGAGCATCAGGCGAAGCGATTTCGCCAGCTGATGCCTGAAGCGAGGCAGCTGGGGCTGATTCCTACGCTAGAATCCATGGACAGCTTTGCTGATGCGGGCGTAGAGACCATTCGACTGTGGCCCAGGTGGCTGCAGGATGGCGATGCTCCGGTAAAGCGAGTTCACGCACTGAAGAAACTATTGCTTTTAAACGGAACGCTGGGCGAAGAGACCGAGACCAGGCAGTTGCTGCAGTTTGAACCTGACTCGCTATCCTCCGACCATCCCGCTCGACTGAAGGCAACGCTCGAGCGGATCGCCCTCGGTAAGCCATTGTCCCTAGCTCGCTAGAGCCTGTTTTTTCGCAAATCTGTTCGTGGCTTGGATTGTGGGCGGCCTGGACGATGGTGAAAGTCGGTCGTGGTACGCCATTGCCTACTGCGTCAGCTACGAATTTGGTGGAAGCTGGCCCATACCGTTTTCTTCGCAATCCGATGGCAGCGGCTGGCATAGGTCAGGGATTTTTTGTAGGTTGTTGGCTGGGCAATCCGCTCGTCGTGATCTTTGCTTTGGCCGGCATTCCAGTTTGGCACTGCGTCGTACGGCCGTTGGAGGAAGCCGACATGCTTGAACGCTATGGCGACGCCTACCAAAGGTATCGAGGTCGCGTTCCTTTGTGGTTACCGCGGTCACCGTCGCGCGCCCTATGAGCGTACGTTTTCCAGTTCATCCGTCGCGGTTGGGCTCGCAAGTGACGGCTGCGACTACTCTCTCAGATGCTTTGGGTCTCGCCGATGAAATAACATTCCTCTATTCCATAAGCACCAACGCATAAGTTTTCTGGTACTAGAATTACCGGGGCTATCGCCATAGCGCCTTGTTATCCGGAAATACTTCTGCGTGGATACTAATTTCACCTATTCAGTCGAGACGCTGAAGCGTCAGATTCGTGCAAACAGTCCCGCCAAACCTATCAAGAATCTTTTCAAATGCTGAACACCAAGAAATCTAGCTGCCTGTTCCTCATGCTTGCCTGTCTAAACACGCCGGCACTTGGAAGTGACTTTGATTTGTACTTCCTCGGCGGGCAATCCAATATGGAGGGGTTTGGCACCAACCAGGAGTTGACGGAAGTCCAAAGACAGCCAGTTGACGGTGCATGGATCTATCAATCGACACCAGTGGCAGATCAACAACCTGCACTTGGGCTGGGACTCTGGGCGCCCGTCCAGCCAGGCCATGGAACTGGCTTTGTTAGCGACGGAGGAAAGAATCAACTTTCCAGTCGCTTCGGTGTTGAACTAAGTTTTGCAGCAGAGCTACGCAAGCAACGTCCCGCTCGAGGTGTTGCCATTATCAAGTACGCTCGCAATGGATCGTCGATTGACCCCACGGCAGCGGGCAATTGGGGGTGCTGGTCACCGGACTTCGACGCGCCCACAGGCGCCTACCGGGATGTGAACCAGTATGATCAATTTCTGGCAACCGTCCGTCGGGCACTGGAAACGGAGGATATCGATGGCGACGGCAACCGCGACCGACTGGTTCCAGCTGGAATCGTCTGGATGCAAGGGGAGAGCGACGCAACCACAACCGAAGAAGTTGCCAGAACTTACGATCAGCGGCTGAAGAATTTGATGGACTTAATCCGAGCTGCCTTGGGCGTCGACGATCTTCCAGTTGCCATCGGTCGTATTTCGGACGCAAAACGTGGCTCCGAGCAGCTCACATGGAAGCACGGCGATCTTTTGCGGGAGGCGCAAGCTCGTTTCGTGTACCACGATCGCTCCGCTAGACTCGTGATCGAAACGGACCAATACGATTACTCAGACCCATGGCACTACGATACGAAGGGCTATTTAGACCTCGGCAAACGATTTGCCGATTCGATTCTATCGCTACCGCGACAACCGCTGGGTAACATGTTCGAGGCAGGTGCCAAGTTGACTGTTGAAGTGGGCAATGGGGCTGGTGGCGAAGGTCCCGCCTGGGATGCTGAATTGGGGGTGCTTTCCAGTGGCAACGGCAATATCAATCGACTCGCACTGGATGGTACGCCGTCCATTTTCAGACCAGAAGCAGGAAGCAACGGACTGTTGTTTGATAGTCAAGGACGGCTGCTGGCATGCGAACCAAAGCTGAGAAGAGTGACGCGAATGGAGCGCGATGGTTCGCTGACTGTACTTACCGATTCGTTCATGGGCCACGCCTACAATACGCCGAATGATCTAGCTGTTGACTCCAAGGGACGTATCTATTTTTCGGATCCACGTTATGGCGACCGAAGCGGCATGGAGATTATTGATACCAATGGGAAAACCGTGGAAGGCGTCTATCGCATTGATCTGGACGGAAGTGTGTCACAAGTCGTTGGTCGCGAAGTGGACCGAGCTAATGGGGTACTGGTAACCGCAGACGACAAATACTTGCTGGTGGCTGACAACAATAACAACACGGAGGGGGTAACTCGAAAATTGTGGCGTTTCGAACTGAATGCGGATGGTTCGGTCGACACCAGCACAGCCAAGAATTTGTTCGATTGGGGCCGCGGGCGCGGTCCAGATGGGCTGAAACAAGACGTGCTGGGGAATCTGTACGTTGCCGCAGGTCTCAATCGAACCCATCCTCCGCACGAACCAGATTCTAGCTATCGCGGCGGAATCTATGTACTAGATATCGAGGGCCAATTGCTGGACTTTGTGCCCGTGCCGACAGACGAAGTTACCAATTGCGCGTTCGGCGGCGAAGACCGCAAGACGCTGTACATCACAGCTGGTGGAACGCTATACAGTATCCGTACCAAGATCGCTGGAAAGCCGTAGCCAGCGGATACCGCATAAACGTCATTCTTCTTAGCGTAACGCATGGACCGTGAGAACTTGCCCCGTGCTGCTCGCCAAATGGGCGTCGGCGAATTAAACTCTGAGATATTCACTATCACTCCTCGCAATCTTGATCTAATGATCGGGATTAGGCAGGCTCCGCGCGAACGCACGGATTCTGGGTGGAGACCAAAAGCGTTTAGAAATCCAATCGACGATGAACCGGCCAGCAGCTATTTTCTGGGTTTTGTCGATACTGGGTGTTCTGCCTGCGCTTGTTGGACACTCGCTGCAGTTAATGCGTTTTGACAGCTACAGCGCTCACCCTCTGCTGCTGCTCGGACTACTAATACTGGTCGCTTGGAAGTGGGACTGGAAATTTAGATTTCCCAGCAGTCTAGCGACCGGCATTTGGCTTGGGGCAGCCATCGCGCTGCTTGTCGCATGGGGTGTTACGTCAGAGGAATTCTTTGCATACTACGTGGCACTTGCGGTAGTGGCGTTGTTCCTGATCTCAAATCGCCAACGAGTTTCGGGCAACTCACTCGTTCGATTTCAATGGCCACTGCTTGCCTTGGCACTGACACCCGCCATTGGTGAGGACCTAGTGCGAACACAGCTCGTAAACCAGATCCTTGCGTTGTCGTCTAACCTTCTGCTTTTTTTCAGCATCCCGCACTTGATCCGGGGTGACATGCTGGCCATCGCTGACGGCCGCTTTTATCCTGTCGAGAATCTAGGATTTGTCGCTGCTTGGCCATTTTGGTTTGGGGTCGCTCTGCTCTACTCGGCGATAATGAATCGCGCCTGGTTGCATACAGTCTTCAACGCGACCGCATCCTGTGCACTTTGCGTGGCATATCAAGCGTGCACTATTCTTTTCACATCCTATTCAATCACCTACTGGCAATGGACAACGTTACCTGTGTTGTCTAGCTCGCGTCCGCTGATCAGGACCGATGTAGCCATGGTGATTGGCGTAATCATTGTATTGCTGTTCCTTTCACTGGATCAGTTCATATTCGGTCTGCTGTCGCCGATTCGAGCTCGGGGAAGTGCCGCGTATGCAAATCCATTGGTTGTGTGGTGGAATCGAGTGGCGGACCGCAATGATGACACGGACTTTGAACCGGATTCCCAAACGCATAGTCGCGTTGATCTTTCCGTCAGCCGATTCCACGGGATCCTGCTCTACTCGTGTGGGGCTCTTGTCGTGGGCGCGGCAGCCGTGACTCTGTGGCATATACCCTTGATACTAGATGGACAACAGAAAGCCGACAAAACTCGGTGGTCGCCGCCTGCGAACTTGTTCGCGTCGGTAACCAATCAATCGTTTTGGTTGGATCACCGCCGGGTCAATCGCAATTTGCAAGCGCGCTGGGGATGTCCGGCAGATGTGTGGACGGCAGGCGGTTCGGGGCTGGTGACCGAGTTTGTAGTCACGCAACACCCTGTTCCTCTGTCGAACATGCGGCCTTGGAATATTTCGGATTCAAGTTTAATAGCTGGTCAGCCATCGCCCGGGGAAGGCGAACTTGCGCAGACAAGGACGATTGCCTACACACCCGGTGAGGGCGAGTCGCCGCCCAAGACTGCCCTGCTATTCGCTGCGCACTTGTCTCCATCAGGTGAGCTTCAAGATATCGAGCGACATGACCCGCCTGACACTGACACTTGGACGTTTCAAGTGATTGTATGCTTTGACTATGTTCCCAGTGAACATGCCCTATCGCTGCAACAGTCCGTGTTTCAGTCCGCCCTGTCCATTGTGCGTACTGCCCTGTCGAACAGAGAGGTGGAACGAAAGCTGTCGTGCTGGACTGACGATTTGCACAGCATTCACGAGCAACACAGTGTTTACAGGCAACACAGTGTTTACAGGCAGCTGGTTGCATACGGCAATTGCCTCGGCAAAGCACAGGGGCCAGGGAACTTGAACAGCCAGTTGGTATTGAGTGAAGGAGTCGCCAGTGACTAGGTCCAACTCTGATCGAAGATTGAAAGCCAAGTCCGGCTCGCGTCGACGGTCAATTGTCAGCCGCATCCGAGTACCAAAGTTCATCAAGTCTGCATGGAACAGGTTCACACTTCCCTATCGCGTTTCGCGCAATACTTGGGACCACTGGCGGCCCACTGCATTGGTGGGCAATCTACTCAAACGGACTGGAAGATTCGTGTCGTGGCTCCTGTTGGGCACTCCTTTGACCGCCCAGATGCGAGCTTCAAGTCGTAGTGAAAGCCAACTGAAATGGCCCTCCCAACGTAAGTTCATGCATCCCGGTTCGTGGGGCAAATGGATAATCTCATTTACTGCGAGGTGGGCCCTGACTCGGCCGCTACGGGCACTAGTGCTTTCGTTGCCCGCCCTGACGTTTGTTAGCCTGATTGTGGCGTGCGCTTCCTTCGGCCGACAAGCGGCTAACAACAGCCGCCGATTTTATCAGGCGCATGTGCTTAAGGCAGTCCACGACCACGACGTCGACGTCGCGCGATTGGCTGCGGATGCTTTGGTGCAGAGCAATCCCCAAGAAATCAGCTTCCGCTGTGATCGAGCATTAGTAGAAAATGAACTTGGTAACGCTGAGCTTGCGGTGAGTATGATGCGTGATTTGGCAGTATTCGATGGGTCTGCCGCAGCCGCGATGTGGCTTGCTTCGCTGATGGCCGACGACGGGAAACTGCAGGAGTGGCCAAAAGAAAAATTACAAGAATACGTGGATTGGCTCGCACTGGCGGCAGACAATGCCCCACAGGAACCGGCACCTAGATTGGCACTGTCGGATATTCTCCTCTCGCATGGCGACTTGGAACGCGCTTATAGCGTTCTGCAGCCGCTTACTCAGAGCGACTCCGAAGTGGCCTTCCGCGTAGTAAACATCGTCAGTTTGATGGGCCGCACGGATTTGGCCCGTGACCGCGCCAAGCCGATGATCCGCGCGTTGCAGTCGTATTTGCGAGATAATCCGGCTGACCTAAACGCTAGAATAAGATGCGCATCGCTGTTACCACTGATCGGCCGGGCTGACGAGTCGGTTTCCTTGTTAAGGGATGGACTGTTGTATGCGCCGACCTCCGAACAACAGCAGCTTCTCAATCAGACTCTCACGTCCGCCACTTACAATTATGTGACCATATTGAGGACCGAGCCCCTTTCCACTCAGCGCGTACGTAACCAACTGGTCATGTTGGAGAGTATCTTGAGAGATGAAGAATTGAAACCACAATTCACAGAAGCATTGATCGAAACCTGCCTAGACTCGCACCAGTTGAACGAGCCCGAGATCGATGAACTTCGTGAGTCGTTGATCGCCGATTTGAGTCCCAGCACGGCCCGATTTATTCTTGGCACTGTCGCTCTGAGAAAAGGCAATCCGGCGGAAGCAAAGTCGTTGTTGTTGGCCAATATTGAAGAGCACGGGAACGATCCGGGGCTGCTGAACAACATCGCCCATGCGATGATGACCGAGGAAGCACCCGATCTGCCAGCGGCACTAAAATTAGCCAATCTCGCGGTAAGCCAAATGCCACAGCACCCCTACTTGCGCGAGACACGTGGCCAGATTCTCTACCGTCTGGGCCGTTACCGCGAGGCAATCGTAGATCTAGAGATCGCAAACGCGATGCCCGAGTTGTGGAGCACCGTTCGACCCAGTCTGGCCGATGCCTATGATCGGCTGGGAATGACGGATCAAGCGACCGCGATCCGCTCCCAAAGCCAATCCAACAATCCCCCTCAAGGCTGAGAATCCCGCCAGTTCTGGCGATTCTTGGGTTCAAATGCGTTGAATTATTGACTCCCAGCGGGTTTGGTCTAAAGTTGGCAGTTGATTCAGATCGCCTGTCATCTGCACTCGGTTTCCCTCTCCATATTCAAACTCACGCATCGATTGAGAGTCTCTCCCATGACACGCATTCATCTACCATCTCGCGGCTGTCTGGTCGGACTGGCCCTTGCGGTCGCACTGTCAGCTTCTTCAGTCGTTGCCCAAGATGCAAACAGTGAACTCTTGGCAAACGAAGATTCACACTTGGTCCATCTATTGCAGGGAGAAGAACTACAAATTTCTCAAGATTTTGTAGCGCGATTGGATGGAAATAAATTGCGGCTCGCGCTGCGAGACCATGGGATATCCAGGCCAGTTGCCGACCGCAATGTGATGGTGACGTTGGTTCAAGCAGATGCTCAGCCGCAGGAGCAGGCGCTGGAAAGTTCCGATGAGTTGATATTCGAGAATGTAAAGAGTGGCCTGAGCGCCCTTATCGTGATGAATACCGAAGCTGCAGCCAGCGCTCAGTCCATGACTTATGCTGCGTTTGCATTCTTTGCGCAAGCTCCAACAATCGCCCAGCCGAATCAGCCACAGGAATTGCCCGAGCCACCCGAGCAGCTAGCAACGGCTTTCGAAGTACCAGTGGGAAAGATAAACAAGTTTGTTCTTAGCCCAATCGAAGATGTTGAGACATCCGAGGAACAGGAACAATTGCTGGCCGTCGAAAATCAGCAAATTGAATTGCCCAGTCGCTTTCGTGTCACTCGGCAGCCAAATGGCGCATTAATCGGCCGCGTTATTATTCCACAGGAAGGTCATCAACTGAATCCAGGAATTGTCGAAGTCGTTTTGCTTAGCGAAGGAGTTCGCCTTGCTACGACTCGTTCCACGCCGGACGGAAGGTTCCAGTTTGACAACATGCCGTTGGGGTTTTACTCTGTAGCTGCGACAGGTATGTACGGCCACGCCGCCTACTCATTCGAATTGGTAGACGCTGCGGTGCTGCCTGCTGGTATCAGCGAAAAGACGGATGCGCATAACGCTAGGTGGGTAACTACGCAAATCGCAGCGGCAGACGAGCTGATCATCTTGATGATTCCACCAGCGCTGATGGAACAAGTTCAACAGGTTGTACGAGATTACTTAGACGGTGAAACCGTTGCGGACAATGCTGCACCGGCCGATCCTGCACTACCTGGAGCCGGTTTTGGTAGTCCTGCAATGAGCGGGTACGCCGGTGGAATGGGAGCGGGCGGAGTTGCAGGCGGCCCGGTGGGAGGCGGCGGCATTGGCGGGGGCGGCGGTGTGCTTGGCGGCACGGGTGGCTTGCTTGGCGTCGCTGGCTTGGCGGTAGGCGTCGCGGCTCTAGCAAACGGCGACGACGGCTTTAATCCTCCTGTCGCGACGCCGATTGTAGGCAACTAGTCAATCACGAGAGCGCGAGTTTGGTTGCCACACTTCGCGCTCTGCTACTCCTGCTCAGTTGCGTGGATTCCTGGCGAGTCCTGGATAAAGTTCGCAGAGCTGAGGGAGAATTTTAGGACCTGGGGAAAAATAACTTGGGCATTCTTCATCTGCCTCTCCACCCTCAGTTTAGTTAACAGCGCCGCCCAGCAAAAAGTATGG
>JAGQPR010000158.1 GCA_020426625.1 Planctomycetales bacterium
AAATCGGCGTCATCCGTATCTAAGATGGTTGCCATTGCATACTGTGATTGTCCTCCTTCACGATGCACGGGCGCCACCATGCGTCGCGCGACCATACTGGCAACCTCCGCGCCAAAGTCATTGCGGATGAAGGACAAACACAAATCAAGCCCGGCTGAAGAACCTGCGGATGTCGAGATCCGCCCATCGTGCACATACAAGGAATCGTCCAGCAACTCAACCTGTGGGAACTGGTCGCGAAATTTTTCAGCGAACAGCCAATGAGTGGTCGCACGCCGTCCATCCAGCAGCCCGGCATGCGCCAGAACAAAGGCGCCCGTGCAAACCGAAATAATGCGTGCTCCATTGCGATAGGCGACTTGCAGACCGCGAAGGAATGCTGGCCTGGGACGCTCGTCGACATTCCGCCAGCCCGGAACCACGACAGTCTGTGCCCGTTGCAACTCGGCTAGCCCGTACTTGGGTCGGATCATCATCCCATGGCTCGTCGTAAATTCCCCTGGTTCGACACGGCAGGGGCGATAGTCGTACCAAAATGCTTCCGTGCCAGGTCGCACCAGACCAAACAACTCCGCCACGATACTGTACTCGTAGCCCAGCAGGTTATCGTAGATGGCTACTGCCAACGTGTTGCGTTTAGTGGATTTCTTCTGCATGGCATTAATGTAGCGTATTGTGACGTTTATGCCACTTTCGCTCCTCACCGCTTTGCGGAAAATAAATCTTGTCACGAGAACCAAGACGAGAATCGAATTATGACAGCGGCATCCTTCATTCGCTTTGCTGAACCGAACGACCTAGTGCATATCGTGCAGCTATGTCAACAACACGCAGAATTTGAGCACGATGCCTACGTGATGACCACGACGACTGGAGAATCGAAAGTCGATGCACTGGCGAAGCTCCTGTTCGGCGAGCCGCCAACCCTTTGGTGTTTGCTGGTCGAAGTCGACGGCAAGATAGTTGGCTACGCGACGTACGCCAAACAATTGTCGACGTGGCGAGCACAG
This sequence comes from Planctomycetales bacterium, assembly GCA_020426625.1. GTDB lineage: Bacteria > Planctomycetota > Planctomycetia > Pirellulales > Pirellulaceae > Aureliella. Next base: position 1,011 of record JAGQPR010000158.1, read on the forward strand.
AGTTATCTCTACTTGGATTGTCTGTATCTCGTGGCAGAAGTACGCGGCCAAGGTCTTGGACGCCAGCTGATGGAGCAAATCCGTCGAGAGGCGATGCGTTTTGGCTGCGAACAACTTCAGTGGCAAACACCCGATTTCAATGTAGAGGCAATCGAGTTCTACCATCGTTTAGGCGCCTAGTCCCAATCCAAACAACGCTTCTTTTGGAATAGTCGTTAATGCCGTTCGAGGAATTCTCACCACCAACTATCAGGAACACACCATGTCAACCGTCACTGAAAAATATTCGGCTCCCACCCAAGATGAATACAATGAGTATTACCATCGCTACGTCAGTCTGGCTCGCGCCGACAACTTCCTCGGAACGTTTGCATCGCAACCTCACATTCTCCATACAATCCTCGGTAATCTGTCTGCGGAAGAGGCTTCAAAGCTCCATGAACCCTACACTTGGAATTTGAAACAGGTGGTTGGGCATTTGATTGATTGCGAACGGATCTTCAGTACTCGCTTGCTGCGCATTGGAGTGGGTGACGAAACCCCACTGCCTGGAATGAATCAGGATATTTACGTTGCGAATTTGAACTACGATCTTGTAACTATGCAAGAATTGCTCGACGAATTCGCTCATCTTCGCGGCGCCAATGTGCTGCTAGCAAAACGACTGACCACTGAAAGTCTTGCGCGTCGTGGAATCGCTTCGGACCACCCCGTTTCTGCCAAAGCCAATTTGTTCATTATGTCCGGGCACGTAGAGTATCATCTGGCCATTATCAAGAAACGTTTGGGGTTGGAGGCATGATACCGAACACTTACCGCGAGCGACGGACGTGGCTTCAGGACGTTCGCGAAGTTAAGGGCTGGACATTGAAAGTCTACGGCATCTGCGCGGCTGGATCTATGATCGAATCAGCGACTTTCGAATCCGCGTTAATTTACGTTGCTCGGAACGTTTCCTGGCCGGACCATCACACGCGATTTGGATTCGTAACAATCCATGTGGGTGAAGAGGCGGTTTGGCTGCTGGTCGATATCTGGGTAGACGAAATCCTGAGGCATTTCTTGTATCGAGCTTCACTGTCTGCGCCGTGCGAATTTGGGCCTGGTCCTGGGGACGGCAGTATGGCATGCGTGTGGGAAATGGCCGTGCTCACGCACGAACGAAACGCGTGGGTAAGTCATGTGCTCTCGCATCCGATGGAGCCGGACTATGAGGCCTACCTGAACGACTCGCTCAAGATTGCGTCCGAATGATCGAGGCGTTTTTCGGATAGGTAGGTTCCGTTAGTTGCCACTCAATTCGCTAAAGATATTTATGCAGCCAGTCACGGCCACTGGTAGCGTTATCCATATGAAATGTGGTGTGAACTCAGAACGCCGTCAATTACTAACACAACTTGTAAGATACGGTAATGAACCAGCGAATCTCCAGTATTGATGCCATGCGAGGCTTGGTGATTGTGCTGATGGCGCTCGATCACTGCCGAGACTTTTTCGGCGACATGCGGATCTTGACGGAAGATCCTGCCACAACGACAGTCGCTCTGTTTTTCACAAGGTGGATAACACACTTTTGCGCGCCAGCGTTTGTGTTCCTGGCTGGAATCTCGGCGTGGCTGCACGGCGAGAAACTTGGCAATCGGCGGCAACTCGCCGGCTATTTGTTGACGCGTGGATTTTGGCTACTGATTCTCGACCACACGGTCGTCTATTTCGCGTTGGCGCTATCTATCACCATTGTGCCGTGGATGTTCATCGTTCTCAGCGCCATTGGCTGTTCGATGGTCGCGCTTTCCGTATTGTGTTTTCTTCCGACGCGAGCCGTTTTGGTGATCGGTTTAATTATCATCTGTGGCCACAACCTGCTCGATGGAGTGGATGCAAGCATGTTTGGCCGTTTCGACTGGATATGGATTCTCGTTCACGATGGGCCAGGCTATATCGAATGGGCCAACCTGGAAGTGGGCTATCCCGTGCTGGCTTGGGTCGGCGTCATGGCAACTGGCTACGGATTCGCGCCGCTACTCAAGCAACCACCGTTCGATCGCAGCCGCTTTCTCCTTGTCATTGGCACCGTAGTTGTTGTAGGCTTTTTCATTTTGAGAATGACGAATGCATACGGCGACCCGAGACCATGGAGTCTGCAAGGCACCTTAGCCTTGGGAAGCACGGAGGCGATGGACGCCACCTCAAGTTCTGCGATTACCACGGATTGGGTTCGTACAGGAATATCATTCTTGCGCGCAACGAAGTATCCACCGTCGCTTATCTATTTGCTAATGACACTCGGGCCAGCGCTGATGCTCCTGGGGTGGTTTGAACATCTTGGTAAGGACAGTTCACTTGTACAGCACCTGGAGGTCTTTGGGCGGGTGCCCCTGTTTTTCTACGTCTTGCATTTTTACCTCATCCACATCGCGTCGATATTCACCTATTGGGTCATTCGAGGCGTGCCTCTTTCGCCTTTCCAGGCAATCTACAGTCAAAGTGAGGAAACGCCATTGTCCTCGGAGTTTGGGTTCCCTGGTCTGTGGCAGGTTTATGTTGCCTGGTGCGTGGTCATCGTCTTGATGTATCCTTTGTGCAAGTGGTTTGGTCGTGTGAAACGCAACGGTAAAAGCGCATTGTGGAGTTACCTGTGAAGTTCACACGAAATACCGCCTTCGTTACTCAGTTTACGTAGAAGAGATGAATAGGCCTCAGCGGTACGCGGATCACCAAGCTCGCAAAATCATAGACCCCTTAGACAAATTTGGACACATCTTGGTTGCCCATGGGGCGGCGAGAATACCGAGGGCGAAGATGAATTCGCCAAACAACGCCAGGTTGGGAAATGCCGATTCATGACCTCTTGGTCAAGCATGGTGGTGTGTCGATCGTTTTTCACGGTCACGATCATCTATTCATCAAACATGATCTCGATGGCATCGTTTATCAAGAGGTTCCACAGCCCGGGCATCCTCGTTCCGGCAATACGAACACGGCCAAGGAGTATGGTTACCTGAGTGGCGAAATTCAGAGCAGCTCCGGTTATGTTCGTGTGCGAGTCGGACAAGACGAAACGCGTGTCGATTACGTCCGAACCTATTTACCTGCAGCATTATCGCAGTTCAAAAGAAACGGCGATGTCAGCTACTCTTACATAGTGGATGATGCTCCAATATCACGCTAAGCTGCCCACGATGGCAAAAGTGCCGCTTGCTTTCATTTCCAACAAACCCCTCTCTGTGTTTCACGTCTCCAAATCATCGGGTTTTGGCGACGCCAAAAAAATCAGAACGGAGGTAATCTTTTGTATCTGGGTTAGGCTTACCCGAACTCATGTCAGTTTGACAACAAGCGCATTTTGCCAGCGCGCTCAGGAGGGCGTGACCTGAGCAGGTTCGTGTAGTTTCGTTCAGTCACCGATGCGAGATTGATTTCTAGTGTAAAGCTAGAAGCGGCATCGACCGCCGCCTTAGATTTTCGGGCAGATTTTTGATCAAATGGGACCACCTGCAAAAACTGCGGACGGAGTCAAAATCAGAATCTTCACGACCAGTTTTTGACACAAGTCGTCTACATGCAACATGTTTGGAATTGCCGGACAGACACGAACTAGCGGACAAGCGCGCTCCAAAGAATTGACCGCGGAACTTGCCTTGAATTTTTGGGTTGGACTAGTGCTGGCGGATGACTGGCAATCGTAGAACACTTACAGCGAATCGTTCCAGGAAGTTAGAAACGTGACAAACGAGAGCCTAACCCCGGCCGAGCGATTATTCCGTTGGCTCTCCGAAGCCGTTGCCTGCGGCGCCTCCGACCTGCACTTGGCTGCGGGCCATCGCCCAACGCTACGCGTCAATGGCATCTTGCAGCAATTGCCTGACTCAATGCTGGGACCAGAAGAGGTCCGCACCGCCCTAGTTGGCTACGTCGACCCACGAGTTTTAGCGCAAATTGACGAAGAAAAAAACGCTGATTTTGCGTTGGAGTTGGATGTAGGGGGTAGCTGTCTGCAGCGATTTCGCGCGAACGTGTTTGCCAGTAACGACGGTCTGGGCGCGTGCTTTCGCGTCATCAAGTCTGAGATTCCCGACATGGTTTGGGCTGGATTCCCCGAGGAGTTGGCGCAGCGACTGGCGCACTTCCGAAATGGTTTGGTACTGTTTTCAGGGGTGACTGGTTCCGGCAAAACTACCTCACTGGCAATGGTCCTGAATTTGCTCAACCAAGAGGGCGGAAATCGCATCATCACCGTGGAAGAACCCGTGGAGTACGTGTTCCCGCGTTGTTCGTCTTCCATCGTCACGCAGCGAGAGGTAGGGAAAGACGTGGCAACGTTTGCCGACGGGCTAAAATATGGCCTGCGGCAGGATCCGGATGTCATACTAGTTGGCGAGATTCGCGATCAGGATACAGCGCAAATTGCGTTGAGCGCGGCGGAAACCGGCCACTTGGTTTTTTCGACACTGCATACGCGAGACGCCAAAGGCGCCATTTCACGGTTTAGCGACCTGTTTCCACAGAGCGCGCAACCAGCCATTCGCGCTCAGCTGGCCATGAGTCTGCGGGCAGTGATCAGCCAACATCTGCTGCCCAGTTGGCCAGAAGGAGGCAAACGCGAGCTGGCTTTGGAGGTGCTGTTCAACACGTCCCCCATGGCAAGCGCGATTCGGATGGGTAAGCTGGAGAGTATCGATACAAACATTATCACCGGTCGCGCCGACGGGATGGTTCCGCTGGATGAATCGGTAAGGCAATTGCTGGAAGCAGGTAAAATAACTGCGGAAACAGCCGAGCTCTATTTTTCCGAAAAGCGACGGTAGCCCGTTAACGGGAATCAATCATCGAGAATCTCGCTTGCAGTGCTGAGGCAGCTGCTAATCTTGCCGCTGTGCGAATGACGCCACATCGACTAAGCTGCAATGACACGGATAATCGTCGGCATATCGGTCGGCTACGCTGAGAGCCCAATGGGCCTGCTACTGCCGAGCCCACGATTCCATGCCCCCAGTTCGGTGGATACGGTTGGGAATCCAGCCCCATACCGACCGTATTTCGTTGCCTTTGAGAGATGATCGCCATGTCACGAGCTGATCAGGTGGAGTTGCTTGCGCCAGCTGGCAATTGGCAGTGCGCCCACGCCGCTGTAGAAAACGGAGCGGACGCCATCTACTTTGGTTTGGACATCGGATTTAACGCGCGAGCTCGCGCGACAAATTTCCACATCGGTGAACTTAGGCAGTTGATGCTGATGTTGCATCGTCAGGATGTGCGCGGGTATGTGACCCTCAATACCCTGGTATTCACTGACGAGTTGCTGGCCGTCGAATCCAGTGTGCGTCAGCTGGCCGATGCAGGAGTCGATGCTGTCCTGGTCCAAGATCTGGGATTGGCGCGAGTCGTGAGGGAGTTGTGTCCACAGCTAGCAGTTCACGCTAGTACCCAGATGACGTTGACCAATGCAACGGCCATAGAAATGGCCCGACAGCTGGGCGTACAACGAGTCGTATTGGCCCGAGAGTTGTCGCTGAAAGAAATTCGCAGCATTGCGTCCGATACAAACATGCCGTTGGAAGCGTTTGTGCATGGAGCCCTGTGCGTAGCCTACAGCGGACAGTGCTTGACTAGTGAGTCGCTAGGCGGCAGAAGCGCCAATCGAGGGCAGTGTGCTCAGGCCTGTCGCCTGCCCTACGAGCTGCTGTGCGATGGCCAACCGCGGGACCTAGGCAATGTAAAATACTTGCTCAGCCCGCAAGATTTGGCTGCACACGATTTGGTGCCCGAGCTGATCGATGCAGGCATTTGTTCTCTCAAGATTGAAGGCAGATTGAAAACTGCGGAGTACGTGGCCAACGTCTGTTCACATTATCGAGCGGCAATTGACGCAGCGCTTGCCGGTCAAGCTAGAAAGTTGAATGCTACCCAACAGCAAGAATTGGAGCTCAGCTTCTCGCGGGGCTTCTCCCCCGGGTGGCTTGAGGGTTGCGACCATAAGCTTCTGGTCCCCGGCACCAGCAGTGCCAAACGCGGTATTCGCCTTGGCGAAGTATCCACCATTCGAGGAGACCAGATCACAGTCGACTTGCATGCGCCCCTTGCCACCGGCGATGGCATCGTCATTGAAGGCGATCGAGCGAACGGGCACGAGATCGGCGGGAGAGTGTATGAGCTGTTCCAAAACGACGTGCGAGTCGATCGGGCAGAGTCAGGTCTGACAGTCGTTGGACTAAAACGAGGTACTGTGAACCAAGATGACGTTCCCTTCGGTGCATCGATTTGGAAAACCGATGATCCTCAGTTGAGCAAGCGGCTGAGGCAATCGTACGAGTCCGCCGACCCGACCAAACGAGTTCCGGTAAACTTGCGTGTGCAGGCTGCGGTTGGCCAAGCGGTGATTGTTCACGCATCGACCAAGGATTTGCCGGAATTTGAATTGCGTAGCGAACATGTCTGCCAGGCCGCGAGAAAGCATGCAGTTAGTACGGAGACTTTGGTAGAGCAATTCTCGCGGCTGGGTGGAACCGTATACCGCCTAGGAACTCTTTCCGCTGAAATTTGTGGCACGCCGATGGTTCCTCTAAGTGTATTGGGGCAACTGCGTCGAGAGCTGGTTCAGCAGCTGGATCTGTTGCGGGTTACCAAGCCACTGCCCTGCACGCAGCAGCCTGTAGCCACTCGGATGCTGGAGCAAGTTAACGAGAACGTCGCTGACCAGCAGCAGTCGCCCGGCGGACCGAAAGCAGCGCCAATCGAATTGCGAGTCCTCTGCCGCTCGCTCGAGCAGCTGCAGCATTGTGTAGCGGCAGGCGCAACGAACCTGATAGCTGACTTTCACGACATTCGCCAGTATCGACAGGCAATTCAGGTCGCTCATGCTCATCAAGCGACGATCGAATTGGCAACTCTGCGAATCCACAAGCCGGGCGAAGATGGGCTTTTCCGAGCGTTTGCCAAACTAAGCCCCGACGGTTGGCTGGCCCGCAATCTTGCCGCAATCCGCTTTTGCCAGGAACACAACATTCCTTTCGCAGCGGATTTTTCCTTAAACGTTACTAATCCGCTCACGGCGCAGCAGCTGATAAACTGGGGTACAACTCGCGTTACGGCATCTTATGATCTCAATCGGGATCAATTGTTTGAATTGGTCCAGCAGACTCCTGCCCAATGGTTAGAGGTCGTCATCCACCAACATATGCCGATGTTCCACATGGAGCATTGTGTTTTCTGCAGCGTGTTGAGTCCGGGTCGGAACAAGTCGGATTGTGGAAGACCTTGCGACCGGCACGACGTTCGTCTGGCAGATCGGTTGGGAGCGGAGCATGTGCTGCACGCCGATATTGGTTGTCGCAATACGCTCTACAATTCCCAAGCGCAAAGTGGTGCTGAAACCGTGAAGCCACTACTGGAGTTGGGCGTGCGGAAATTTCGAGTGGAATTGCTTCGCGATGCTCCCGAATCCGTAATTGCTGGCCAAATCGATTTGTATCGTAGATTGCTCGCAGGACAATTGAGCGGAACGCAGGTCTGGCGCGAATTGAAGGCCGATAATCGCGTTGGAGTGACGCGCGGAACACTTGAACATCCTCGCAATCCTTTGGCTATCCTATGAGAATCACCATGTGCAATGCGGAACAGTACTGCATACCTTCTGCCAAAGCGACTCTCTATGGCTGTTGGCAGTTTCGACAATTGGTTTTCGCTCAGGTGCTCGTGTTTGCGCTAGCAATTGTGCTTGCAAACGTCGCCAACGGGCGGCAGCCAGAGGTCCAGCCGAACATCATCTTGATTATCGCTGACGATTTGGGATATGGCGAATTGGGCTGCCAGGGCAACCCGGAAATACCCACACCCCGGATAGACAGATTGGCATTGTCCGGCGTGCGCTGTACGCAAGCTTATGTCACCGCCCCCAATTGCAGTCCCTCGCGGGCAGGGTTGTTTAGTGGTCGCATTCCGACAAGATTCGGCTATGAATTCAATCCAATCGGGGCTAGGAACGAGGATCCCGGTACGGGAATCCCAACTTCGGAATTGCTGTTGCCTGAGCAATTGCAGCAAGTGGGGTATTCAACGGGATTGATTGGCAAATGGCACTTGGGTGGTGCAGCTGATTACCACCCATTGCGAAGAGGCTTCGGTGAGTTCTTTGGTTTTTTGCACGAGGGGCATTACTTTGCACCTTCTCCGTGGACCGGGACTACGCTGATGCTCAGACGCAAGTACTTGCCTCAAGGCAGTAAGTCGCGTTACCAAGTGGCACAAGACCTGTGGTATTCTTCTCACATGGGGCATAACGAACCTGCCTACGACGCGAACAACCCCATCACGCGGGAGGGGCAGCCAGTTGTTGAGCAGGAGTACTTGACCGATGCGCTGGCGCGCGAGGCAGTAGGCTTCATCCGCAGGTATCGCCAGACGCCATTCTTCTTATCCGTAACGTTCAATGCCGTTCACAGTCCTTTGCAAGCCAAGAACGAAACCTTGCAGAAGCTGTCCCATATCAACGATCTTCATCGGCAGATATTCGCAGCCATGTTGGTCGATCTCGATCGCGGCGTTGGAAACATTCTTGATGCTCTAGACGAATGCGAATTGTCCCAGAACACGTTAGTATTCTTTTTGAGCGACAATGGGGGGCCCACTCGCGAACTGACATCCAGTAACTTGCCGCTACGCGGAGGTAAGGGAACGATGTACGAAGGTGGTTTGCGTGTGCCGTTTATAGCATCCTGGCCAGGCGTGATTCCTGCTGGCGAAACCTGCGACCAAGTCATTAGTTCGCTAGACATTTATCCAACCTGTGCCGAAGTCGCCGGCGCGGCTAGCAACAAGAATCTAGACGGCTACAGCTTGCTGCCTTTGCTGAAAAAGATCGACCCGCGATCGAGACACGAGACGCTCTATTGGCGGCAGGGCAACAAGGCTGCCTTGCGTAGCGGGGATTGGAAAATCGTTGCATCCAATCGCCAGGGTAGCCTCCGTGATTGGGAGCTTTTTGACATCTCCAACGATATGTCAGAAACAATGAACCTGGCCGACAAACATCCGCAGATCGTTCAGCAGTTGCGCAAACGCTATGAACAACTGGACGCCCAGATGGCGGAGCCGCTATTTTGAAGCATGCTCCCAATTGAGTCAGACGCGATTCCGGTTATGTTGGCGTATTCTAATGTTGCGTAGTTGGTCGTTTGAGAGGAGTCGTTGTCTTATGAGGTTTATCGTCTGGCTGGGATTCGTTGGAGCATACCTTGGTTTTGCCAGTACCGTGCGGTCAGCCGACTGGGTGCCGGAGCAGCAAGTTGTTCAGTCCGCCGCGCAGATCACCGAGGGCGTGCTCCGCAGCCATATTCGTTTCCTGGCTGATGATTTGCTGGAAGGGCGCGGCCCCAGCTCGCGCGGTGATCGCCTGGCACAGCTCTACATTGCAACAGAATTGCAATCCCTGGGAATTCAACCCGCAGCAGCAGACGGCAGTTGGTTTCAGCCGGTGCCGCTACGCGGACTGCGGACAATCCCGCCTACCAGCATACAGATTCGCCGTGGCACCGACCAACTCTCGCTCAACCACTATGAAGATGTCATGTTGACATGTGGAATGCCTCAGCCGACTGTCAGCATCGAAGACGCGGAGTTGGTCTTTGTCGGCTATGGTATCCAGGCACCCGAGTTCGATTGGGATGACTACAAGGACGTAGATGTTCGCGGCAAGATTCTGGTGATGATGAACAACGATCCCGAAGACGATCCGAATTTATTTGCGGGCAGACGACGATTGTACTACGGGCGCTGGGACTACAAATATGAAATGGCAGCCAAGATGGGAGCGGCCGGAGCGTTGATCATCCACACCACAGCGTCAGCTGGCTACCCGTATCAGGTCGTTCAAACTTCCTGGAGTGGTGAAGAATTTGAATTGGCTGCCACAGAAGGGCCGACCACCAGGCTGAAAGGTTGGATCACGGAAGCTGCCTGCGAGCGCGCGATGCAATTGGCGGGGCAAGATTTGGATCAGTTACGTGCTTCGGCTCAGTCTCGAGATTTTCGTCCGATTCCCCTCGGTCTGCGACTTTCTTTGACGTTGCAATGTGATGTTCGTGAGCAGATGACTGGAAACGTGCTTGGTGTATTGCCGGGGGCAGATCCCAGGCTCAGCAAAGAGTTCTTGGTTTTCATGGCTCACCATGACCATTTGGGATTGGCCGATCAGCGTGATGAAAATGGAGACATGATCTACAATGGTGCAGTCGATAACGCGTCGGGCACAGCCACACTGCTGTCTATTGCCAGAGCTATCGCCAGCTTGCCCACTCGCCCCAAGCGATCGATACTGTTTGCTTTTGTGGGTGCTGAAGAACAGGGGTTGCTAGGTTCGGAGCACTTCGCGCTGGACCCTCCGATCCCAGCAGGCTATATGGCTGCTGTGATCAATATCGATGGCATCAACATACTGGGACGGACTCACGATCTCAATCTGATCGGCAATGGAAAATCAGACTTGGATCCAATCGTCGATAGAGTTGCCAAGTGGCAAGGTCGTACGGTCGTCCCCGATTACTTTCCCGATCGCGGGTACTACTATCGCTCAGATCAATTCAGTTTGGCGAAGGTTGGCGTTCCGGGAGTCTACTTGCATAGTGGAGTCAATGTTGTGGGTCGGCCCGATGGTTGGGGAAAGTCACAGCTGGAAAAGTGGGTAGAAGAGATTTACCACCAACCAGGCGACGAATACGATCCAAATTGGGATCTTGCGGGAGCTATCGAGGATGCCCAACTGTTGATGCATGTAGGAGTTGTTATTTCCAATCAAAGTGAGATGCCCAACTGGATTCCTGGTGATGAGTTTGAGGCGGCTAGAATCAAGGCAATTGATCAACGGGACAAATGATCTCTCCCATTGCAAAGTCATCGTTGCCGAGGATAAAGTGAGAGTAGCCCCGTTTTAAAGCAAATCGCTGATGGCTGAAACGTGTGTAACTCGCTCGGGCCAACACTGAAAACGGGCTTAAAAATCTTGTTGAAAGTCAATTTATGACATTGGATGACGAAAACGAGCCAGTGGACCTGGGATTGCTTATCGCAGATGCGGCTGATCAAAATGATATTGCCGTGGCACTCGACATTATCCGCAACGGGGATTTTGTTTTGTTCCAACAAATCGACATGGAGAGCGGTGATATCGAGGAGGACGAGGAAGGTAACTTTAGTGTAGTTCTAGCCGAAGTCGACGATGAAATTGCGGTGGTATGTTTCAGCAATGAGAATGCAGCCGCCAACTTCGCGGTAGAAAACGCCGATGATCTACCCGAGGGTAAGGAATTGCCCTCAGTATTGCTCAGCGGTGATGTGCTGCTGGACGGATTGCCCGTAGATTGTGGTTTACTTCTCAATCCAGGTGCAGATACCGAGTGCTATTTCCCTCCAGGCTGCTTTAAAGAAGAATAGTACAAGTTGCATAGCTGCTGTCGTAGAATTGATCGTTTGTGAAACAAAGGGCTGCAATCACAATAGGTGCAGTGCTGGCTTCAGTTAAACGTATGCGATCAATCAACACGATGCATTGAAACTCGATCTAGGTGGGGACAGGATTGATGACGGATAATCCATACGAGTCGACTCGCATGAGTGGGTCTCAATTCATAAATGGTTCCTCCGATGGTCAGATGGAACTACAAATCGTCAAAGACAAAGTTGCTCCGCCAGCAATCGCCCTGATGGTCGTCGGCGGACTCAGCATTTTGGCCTCACTTTACGGAACAGGATCGTCGATTTACAACATGCTGGACCAATCAGCCATGCAGGATACGATGACCCAGATGAAGGACCAGTTCGGCGAGGAATCGGCTGTCGTGCAGTATCTGTCGATCATGATTCGGCTTAGCCAAGGCCCCTGGATGCTGGTGATGAACCTGGTAGCTATGGCAGTGTCCATAGGCGTCCTGGTCGGTGCCATTCGCATGAGCCAAGTTAGATCCTATACATGGTCGCTGGCTGCAGCCGTTCTGGCCATGCTTCCTATCGGTAATTGCTGCTGTATCGGACTGCCTATCGGTATCTGGGCTTTGGTCGTTCTGCAAGATGCCACTGTCAAACAAGTTTTCCAGCGTACGGCAGAATGATGCGTTCGTCGCGTGACCGACAACCGCGTTTGCCGGTCATTGACCTAACGCTACGTTGCACTCGTTTCTTTGTCGGCAGCTGAGCGGGCGATTCGCTGGCAGTGGTGCGGATCGGTGAGTCCTGCCGTATCCCAAGCCGATAACTTCTCACGCCATTCCTTTCGCAGTTGCACTTGTTGACTCGGGCTAAGTCGCGTGCCATTCAGTTTCGACAACTGGTCAGATACTTGCTGGTAAACCTGCCGCAGCTCACCGTCCTGATGCATCAAGAAGCCGGCAGTCATGTGGCCATTTTCGGACAGCTGGCGCTCACAGGCTATGGCAGCCAGAAAATAAAGGCTGCAAGCATCGCAGAATAGTTCAAAGGACTGTTCCGCTGCAGCGTAGCAACTAGCTACGATCAAATCGATCCATCTTACCTCTTCGATTATTTCACTGGAGTACTCCTGCAATCGGTGCAACAGGCCAGTCGCATCGCAGCGATCATCCAGTAGCGAAGCCAGACGCAAGACACCGGTGAGGGTGTGGGCAATCCCAGTACTGTGCAGCGGATCGACCACACCGGCCGTACTGGGCAGGAGAGCCCACCCTGCGCCTGCCGCTCGGGCCCACAAACGACTGATGCGGCAAATGCTGCCCAGGCGTGGATTGCCTGACCGGATAGGAGCGATCAACTTCGCATTTCGCATCAACTCCGCCAGCGATGGATAGGTATGCAAAATCTCTTGCCAGCGCGTGTCGACATTATCGAACCTTGCATTCGATGTCGGGCGGACGACACCGACAGATGTAACGCCATGATGAAAACGCAGCATCCATACCCAAGCGCCATTAGCCAGGATGTGATGCTGGGCGGCGTCATCCGCATCGAATGGGCAGCCACGATCTTCGAGCCAGGCGCTCGCCGATTCAACCCCAGTGAAATGGCCAAACATAGCTCCGGTGCGAGTTCGCAAATAATGGTCTACCTTGGAAATGCCCAACTGGTCGGGCAGCACTCCGGCTTGACCACTTGCATCGACCACAAAGTTGCACCTGAGCAAGCGTCCCCCAGTGGCGTTACTGCCTTCGGCTGGCAATATATGTAGTTGCCAGTGTTCGTCTTTGCGGGCTATCCGTTCAATTCGACTTCGAGACAAGAACTGGACACCAGAGTCTTGCGCTCGCTGGCATAGCCAATCATCGACATCCGATCGAAGCCAGTGCGTGTCACTGAGCTCATCGCAGTTGCTGGCCGCGACCAACAAACTGTTGGTGTGCTTGGAATCATCGGCGAACGCGCGCCCAGGTAAGTGGTGGAAATAGCTAAAGCCTCGTTTCTTGCCCGCCTTTAAATGCGGGTAGTTCGCTTGCCACGTACCCCAGCGGCTCAGCGCCTTGATCTCTGGCAAGTTGTACTGGTCAGCAATTTGCTCCAACAAGAAGTCCGCCAACGGCGTCGAGGACTCGCCCAATGCGAATCTTGGGTGCGTTGCGCGGTCAATCAGAACCACACTCCTACCTGCGCGAGCAAGTATCCAGGCCAGGATGCTGCCACCGAAACCCGACCCGATAACCACGACATCGGCGCTTTGCAAGCTTTGGGGACTCCCGGTTTGCAGTTTTTCTGGCATCAGTCTTCACTTCGTAGCAAGCGATGTGGTCTTGTCGTGCTGAGTCCTGCAAACGGCAGTTGAGTGATGGTGCCGTTCAAAGCAAAACAATAGACGGAACCGTGTTGCAGATCGTAGTCCAAGTGGTTCATCAAACCTCAAGGTCCGTGCTTGGCAGCCGAACAAGGGTAAGACGAGGCAAGCGCAAAGGCTTTGCGACCCCCACTAGTTTACCAAGAACCACACTCCCTAGACTGCTGTGTCCGCAGCAGTGCCAAGAACCACACTCCCTAGACTGCTGTGTCCGCAGCACTCCGTCCGCAGCACTCCACCCCCTCCCTAGTGTCACAAATTGTAATTCCGATGCCACATCAGCCTCTAGCGCGATAGCGTGCGGTTCCGTCAAAAACCGCGTGCTAGCTAGCGCACAG